>NZ_JBSGBQ010000009.1:0-351523 GCF_053601335.1 Amycolatopsis sp. NPDC004747 | reverse complement strand
TAGGGGTTCTGCACGGTGTTGATGTCGATCGCCCGGCCGTAGGAGTGGTTCGACCAGGCGGTACCACCGGTGATCGCCCGGCAGTTGAACGCCGAAGTGTTGTTCGCCGCCATCGAGGCGTCATCGTCGGAGTTGTACTTCTCCACCGTCTCCATCCGCTCGATGGGGAACCGCCCGAAGTACAGATCGGCGAAGACCCGCGCGACCTCGGTCGCCCGGTCGGCGTTGACGACCAGCTCACCCCGGTGCACCGCACCGTCGAAACCGAAGTGGCTCAAGCTCACCAACCGCAGCTGATCAGGCCCGACAGGACACCCTTCGTGCCAGCTGTTCCCCAGCCGCTCGGCGGTGACCGGCGTGATCACGGCGACGTAGGGCGCGAGGCCGCTGCCCGCCGGCGCGGCGACCTCGACGGTCTGGGCCGCCGGGGCGGCCGACACCGGCCCGGCCCCGGCCAGTGCCGCGGACAAGGCGAACGCGGCCATGGCAACGACCTTGGTTTTCCATCTCATGACGAATACCCGCTTTCTCTCTATTTCGACCGGAACCGGAGCCGCGACAAAGGAGGAATTGTCACCGTCGGGAAACCGCGCGGACACCGGCGGATTTCACCGCCGAGCCACTCGTGCGAAAGGGCCTGAATACCGGCAAGTTCCCCGTTCCCCTTGAGCCGTCGCGCTCCCGAGAGCCCGGAATCGCACGCCTTCACCCCCCCAGCCGGGTGAAAAACTCTCGTGGGGTCGAAGGTGCCAGCGGCGCGCGAACAACGTCAACTTCGCCAAAAACGTTTTGCTTCTCCCCGAAACTTCGGCTCGGCGGACAACCCCTGAGTGCCCGGCCGCCGGTCATGACCGACGGGCAGGGCGAGCAGCGGTTACGCCGGAGCCGAAAACGCTATTGTGTGCTCCAACTCACAGCTCTAGCCTGGATGGGCTCACCCCTCCGAGGAGCAGGAAGCACCGCGATGCCGTGGTCACCGAACCACCCGGACTCCGTCGGCGCTCTTTTCGAGCGCCGGAAGGCGCCGGTGCTCGCCCTGGCCGACGACGCCAGGACGGTGGCCGAGGCGTGCCACGACATGGCCCGCCGCTTCCAGCGCGGCGGCAAGCTGGTGGTGTTCGGCAACGGCGGGCCCAGCACCGACGCCCAGCACGTGGCGGTGGAGTTCGTCCACCCGGTGATCGTCGGCAAGCGCGCGCTGCCGGCGATTTCGCTGACCGCCGACGTCGCGACCGTCACCGGCATCGCCGGCCGCGCCGGCCTCGAAGAGGTCTTCGCCCACCAGTTGCGGGTCCTCGGCGAGCCGGCCGACATCGCCTTGGGCATCTCCGCCGACGGCGCGTGCGCCAACGTCCGCCGCGGCCTCGAAACGGCCCGTGACCTCGGGATGCTCACCGTTGCCCTCACCGGTGGTAACGGTGGCGCCATAGCCGCGACTACTGGGCTGGGCCACGTCTTCACCGCCCGCTCGGCCGACCCGCGGATCGTCAAGGAGGTGCACGTGACCACCTACCACGTGTTGTGGGAGCTGGTGCACGTCTTCTTCGAACACCCCGGCGCGCTGACCCCGGAGGTGGTGTCGTGACCGGCAGAGAAGCCGGCCCCGTCTGCCACGACGGGGTGTGCATCACCTGCTCCGACACCGCGGTCGAGGTGACCGTGGCCGAACTCCTGGACTTCGGGCTCGCCGTCGTCGACACCGGCTCGGGCCGCGAAGAGGTGAGCGTGGCGCTGGTCGAAGCCGGCGTCGGCGACCGGATCCTGGTGCACGCCGGGGAAGCGATCGCCCGGTTGGAGAACCCCCGCCCGGAGAATCCTCAGCCGAGGAGCTGACTCGCGATGACACGGGAACAGTCCCCCGTGGACGCGGACGGTCTCGAAGCGCTGTACCCGTTCCTCTACGCGGGTTCCGGCGACGTCGACGCCGTCCTCGACCGGGTTCGTCAGTCGACGGTGGAAAAGGTGCACGAGATCGTCGCGCTGCGGGCCGAGGTGCTCGCGGCCGACGGGGAGCGCCTGTTCGCGTGCGCGCAGGACCTGGCGCGCGCGTTCGACGGCGGCGGACGGCTGCTCGCCTTCGGCAACGGTGGCAGCTCGACCGACGCGCAGGACCTGGCCAGCCTGTTCCTGAGCCCGGCCGGCGACGCCCGGCCGTTGCCCGCCTTCGGGTTGACCAACGACATCGCCGTGGTCACCGCGCTGTCCAACGACATCGGGTTCGACGTCGTGTTCGCCCGGCAGATCGGCGCGTTCGGGCGGCCCGGCGACATCGCGGTGGGCCTGTCCACCAGCGGGAACTCCGCGAACCTCGTGCGCGCCTTCGACGAAGCCGCCCGGCGCGGCCTGGTGACCGTCGGCATCGCCGGCTACGACGGCGGGAAGATGGCCGAGCTGGACAGCATCGACCACCTCTTCGTCGTCCCGTCCCCGTCCGTGCACCGCATCCAGGAAGCCCAGACGACCCTTTACCACGCGCTGTGGGAGCTGACCCTCGGCGCACTCGACGACCTCGCCAAGGGTGATCAGCCGTGACGCACGCTCAAGAGACCGAAGAGCAGCCCATCCACATCCTTTGGATCAACGCGGGCCTGTCGTGCGACGGCGACTCCGTCGCGCTGACCGCGGCCACCCAGCCGAGCATCGAGGAAATCGTCCTCGGCGCCTTGCCCGGCCTGCCCAAGATCGCGGTCCACTGGCCGCTGATCGACTTCGAGTGCGGTCCCGACAAGGGGGCCGACACGTTCATCGAGTGGTTCCACAAGGCCGACCGCGGCGAGCTGGAGCCGTTCGTGCTGGTCGTCGAGGGCTCGATCCCGAACGAGGCGATCAAGGACGAGGGCTACTGGTGCGGGTTCGGCAACAACCCCGAGACCGGCCAGCCGATGACGACCAGCGAGTGGCTGGACCGCCTCGCCCCGAAGGCGCTCGCCGTGCTGGCCGCCGGCACCTGCGCCACCTACGGCGGCATCCACGCGATGGAGGGCAACCCGACCGGCGCCATGGGCGTGCCGGACTACCTGGGCTGGGATTGGAAGTCCGGCGCCGGCATCCCGATCGTCTGCGTGCCCGGCTGCCCGACCCACCCGGACAACCTGTCCGAGACCATCACCTACCTGCTGTACCAGGCGGCCGGGCAGGCACCGATGATCCCGCTCGACGACCACCTGCGGCCGCAGTGGCTCTTCGGCGCGACCGTGCACGAGGGCTGCGACCGCGGCGGCTACTACGAGCAGGGCCAGTTCGCGACCGAGTACGGCTCGCCGAAGTGCCTGGTGAAGCTGGGCTGCTGGGGCCCGGTCGTGAAGTGCAACGTGCCCAAGCGCGGCTGGATCAACGGCGTCGGCGGCTGCCCGAACGTCGGCGGGATCTGCATCGGCTGCACCATGCCGGGCTTCCCGGACAGGTTCATGCCGTTCATGGACGAACCACCGGGCGCGCAGGTGTCGTCGTTCGCCGCCAGCACGTACGGCTCGGTGATCCGGCGGCTGCGGAAGATCACCGAGCGCAAGGCCGACAAGGAACCGAAGTGGCGGCACAAGGGCACCAAGCTCGACACCGGCTACCAGGCAGGGGTGCGGTCATGACCGAGATGAAGGACAAGACCGACCTCGTCGAGATGGCGTGGGACCCGATCACCCGGATCGTCGGCAGCCTCGGGATCTACACGAAGATCGACTGGGCGGCCAAGCGGGTCGTCGAGTGCCACAGCACGTCTTCGGTGTTCCGCGGCTACAGCATCTTCATGAAGGGCAAGGACCCGCGCGACGCGCACTTCATCACCAGCCGGATCTGCGGGATCTGCGGCGACAACCACGCGACCTGCTCGGTGTACGCCCAGAACATGGCCTACGGCGTGCGCCCGCCGCACCTCGGCGAGTGGATCCTCAACCTCGGCGAGGCCGCCGAGTACATGTTCGACCACAACATCTTCCAGGAGAACCTGGTCGGGGTCGACTACTGCGAGAAGATGGTCGCCGAGACCAACCCCGGCGTCCTGGAGCTGGCGAACCGCACCGAGGCACCGCACGCGGGCGACCACGGGTACCGGACCATCGGCGACATCATGCGCTCGCTCAACCCGCTGGAAGGCGAGTTCTACCGCGAGGCCCTGCAGGTCAGCCGGAGCACGCGCGAGATGTTCTGCCTGATGGAGGGCAGGCACGTCCACCCGTCCACCTTGTACCCCGGCGGCGTCGGCACGGTCGCCACCGTGCAGCTGTTCACCGACTACCTGACCCGGCTGATGCGCTACGTCGAGTTCATGAAGCGCTGCCTGCCGATGCACGACGACCTGTTCGACTTCTTCTACGAAGCCCTGCCCGGCTACGAAGAGGTCGGCCGGCGGCGGGTCCTGCTCGGCTGCTGGGGCAGCCTCAACGACCCCGAGCACTGCGACTTCACCTACGAGAACATGGAGGCGTGGGGCCGGAAGATGTTCGTGACGCCCGGCGTGGTCGTCGACGGCAAGCTCGTCACCACCAGCCTGGTCGACATCAACCTCGGCATCCGGATCCTGCTCGGCAGCTCGTTCTACGAGGACTGGGCCGACCAGCCGATGTTCGTCACCCACGACCCGCTCGGCAACCCGGTCGACCAGCGCCACCCGTGGAACCAGCACACCATCCCGCGCCCGGCCAAGCGCGACTTCGACGGCAAGTACTCGTGGACGATGTCCCCGCGCTGGTTCGACGGCAAGGAGCACCTCGCCCTCGACACCGGCGGCGGCCCGATCGCGCGCCTGTGGGTCACCGCGCTCGCCGGGCTGGTCGACACGCCGTACGTCAAGTCGACCGGGCACAGCGTCACGATCACCCTGCCGCGCACGGCGACCAAACCCGAAGCCGCCTTCGAGTGGAAGATCCCGCAGTGGAGCAACGCGCTCGAGCGCAACCGCGCCCGGACGTACTTCCAGGCGTACTCGGCCGCGATGGCGCTGCACTTCGGCGAGCAGGCGCTCGGTGAGGTCCGCAAGGGCAACACGAAGACGTGGGAGCCGTTCAAGGTCCCGGAGGAAGGCGTCAGCTGCGGCTTCACCGAAGCCGTCCGCGGGGTGCTGTCGCACCACATGGTGATCAAGGGCGGCAAGATCGCGAACTACCACCCGTACCCGCCGACGCCGTGGAACGGCAGCGTGCGCGACAGCTTCGGCACGCCGGGGCCGTACGAGGACGCCGTGCAGAACACGCCGATCTTCGAAGAGAACACGCAGGAGAACTTCAAGGGCATCGACATCATGCGCGCGGTCCGCAGCTTCGACCCGTGCCTGCCCTGCGGCGTCCACATGTACACCGGCAAGGGCAAGGTGCTCGAGCGGCTGCACACGCCGCACGCGTTCGGCGGGGAGCTCGGATGACCGAGGTCGACCGGGTCGGCGAGCGCATCGAGCAGCTGCTGGGCGAGTTCTCCGGCGAAGACGCCGAGCTCGCCGAGGACCTCGTCCACACGCTGATCGAGTTCTACGGCGCCGGGCTCGCCCGGATCGCCCGGATCGTCGGACGGCCCGTGCTGGACCGCCTCGCCGAGGACGACCACGTCCGCGGCTTGCTCGTGCTGCACGACCTGCACCCGCGGTCGACGCACGAGCGGGTCACCGAAGCCCTCGACAAGGTCCGGCCGTACCTGGGCTCGCACGCCGGCGACGTCGAGTTCGTCGGCATCGAGGACGGCGTGCTGCGGCTGCGCCTGCAGGGCAGCTGCGACGGCTGCCCGTCCTCGACGGTCACCGCGAAGCACGCCATCGAGCGGGTGGTCCGCGAGGTCGCGCCGGAGATCGCGGACGTCGTCGTCGAAGGCGTGGTCGAGGAACCGGCCGGGCCGGGCGGGCGGCCGCTGCTGCCCCTGTGCCCCGTGGAGGTCCCGTGACGGGCGGCCTGCGCAGGTTCCGCACTCCCCCGCCGCGCGCCACGCCCGGCGAGCGGTGCGAGATGTGCGCGGAACCGATCGGCGCGGAGCACGGGCACGTCATCGACCTCGAGTCCCGGACGATCCTGTGCACCTGCCGGGGCTGCTACCTGCTCTTCACCCACCGCGGGGCGGGCGGGAAGCGGCACCGGGCGGTGCCGCAGCGGTTCCGGCACGTGCCGCGCTACGGCCCGGGTCCGGCGCTGTGGGAGTCGGCCGGGATCCCGGTCCGGACGGCCTTCCTGTTCCGGAACTCCGTCCAGGACCGCACGGTCGCGTTCTACCCGAGCCCGGCGGGTGCGACGGAGTCCCTGCTCCCGCTGGGCACGGGCGACGACCTGCTCGCGTCGGCCGGTGTCGCCGACGACGTCGAGGCCCTGCTGCTGAACCAGCTCGACCTGGGTTTCGAATGCTTCCTGGTGCCGATCGACGTCTGCTACGAGCTGGTCGGGCTCGTGCGCTCGACGTGGCGGGGCTTCGACGGCGGCTCCGAAGCGCACGAGGCGATCGACGGGTTCTTCGCGCGCCTGCGGGAGCGCAGCGAGGTCGTGGCCGATGGCTGAGCTGAGCTTCGACTGCATCGACGTCCGGCCGCTGAAGTACGCCGCGTCACCGACGCTGGCGTTCAAGCTGCGGATCTCCGAGCTGACCGGGCAGCCCGTGCACGCGATGGTGCTGCGCGTCCAGATCCGCATCGAGCCGCAGCGCCGCCGGTACGCCGACGACGAGTCGGAGCTGCTCACCCACCTCTTCGGCGACCGGTCCCGGTGGGGCGAGACGCTGAAGCCGTTCCAGTTCACGACGGTCGCGGTCACCGTGCCGGCGTTCACCGGCGCCACCGAGGTCGACGCCGAGGTGCCGTGCACCTACGACCTCGAGGTCGCGGCCGGCAAGTACTTCCACGCGCTGTCCGACGGCGTCGTGCCGATGGTGCTGCTGTTCAGCGGGACCGTGTTCGGCAAGGGCGGGCCGGGATTCTGGGTCGAGCAGGTGCCGTGGCACACCCAGGCCGAGTGCCGGATGCCGGTGGCCGTCTGGGACGAGCTGATGGCCCGCTACTTCCCGAACGCCGGGTGGATCAAGCTCCCGCACGAGACGCTCGACGCGCTCCTCAAGTACAAGGCGGAACACGCGATCCCGACCTGGGAGGCCGCCATCGAGCAGCTGCTGGCCGGTGGGTCGTGACCGCCCTCGACCAGGCCCGCGCGGTCGGCGACGCCGTGCTCTACGAGGGCTACCTCCTCTACCCGTACCGGGCGTCGGCGCCGAAGAACCGGGTGCGCTGGCAGTGGGGTGTGCTGGTGCCGCCGTCGTACGCCTCGGCCGAGATCGGCGAGCACTCCTCCGCCCGCGTCGAATGCCTGGTGGAGCCGCTGGACCGCACGGTCCTGCACGTCGAGCTGCGGTTCCTGCAGGCAAAGGCCCGGCTCGGCACGACGTGGGACGAAGCCGACGAGCACGAGATCGACTTCGACCTGCCGCTTTCCGGGCTCCCGGTCGAGAAGCCGTTCCACGTGTGCGAACTGTCCGGCGTTCTCATCGCCCGGGTCGACCCGCTCGACGGACCGTTCGGCGGCGCCCGGCTGCGCGTCGAAGTGCACAACACGACGTCGTGGCACTCGGACGGCATCCGCGAGCACGCTCTGCGGCACTCGCTGCTCGCCGCCCACCTGGTGCTCAGCGTCGACAGCGGGCACTTCCTGTCGATGCTGGACCCGCCGGAGTGGGCGAAACCGGCCGTCGAAGCCTGCCGTCAGGAACGGCTGTGGCCCGCGCTGATCGGCGACACCGCCCGCAGCACGGTGATGCTCGCTTCGCCGATCATCCTCTACGACGACCCGTCGATCGCGCCGGAAAGCCCGGGTGAGCTGTTCGACGGCACCGAGATCGACGAGATCCTGACGCTGCGCACGATGACGCTGACCGACGAGGAGAAGCGCGAGGCCCGGACGACCGACCCGCGCGCGGCGGCCATCGTCGACCGCGTCGAGGCGATGCCGCCGGAACTGCTCGGACGACTGCACGGCGCGATCCGGTCCCTGCGGCCGGTCGAGCCGTCGGTGACCGTCTCGGGCGTCCGCATCACCGCCGGGTCGAAGGTGCGGCTGCGGCCGAACCTGCGCGGCGCGGACGCCCAGGACATGTTCCTCACCGGCCGGGCCGCCACCGTCCGGCTGGTGCTCTCCGATGTGGACGGCGGCACGCACGTCGCGGTCACCCTCGACGACGACCCCGGCGCCGACCTGCAGCACGCGCACGGCCGGTACCGGTACTTCTCCCCCGACGAGATCGAACCCCGGGAGGATGCGGAGTGAGACCACGAGTGCTGGTCGCCGGGATCGGCAACATCTTCCTGAGCGACGACGGCTTCGGCGTGGAGGTCGTCAAGGAGCTGGCCGGGACCGGCCTGCCGCCGTGGGTGCAGATCGCCGACTACGGCATCGCCGGCCTGCACCTCGCCTACGACCTGCTGGGCGGCTACGACACGACGATCCTGCTCGACGCGACCCCCCACGGCCGCCCGCCCGGTACCCTCTCGCTCATCGAAGCCGACACCGGAGACCGCACGACGACGTCGATCGACGCACACGGCATGCAGCCGGACGCGGTGTTCCGGCTGCTGCGCCTGCTCGGCGGCGACGCCGGCCGGGTGCTCGTCGTCGGCTGTGAACCGGCCTGCCTCGACGAAGGGATCGGGTTGTCGCCCGAGGTGACCGCGGCCGTCCCGGCCGCGGTCCGCGCCGTCACCGAACTCGCCTGGGGCACCTGCCCCCGGCTGCCATACACGGAGGTCTCCAGCCATGTGCCTCGGCATACCGGGTGAAGTCATCGAAATCAGCCAGGAGCGGCCGGACCTCGCGAAGGTCTCGGTCAGCGGGGTCAAGCGGCAGATCAACATCGGCCTGCTCGAAGACGACCCGCCCGAGCCCGGCGACTGGGTCCTCATCCACGTCGGCTTCGCACTGTCCAAAATAGACGAACAGGAGGCCGCGGCCGCCCTGGAGTTCCTCGAAAGCATCGGCAAGGCGTACGAGGACGAGATGGCCGCCCTCCTGGAATCCCGGATCGAATAGAGGAGTCGTCATGCGTTTCGTCGACGAGTTCCGCGACGCGGAGAAGGCACGCGCGCTGTCCGCGAAGATCGCGTCGCTCTGCGAGCCGGGCCGGCACTACAAGTTCATGGAGGTCTGCGGCGGGCACACGCACACGATCTACAAGCACGGCCTCGAGGACTACCTGCCCGAGAGCATCACGCTGGTGCACGGGCCGGGCTGCCCGGTGTGCGTGATCCCGATGGGCCGCGTCGACGACGCCATCCACATCGCGCGGCAGCCCGGGGTGCTCATGACGTCCTTCGGCGACATGATGCGCGTGCCCGGCTCCGGCGGGAACTTCTTCGACTCCAACGCCGAGGGCACCAACATCCGGATGGTGTACTCGCCGCTGGACTCGCTGAAGATCGCGCGGCAGAACCCGGACCTGCGCGTGGTGTTCATGGCCATCGGGTTCGAGACGACCACGCCGTCCACCGCGATGACGCTGCTGCGCGCGGCCGCCGAAGGTATCGAGAACTTTTCGGTGTTCGGCAACCACGTGACGATCATCCCGGCGATCAAGGCCATACTGGACTCCCCCGACCTGCGGCTCGACGGCTTCATCGGGCCGGGGCACGTCTCCACGGTGATCGGCTGCCGGCCGTACGAGTTCATCGCCCGCGACTACGGCAAGCCGGTCGTGGTCGCCGGGTTCGAGCCCTTGGACATCCTGCAGTCGATCTACCTGTTGATGCTGCAGCTGTCCTCGGGACGCTCGGAGGTCGAGAACCAGTACTCGCGGGTCGTGCCGTGGAACGGCAACCTCGTGGCGCTGAAGGTGATCAACGAGGTGATGCAGCTGCGGCCGTACTTCGAGTGGCGCGGCCTCGGGTTCATCACGCACTCGGCGATGGCGATCCGCGAAAAGTACGCCGCGTTCGACGCCGAGCGGATCTTCGAGGTCCCCGGCGTGCGCGTCGCCGACCCGAAGGCGTGCCAGTGCGGCGAGGTGCTCAAGGGCGTGCTGAAACCGTGGGAGTGCAAGGTGTTCGGCACCGCGTGCACACCGGAGACGCCGATCGGGACGTGCATGGTCTCCCCCGAAGGCGCCTGTGCGGCGTACTACAACTTCGGCCGGTTCAGCCGGCAGCGCGTCCGGGAGGCGAGCCGCGCATGACCACCACCGAACGCGAGCAGCAGGTCCTCGACCGCATCGAGCGCGCCCGGCGCCGGCGCGCGAAGGTGCGGGAAGAGCGCATCACGCTGTCCCACGGCGCCGGCGGCAAGGCGACGCACACGCTCATCGAGGCCGTGTTCCTCGACGCGTTCCGCAACCCGCTGCTCGAACCGCTCGAAGACGCGGCGTCGCTGACCGTCGGCGACGCCCGCCTGGCCCTGACGACGGACTCGTACGTGGTCTCGCCGCTGTTCTTCCCCGGCGGGAACATCGGCGACCTGGCGGTCAACGGCACGGTGAACGACCTCGCCGTCTCCGGCGCGCGGCCGCTGTACCTGACCGCCGGGTTCATCCTCGAAGAGGGGTTTCCGGTCGAGGACCTGCTGAAGATCGTCGAATCGATGAAGGACGCGGCGGTCGCCGCGGACGTCCGGATCGTCACCGGGGACACGAAGGTCGTCCAGCGCGGCAAGGCCGACGGCGTCTACCTCAACACCGCCGGGGTCGGCGTGCTCACCCGCACGGGCCTGGGCGTGGCCACTGTGAAGCCCGGAGACGCCGTCCTCGTCTCCGGGCCGATCGGCGACCACGGCGTCACGATCATGCTGGCCCGCGGCGAGCTGGACATCGACGCCGACCTCGAGTCCGACACCGCACCGGTGCACGAGCTGGTGGCCGGGCTGCTGGCCGCGGTGCCCGGCGTGCGCGCGATGCGCGACGCGACCCGCGGCGGGGTCGCGACGATCCTCAACGAGATCGCGAAGGCCGCGGAGGTCGCCGTGGTCGTCGACGAGAACGCCGTCCCGGTCCGCGACGAGGTCCGCGGCGCGTCGGAGCTGCTGGGCATCGACCCGCTGTACGTCGCCTGCGAAGGCCGGATCGTGGTCGTCGTCGACGGCTCGCAGGCGTCCGACGCCCTCGCCGCGTTGCGCGCGCACCCGCTCGGCGCGGACGCCGCCGTGATCGGGCGGATCGCCGACGACCCGCCGGGAATCGTGCTGCTGAACACCGCGTTCGGCGGCACCCGGATCGTGGACCTGCTGGTCGGGGACCCGCTGCCGAGGATCTGCTAGTGCACGAGATGGCGATCACGCAGTCGGTCGTCGACGCGATCGTCGCGCGCCTCGGCGAGGCGACGGTGTCGTGCGTCCGGCTGGAGATCGGACGGCTGTCCGGGGTGGTGCCGGACAGCGTCCGGTTCTGCTTCGACGTCCTGTGCGCGGGCACGTCCCTCGAAGGCGCCCGGCTGGACATCGCCGAGCCGCCGGGCCGGGCCCGCTGCCGCGACTGCGGCGAGGAGTTCGGCCTCGACGACTTCATCGTGCTGTGTCCCTGCGGCAGCGCCAACGCGGCGGTGCTGGCGGGGCGGGAACTGCGGATCGCCTCGGTGGAGGTCAGCCATGTGTGACACCTGCGGCTGTTCGGACTCGGACGTCCGGATCACCGACCACACCCGCACGGTGGTGATGGAGCAGGACATCCTGGCGAAGAACGACGAACTCGCGTCGCACAACCGCGCGCACCTGCGCGAGTCGGGCGTCTTCGCGATCAACCTGATGAGCTCGCCAGGGGCCGGCAAGACGACGCTGCTGGAGCGGACCATCCGGGACCTCGGCGGGCCGTGCGCGGTGGTCGAAGGCGATCAGGAGACGCTGCTGGACGCCGAGCGGATCAAGGCCACGGGCGTACCGGTGGTGCAGATCAACACCGGCGCCGGCTGCCACCTCGACGCGTCGATGCTGCACCGGGCGCTGCATTCGCTGTCGCCCGCGCCCGGCTCGACGCTGTTCGTCGAGAACGTCGGCAACCTGGTCTGCCCGGCGCTGTTCGACCTCGGCGAGGCGGCGAAGGTCGTGGTCCTGTCGGTGACCGAGGGCCCCGGCAAGCCGCTGAAGTACCCGCACATGTTCGCCGCCACCGACCTGGTGCTGCTGAACAAGGTGGACCTGCTGCCCTACGTCGACTTCGACGTCGCCGAGTTCGAGCGGGACGTCCGCCGCGTGAACCCGTCGGCGGCGCTGCTCCAGGTCAGCGCGACGCGCGGCGACGGCCTCACCGGGTGGTACGACTGGCTACGGCGACCTGGCCGAAGCTGATCCCGCCGTCGTTGGTGGGCACGTTCCGGTGGGTGAGCACGCGGAAGCCGTGTTGTTCCAGCAGTTCGACCGTCCGGTCGAGCAGCAGGACGTTCTGGAAGACCCCGCCGGAGAGCGCGACCGTGGTGCTGTGGTCGCGGAAGCGGTCACAGGTCCGCACGATGGCGTCGGCGACGCCGTTGTGGAACCGCGCGGCTCTCGTCGCCCGCGGGCCGTCGTCGTCCAGGAGCGCGGCGATGAGGTCCTCACCGTGGACGACGTCGTCCACGCGGGCCCGGTAGGCGGACCGTTCGGCGGGATCGGCCAGCTGCTCCAGTTCGATGGCGGCCTGGCCTTCGTAGGTGATGCTCTCGCGGACGCCGAGCAGCGCGGCCGCGGCGTCGAAGAGCCGTCCGGCGCTGGAGGTCAGGGGTGAGTTGAGGCCGCTGCGCTTGAGCCGCACGATGTCTTCCCGGGCCGGCCGTCCGAGTTCGTCCAGATAGGACGCGGCCATCCGCCACGGCTGCCGGATGGCCGCCGCACCACCGGGCATGGCGACCGGCCGCAGGTGGCTCAGCCGCTGGTAGCCGGCGAGGTCGGCGAGGAGGAACTCACCACCCCAGATGGTGCCGTCGGGCCCGAAGCCGGTGCCGTCGAAGGCGACGCCGAGGACCGGGCCGTCCTCGCCGTTGTCGGCCAGGCACGCGGCGACGTGGGCGTGGTGGTGCTGGACGCCCAGCAGCTCGACGTCCTGCTCGAGGGCGTACTTCGTGGACAGGTACTCGGGGTGCAGGTCGTGCGCGACGAGCACGGGGTCGATGGCGAAGAGGCGTTTGAAGTGCTCGATCCCCTCGGTGAACGCCTTGAGCGTCTCGTAGTTCTCGAGGTCACCGATGTGGGGCGAGACGAAGGCGTGGCGGCCCTTGGCGAGGCAGAACGTGTTCTTGAGCTCGGCGCCGCAGCCCAGGAGGTGCTGCTTCGTCTCGAGCCGGACCGGCTCGGGTGCGTAGCCGCGTGAGCGCCGTTGCAGCTGTGCCGCTCCCCGGGTGATCCGCACGACGGAGTCGTCGGTCCGGACGTGGATCGCCCGGTCGTGGCGGAGGACGGCGTCGGCGATGCCGTCGAGGCGACCGAGGTCTTCGTCCCGGTACACGATGGGCTCGTCGGAGACGTTCGCGCTGGTCAGCACGATCGGCCCGGTGCGCTCCAGCAGCAGGTGGTGCAGCGGGGTGTAGGGCAGCATGAGCCCGATCCGCCGGTTCCCGGGCGCGACGGCGGCCGCGAGGCCGGCCTTCTTCGGCAGCAGCACGATGGGCCGCCGCCGCCCGGTGAGCGCACGCTCGGCGGCACCGTCCACTTCGGCCAGTTCCCGCGCCTGGGCCAGATCGGCGACCATGACGGCGAACGGCTTGTCCTCGCGGTGCTTGCGCTGCCGCAGCCGCCGCGCGCCTTCCTCGTGCCGGGCGCCGACGGCGAGGTGGTAGCCACCCAGCCCTTTCACGGCCACGACAGCGCCGTCACGCAGCGCTTCGGCGGCGGCCGGGACCGGCTCCCCGCCGCCGGGCTCGAACCGCAGCGCGGGCCCGCAGGCCGGACAGCAGACGGGCTGGGCGTGGAACCGCCGGTCGGCCGGGTCTTCGTACTCCTGCTTGCACTCGGCGCACATCGCGAAGGCGGCCATGGTGGTGCGTGGCCGGTCGTAGGGCACACCCCGGACGATGGTGAACCGCGGGCCGCAGTTCGTGCAGTTCACGAACGGGTACCGGAACCGCCGGTCCCCGGGATCGGCGAGCTCGCGAAGGCAGTCGTCGCAGGTGGCGCAATCGGCGGAGATCAGCGTGTCGGCACCGCCGCCCCGAGGGCTCCCGACGATCCGGAACCCGGCGCCCCCCACGGCAGGGACCTCCCGCACCCGAACATCGTCGACCACGGCCAGCGGCGGGGCTTCGGCCTCGAGCGCACGGACAAACCGCTCGACCTCCGGCGGCGCCCCTTCGACCTCGGCGAAGACCCCGTGCACATCGTTCCCGACGAACCCGCTGAGCCCGAGCCGCCCCGCCACCTGGTGGACGAAGGGCCGAAACCCCACGCCCTGAACCACCCCGACAACCCGGACCGCCACCCGCACGCGCCAAGTCTGCGCCGGACTCACCCCCTCCGCCAGACCACGCGAGCCCGGCAATCCCGTAAGCCGCGGCAAGGCCCGGCAGGCCGGCCGTAGTCACAATCGGGCATCGCGGTTACGGAGACACAACACCTACCCCAACGGCCGCACCCGCCGCTCGATCTCCAGAAAGACCTCCCCCACCCGCTCCCGCATCTCGGCACCCCCGTCACACCCGGCCCAGTACCGCCGAACCACCCCAGCCAGCCGGTAGCAAACATCAACCGGCACCAGAAAACAGTCCGTACCCCCCGCACCCCCGCGGAACACGATCGCCTCGACATCCGCCTCGGCCATCCCCAGCAGCGGCCGAGCAGCGGCCAGCTCCGCCCAGAGCCCGGCCGGAAGAGGCAGCTCGACCGCACCGGCCGGCCCAGGCTGAAACGCCGTGACCTGAGTACCGCGGTTCACGAAGAACGCGAACCGCGCCGGAATCCCGAGCCCGCACCAGTCGAGACACCCGATCGGCCGCCGGGGATCCCACAGGTAGCGCTCCGGAACCGCCCGGTACCGCGGTCCCCCGGCCGTGCACAGCAGGAAGCACGCCCGGCACGAGCACAGCAGGCCGCGGCGGCCGGTGTCGACGACGTGGCAGTGCCGGGCGGCCACCGGCGTCCCGCAGAACTCGCACCGCTCCTGCCGCGCCGAGCGCCGATCCCGGGCGAACGCGGGCCGAGCCACGCTCACGACGCTCTCCCTTCCGGTGCGGCGGGTGGTCCCATGCCGATCTGGTACAGCACCGGGGCGGCGACGATCTCGACGCCGGTGATCTCCGGAACGGCGGCCCGGACCGCGGCCTCGATCGTCGCCCGGGCGGTGCGCACCTCGGACGAGCAGCCGCGGGCGGCGCCGAGGCTGAGCCGGACCACGCCGTCGCCCTCGCCCAGGTACCCGACCGCGCCGACCTGCGGGCGGATCCGGTCCAGGGCCAGCCGCACCCGCGCCGGTACGTCGAGGGGGTGCAGGTCGTGGAGCGCCAGCAGGCCCGCGACGACGTCGTCGGCGGCGATCGCCCCGACGACGTCGTCGCGGGCGTGCTCGCGCAGCGTGCCGACGATCCGGGTCAGGCCTTCGCCGTACAGGTCCGTCAGCTGCCGGACGATCTCTTCGGCGGGCCGCCGGTGCGGGCCGTCGAGCAGGGCACCCAGAAGTGTCTCGAGGCGTTCGCCGGGGCTCGGCACGCCGGGCACGCTCACCGGTCCGCCGCCGTCCGGATCTCCCGCAGGATGCGGATCGCGGAGCCGGACACGCTGCTCGTGGCCGTCGGGCTGCCGGCACCGGCCGGGTCCTCCATGAACGGCATGAACTTGTCCGGGAAGCCCGGCATCGTGCAGCCGATGCAGATGCCCCCGACGTTCGGGCACCCGCCGACGCCGTTGATCCAGCCCCGCTTGGGCACGTTGCACTTGACCACCTGGCCCCAGCACCCCAGCTTGACCAGGCACTTGGGCGAGCCGTGCTGATCGGCGAACTCGTCCTGCTCGTAGTAGCCGGCCCGGTCGCACCCTTCGTGCACGGTGTTGGAGAACAGCCACTTCGGGCGCAGCGCCTCGTCGACGTCGATCTCCGGTGCGCTCCCGGCCACCTGGAACAGCAGGTGCAGGATGGTCTCCGAGAGGTTGTCCGGCTGGACCGGGCACCCCGGCACGCACACGACGGGCAGCCCGGCCCACGACCGCCAGTCCCGGCCGAGGTACTCGGGCACGCCCATGGCGCCGGTCGGGTTGCCCGCCATGGCGTGCACGCCGCCGTAGCTCGCGCAGGTGCCGACGGCCAGGATCGCCATCGCCTTCGGGGCCAGCCGGTCGAGCCACTCGCTCGCCGTCACGGGCTGCCCGGTCGCGGGGTCGGTGCCGAACCCGGACCAGTAGCCTTCGGCCTTGTTCGTCTCGTCGGCGATCGACCCCTCGACGATCAGGATGAACGGGTCGAGCTCGCCGCGGTCCGCCCGGTGCCACCATTCGATGAAGCTGCCGGAACCGCCGTCGGGGCCGCTGTGGAAATCGAGGAACGGCCAGTGCATGGCGACCTCGGGCAGCCCGGGGAGACCGCCGAGAACGATCTCTTCGATACTGGGCTGAGTGGCCGCGGTCAGCGCGACCGATTCGCCGTCACAGCTCAACCCGCCATTCATCCAGAGAATGTGGACGGCCGGTGGATTGTTCTCGGAGTCCTCCGCCGCGCCGTTGCCGGTCTGCGGGACCCTGACCATCGATGGCACCTTCCCCGCGGCCGCGGGCCGCGCGCGGGACTTCCCGGATGACCGGCCAACCGTAGACCCGTCCGGCAGCAGCGGCAAGACCGGCCGGCCGCCGTCCCGGACACAACTGCTCCCGGACGGCGGACAATACCGGGTGCGTTCGGAGGGCAGCCGGGAATCGCGCGGACGACTACACTGGACGCCCGGCGGAAGGGACATTGATCGTGGTGGAATCGGCGGGCCGCTCACTCGGCGAATCGATCGAGGTCGTGCCGGTCGAAATCAGCACGAAGATCTTTCCGGCGCGCCCGTCCGCCGTTCCGGGAATCCGGGAATTCGTCCAGGAGTGCCTCGCCGGCGCGCCGCTCGCCGAGGCCGAGGAACGCGAGGTGGGCAACACGATCCTCCGGGCCCTGCTGAGCGCGGCCGGACCGTCCGGCGTGCTCGAGGTCTCCTGCCGGAAGTACCCCCAGCGCGTCGAGTTCGACGTGCTGCCCTCCCGCGGCGAGGAGCCGGCCCCGGTGCTCCGGCAGCCGGACGCGCCCGCCGCCAGCTTCGCCGAGTGGCTGGCCGAGGCGCTGCGCAGCCGCGGGATCACCAAGGAGACCGCGGCCGGGGAGCTGGGTGTCTCCCCGAAGACGGTGAACCGCTGGCTGGGCGGGCAGACCGAGCCCCGGCTGCGCGACCTGCGCCGCATCGAGGACCGCTTCGGAGACGTGCGGTTGCACTGACGGACAGATGTGTCCCGGGGTCTCGAGGCTCGGGCGGCCCGCCACCCCGAAGCCCGCCGGTCATGCCCGTGTGACACCTCGAACTTCGCCGGTCGGGGCCGGCCTGGCCGCGCTCCCGGCCGACCCCGAGTCCGTACCCGCTCCCCTAGCTGCGGGCGGGGCGCTCCCGCATGGCCAGCTCGATGGTGCAGCCGGCCGCGTCGGAGCTGACGTCGAGCCATTCACAGATCTGGTCGGTCATCCACAGGGTGGTGCCGGGGCGGGCCGCCGCCCGGGGTCCGTAGAACGCCGGGCCGTCGACGGGGCGTTCGCTGTGCAGCGTGCACACCAGCCGGCCCGCCGCCGGCCGCACCCACACGGCCGCCCGGTCGATGCCGTGCTCGAGCAGGTAGGCCATCGCCTCGCCGACGGCGATGCCGAACAGCGTCGCGGTGTCCTCCGACGACAGCAGGGCGCCGGCCCGCTCCAGCACGTGACGCCGCACGGCGACCAGGTCGCCCTCGAAGCGGAAGAGGTCCTCGGTGGTGCGCGACGGTGCGGCCGCCGCGGGTCCGTCCGCCTCCGCCGGGGCGCTGAACTGCGTGGACGACCGGATTTCGCCGCCGACGACGTACTCGGGATGCGTGCGGCGGGCCACCTCGACGACCGCGGGACCGGCGGTCCTGGTGTCGTAGGGGCAGATCATCCAGATCCGGGTCCCGGCCAGCGCCACGTTGAACTCCGCCTCGGCCCGCTGCCAGGCGGCTTCGTCGCGGGAGCCACCGGCCCGGGCGGGTTCGGCGAGGACGCGGACCGCGCCGGTCGGCGCGGTGGACCGGTGGCGGTCCCAGTAGCGGTGCAGCGCGTCGGCCAGCTGCGCCGGCCGCCTGCCGAAGTAGTCCGACTCCGCGAAGGCGATCCGGTCGGCCTCCGCGCCCATCACCGCGTGCAGCAGTTCGAGGTTGGCCGCCGTGGTGGTGACCAGCACCGGCTCACCCCGGCGCAACCCGCCCTGCACGAACGGAACGGCCATCGCGAGGAACTCGGCATCGCGGCCGTAGAGGCAGCCCTGGTGCCGGAAACCTGACCCTACCGCTGTTTCCGGTGCCGCGGCAGCTGCCGGGGTGTTGATGCACACCGAGCCTCCTGAGGATTTCTTCGCCGATTGTCCATTCGATCGCGTTCCCCCGGGCAACGCATGCAGACCGCTGGGAGCGTACCCGCAAAATCGCACTCCAGCCATCACACGACGAACCTATTACACCCATTCGGAGCATTTGCCGCGCGGCCGACACAAACGTCGTCCCCGCACCTCGCGGCACCCTGGTTCCCGACCTGCCGAAACCCCTGATGCGCAGAGGATCTTCGGTCAGATGTGTCCCGTCGGCCGGCCCGCGCGACAGTACTGTCCGCGGCTCGACGGGAGTGGCCGGGAACGATCTCACGCCCGCCTGTTCGAGAGCAATTCGCCTTCATTTCGGACAGGAAATAAGAATTGCCCCGAAGTCGCGTGGCGCTGCTTTTTCCGTCACCCGCAGCGGCAACGTCCCCCGCGTGCCCGGCGGTCAGACCCCGAGGACGTCGTGGAACGGCGACAGGTCGTGGTTGTAGAAGCCGGCCCCGACCTTGCGGCCCAGGCGTTCGCCGTCGACCAATGCCGTCAGCACGGCGCTGCACTTGATGTCGGGGTCGTCGTGGACCTCGTGCAGCCGCTTCTGGATCGCTTCGCAGACGTCCAGGCCGATCGCGTCCATCAGCGCGAACGGCCCCAGCGGGTGGCCGAGCCCGTTCGCCACCGCCCGGTCGAGTTCTTCGACCGTCGCCGCACCCGCCTCGGCCAAGGCGACCGCGTCGTTGAGGTACGGGAAAAGCAGGTAGTTCACGATGAACCCGGCCCGGTCCGTGCAGTTCACCGGCGTCTTGCCGAGCGAACGGGCCAACGTGTGCGCCGTGGCCAGTACGTCGTCGCCGGTGAACCGCGTCCGGCTGATCTCGACCAGGCCCATCGACGGCGCCGGGTGGAAGAAGTGCATTCCGACCACCTCGCCGCGCCGGGCGGCGGCCTCGGCGCAGCCGGCGACCGACAGGCTCGACGTGGTCGTGGTCAGGACCGCGCCCGGGCGGCACACCCGGCCCAGTTCGGCGAAAACCTCGGCTTTGACGGCCTCGACCTCGGTGACCGCCTCCATCACGACGTCGCGGTCACCGAGCTCGCCGTAGCCGGACGACGGGTGGATGCGGGCCAGTGCCTGACGCCGGGCTTCCGGACGGATCTGACCGCGCCGCACCGCCCGGACCATGGCCGCGTCGATCGCCTCGATGGCCGCCTCGGCCTTCTCCCGGGTGCGGGCCGAGAGCACCGTGTCGAAGCCGCCGAGCGCGGTGACCTGGGCGATTCCCCGGCCCATGGTGCCCGACCCGACGATGCCGATCCGGCTGACCGGACGCGGGGCCGCGGTCCCGGCCGGGTCCGCGGGCCGCGAAGCCACGTCGGCCGTTTCGTAGTCGTAGACGCCCATGCCGGCCTTGCACCCGAAGCGCTTGCGCCCGACCAGGTCGCTCAACAGCGGTGCGGGCGCGTGTGCCGCCCGTCCCGTGCGTTCGTGCAACCCGGCCAGTTCACGCCGGACCAGGTCGAGGCCCAGGCGGTCGAGCAGCGCCAGCGGACCCGACGGCAGACCGCACCCCAGTTTCATCGCCGTGTCGATGTCCTCGCGGGTCGCGTAGCCGGACTCGTAGAGGGAGACCGCCCGGTTGAGGTAGCCGAGGAGCAGTTCCCACGCGAGCGGCCGGGCCGGCCCGAAGTCCTTCGCCGTCAAGGGAAGCCGGCGCACCAAGGCATCGAGGGCCTTGACGGCGCCGGGGTCCGACATCGCCGTCGGCGCCACCTCGCAGGCTCCCCCGGGCGCCGGCGGGACCACGAACCGCCAGCCGACCACCGCCGACGGACGGCCGGACTCGGCCGCGAGCGCCATCAGCGACAGCGAAGCGGTCGTCGAAACCAGCACGGTGTCCGGACGGCAGACCTCGGCGATCGTCCGCAGCACGGCCGTCTTGGTCTCCCGGTGTTCGGGGACCGCCTCGACCACGAGGCTCGCCGGGGACAGCACGGACATGCCTGCGTGCGCGGCGATCGAGCGGGCGCGGGCCCGCTCGACCGCGGCCGGATCGGTGTCCACGGCGACCACCGGAACACCGGCCTCGACGAGCAGCTCGGCGAGGGGCAGCCCCACCGACCCGAGACCCACGACACCGACGGTGTTCCCTTGTTCGGCCACAGCGCCTTCCTCCGGTTCGGATCACCCTCACCCCAGACAACACCGGCCGCCGCCGGCGAGCAACCCACGGCGCAGCAAGACGGCGGAGGGCCGCTCCGCGCGGGAGCGGCCCTCCGCGTCACGCCACCGACGACTGCAGTTCCGCGGGGAGATCCGTGCGGCGACGCACGTTGAGCTTCCGGTACGCGTGCGTCAGGTGCTGCTCGACGGTGCTCACCGTCAGGCACAGCTTCCGGGCGATGTCCTCGTTCGTCATCCCCCCGACGGCGAGCGCGGCGACCCGGCGTTCGGCCTTGCTCAGCAGATCGACGGAATTCGAGGCGCGGCTCAGCAGCGTCGCGGCCCGCGGCCTGGCGTTCAGGGTGTGCCGCGTCCGTCGTGGCATCTCGGCGTGGCAGCGCTTCGCCAGGTACTTCGCCTGGTGCTCGACGACGTGCGCGCGGTCGGGTTCGCCGAGCATGCGGTGGGCGTCGCCGAGATCCACCAGGGTGTGGGCGAGTTCGAGCTGGGCACCGCACCGCTTCAGGATGTCCGCGGCCTCGGCCAGGAGCTTGGGCCGCTGGTCCGGCTCGGACAGCACCGCGAGCAGCCGCAGCGCGATCCCCCGCACCCGGACCGATCCGCCGGTGCGCAGCATGGCCAGCTGCTCTTCGACCAGCGTCCGCGCGTCACACAGCTTTCCCTGCCGGATGTACAGCTGTGCGAGGTCGATCCGCCACGACACCAGACCGGGCAGGTCGACCTGCCACTTCTCCATCAGCTCGCCGCACGCCTGGAAGTCGGACAGGGCACCCTGCACGATCCCGGTGGAGAGGTAGTACGTGCCGCGGGCCTGCCAGTAGTACAGCCCGAAGCCGGTCTGGAACATCTCCTGCGGCACCGGGAGGTCCAGCGTGGCCTCGGCCTTGGCGTTGGCGCCCATGGCGGTGTAGGCGAGCACGAGCGTGGCGAGCGGACCGCCCACCCGCGTTCCCCAGTCGTGCTGGTCGAGGTAGGTCAGCGCCGCGTTCGCGCGCTTCACCGCGGCGGGCAGGTCACCCTGCCGCATCGCGATGACCGCGTGGATGTTGGACAGTTCCGCCTGCCAGGTCGTCGCTCCCCTGGCGGCCGCTTCCTGCAACAGGCTGCCGCACCGGCGATCCGCGATCTGCAGGCCGTCCACGTGCAGCAACGCCACGAGCGCCGTGATGAGCAGCTCCAGCGTCGTGTCGGTCAACCGGCACGTCTGCAGGATGTGCTCGGCACCGGTGACGATCTCGTCGCAGTTGCCGTTGGTGAACACGAGGTTGAGCAGTTCGCCCGCCTGCAGCTGGGGCGCGGTCGCGACGGCGGCCGGGGTGATCGCGGCCGTGAGCGCCTCCTTCGCGGCCGGCACCCGCTCGAGCAGCGCCGGGTACGAGTACCGCAGCCACAGCTGGAAGACGACCAGCTCGGCCCGGCTGCACTCGTTGGCCCGCACGGAGTCCGACAGCTGCTCCAAGGCGGTCTGCGCGTCGTCGATCCGGCCGTGCCAGAGCAGGTACCGGATGATCGTCATCAGATCGGCGGGCGCGAACCGGCCCCCGCGCAGCAGGTCCATCACCTTCGGCACGTGCCTGGACGCGTTGGCGGGATTGGTCCGCCACTCGATCGACACCATCATCGTGGTGACGGCCGCCTGCTCGTGTTCGTCACCGCTGAGCCGCCGGGCCAGTTCCAGGCACTGGACGGCGAGCTCGGGGCTGTCGTGCCGTTGCTCGCCGGCCGCCTCCTTGAGCGCCGCCACGCCCCAGGGTTCCGCCGCGGCCCCCGCGGCCAGCAGGTACCTGCTGACGATCGACGACCGGACGCCTTCGTCGTGCAGGAGTTTCGCGGCGCGCCGGTGTTCGTGGGCGCGTTCGGTCGACGTCCACGTGCCCAGGACCGCCCCGCAGATCGCCGGGTGGCGGAACGTGCCCGCTTCGAGCAGGCCGTCTTGCTCCAGCGCGGAAACGGCCAGCGTCACCGATTCCACGTCGAGGCCGAGCAGCACGCCGATCCGCTCGGGTGTCGCGAGTTCGCCGAGCACCGCCATCGCCCGGACCACGCCGAAGCTCTCGTCGTCACAGCGGTGCAGGCAGGCCCGCGCGGCCTCTTCGAACGCCCGCCCCACGCCCAGCTCCACGGTGCCGCCCTGGGCGGCACCTTTGACGTCCTCCACCATCGCGTTCACCAGCCGGAGATTCCCGCCGGTGGCGCGGTGGACGCGGGCCGCACCGCGAGCGGCACCCGGCCCCAGCCGGGTGGTGAGCACGTCGGCGACCCCCCGGACGGTCAACGGGGCGATCCGGACGCGGTGGACGTACGGCAGGCCGCTGAGCCCGGCCAGGAACTGCTGGGACTCGTGGGACGAGCAGTGCGACATGCTGAACACCATGAACGTCTGCGTCCAGCGCAGCCGGCGAGCCATGAACAGCAGGCACTGCAACGTCGACGGGTCCGCGTGCTGGACGTCGTCGACGACGAAGTGGACGGGGCGGTCGCGGGCCAGCGCCAGCAGCGCGGCGCCCAGGGTGTACACCCGGCCCGGGGACCGCGGTCCTCTCGGGCCGTTCGGGCCGTCCGGCGAGCCGAACGATTCGGTGGTCAGGGCCGCGGCCTCCGCCTTCAGCTCGGGCAGCGCCTGAGCGTGGCTGAGCAGCTGTTCCACCACGCCGAACGGCAGGTGCCGTTCCTCGCGGGACGCCGAAGCGGTGAGGACGAGCTCACCGGATTTGACAAGTTCGTCGTGGAATGAATGCAGTAATGTGGTTTTTCCGGTGGCCATTGACCCCTGGACGAGTGCGACACCACCGGCCTCTCTGCTATTATGGATAAATATCTCGTTAAGTCTGCGTAAAACGTGCTTCCCGGTAAATTCGCTCATGAACCCCCCAATTGTCAACTACCGACAAGATCCACGGAGTACAGCCCCCAGCCGAGCGTGTGCAAGAGTAACGCATCTCGCGTAGTCCCAGCAAGGGCGCCTCTGACCCGGCCAAACCGGACTACCCGGATGTGTCCACTATGCACCGAACATCCGATTTGCCAGTTTGCTGCCGCGGTCCGCGGAGCCGACATTTGGAGACATCCCACCGGCCATCGTTTTTCGCGAAAACGAGATTCGGTGTGACTGGATGACGTTCAGGCGGCGGACTTGACATTTTTCTTCGATCGTCGACGCGGTTTCTCACGCGCGGGGGCGGGATCGAGGTTTTGGCGTGCGCTCAGCGCCCCAGCCAACGCGGCGGCCGCTTCGCCACGAACGCGCGCGGCCCCTCCCGGGAATCGTCGCTGTGCATCCGCCGCTCCTCCCAGAAGTACCGGGCGGCGAACGCGTCTTCGATCGACAGGTGCGCGGAGGACATCGCGGCCTCCTTGATCGCGCGCAGGGCCAGCGGCGCGCACCGCAGCACGTCCCGCACCCAGCCGTCGACGCAGTCGTCGAGGTCCGCCGCGGGCACGACCTCGTTGACCAGCCCCAGTTCCAGCGCCCGGCGCGCGGACATCCGCCGCCCGGTCAGCAGGTACCCCATCGCCGTCTTCACCGGCAGCTGCCGGACCAGCCGGAACACCCCGCCCGCACCGGCGATCAGGCCGAGCCGCGCCTCCGGCAGTGCGAAGGTCGCGTGCTCGGCGGCCACGATGATGTCGCACGCCATCGCCAGTTCGAAACCGCCGCCGATGGCGTAGCCGTTCACCCGCGCGATCAGCGGTTTGCTCATCGTGAACCGGTCGGTGAGCCGCGGCCACCCCGGCTTGCCGCGGCTGCCGAAGCTGGACCGGTCCGTGCCCGCCTCGACCCGGCCGGCCAGCTCGGTCAGGTCCTGCCCCACCGAGAACGCCCGGTCGCCCGCCCCGGTCAGCACCCCGGCCACGATCTCGTCGTCGGCCTCGATGTCGTCCCAGATCCCGGCGAGTTCCACGTGCATGCGCGAGTCCATGGCGTTGAGCACGGCGGGCCGGTCGAGCGTCACGTACGCGACCGGCCCCCGCTTGTCGTACCGGACCCGCGGCTGGTCAGCCGGCTGTGCCATGCCTCGCCAGCCGGTCGGCGACCCGGCGGCCCACCTTTTCGAGCACGTCCGCGCTGTACGCCCGGCGCACCTGGGCCACCGCGAATTCGGCCATGTATTCGCGGAATTCGTCGCGCGGGTCGCCGACCAGGTTGATCATGCGCCGGTTGGCGGTGACCGCGGGACTGTCCAGCCGGCTCACGGCCGCTTCGACCGCGGCCCCGACCTCCTGCGGGTCGACGACGTCGTCGACCAGCAGCCCGGCCTCCGGCTCCCCCGCCCACAGCGTGCGGCCGCCCAGGATCATCTGGCGGGCCAGCCGGCCACCGACCACCCGGGGGAGCCGGAAGTTGGCCGCGCCCGGCACGATGCCCTCCTGCGCGGCGGGCAGGCTGAAGTAGACGTCGGCACCCGCGATCACGTGGTCGACCGCCAGCAGGAGCTGCATCCCCCCGCCGATGGCGAACGAGTCGACCGCGGCGATCCACGGCTTGTCGAGCGTGCGGTGCGGCCAGGCGTCCGCGGCGGAATCGACCAGCACGCCGTGCACGAGCTTGCTGATGTAGCCGACTTCGCGGCGCAGCAGGAAGTCCACGAACGAGATCCGGCCCTGGTGCAGGTCGGTCAGGTTGATGCCGGCGCTGAACACGCGGCGGCCGAGGTACCGCGGGTGGGTCATCGGACCGCCGCGCAGCACGCCGACCCGCACCTGGTCGTCCAGCAGCGCCAGGTCGACGGCGACCTCCATGTCCCCGATCAACGCGTCGTCCTCGGCGTTGAGGCACCGGACGTTGCGCGTGGTGACGTGCGCCGCGGCGCCGCGCCGCTCGATCCGCACCGCCCCCAGGTCCAGCCGGCCGGTGGCGGCGAACTCCGGCAGCAGCTCCCGCGCCCGTGCGGTCGGCAGCGCCATCGCGTCGAGCAGGTGGTCGCCGACGTCCGGCACCCGCAGCAGGCCGCGGAAGAACAGCCCTTGGTCGATCTCGCGGCCTTCCTTGTCCGCCTGGACGACCTGCCGTTCGCCGTCGATCTGCCGCCGGGTCGGGACCAGCCCGGGCACGGCCTCGGCCGCCGCGAAGGCCAGTTCCGCGAGCCGCACGTGGTTCGCCCGGCCGCCGGTCAGCTCGTCGTAGAGGCCGGCGGCGTGGCGGTGCAGGAACCGAGCCCGCCACCGGCGGCAGGACTCGTGCACCCGCTCGGCCGTGCGCCGCTCGGCCGGCCCGCGGTCGGGCTTGGGCCGCAACTCCGCCAGCAGGTCCTCCCCCGCCGAGGTGTGCCGGGTCAGCGCCGCCCGGTCGTGGTCGAACGTGCCGTGCGGCAGCTCCGCGTCCGCCCAGCTGTCCAGGGTCGACGTGCTCGTGGTCATGGCGTCACCGACGCCGTTCCCGCGGCCGCGCGGCGCAGCGTCCGGTCGCACGCGGCGAGGTGCGTGCCGAGCGCGTCCTCGAAGGTGGTCGTCGTGGCCTCCAGCAGCAGCCGGCGCCGGATGCCGAGTTCGGCGCCGGTCACCCGGCCGACCAGCGCGGTGGTCGCGGACACGCCCTCGACGACGTCGTCGACGAGTTCGTCGACCAGCCCGAGCTGCATCGCCTGGGCGGCGGACAGCTCGGACGCGAACAGCACCAGCCGGCGCGCCTGGGCCACCCCGACCTGGTTGGCCAGCCGGTGCAGGGCCATGCCGGGCCAGAACTCGCCCGAGGTCAGCGGCAGGCTCAGCCGGGTGTCGCGGGTGCCGATCCGGTAGTCCGTGGCGAGCAGGATCTCGAGCGCGGGACCGTGGCAGCTGCCCTCGATCACCGCGATCGTCACCGCGCCGAGGCGTTCCACCCGGCGCAGCACCCGCTCCCAGCGGTTCACGGCGTGGATGCCGACGTCCTGGCCCGGCCAGGCGCTGACCGCGTCGTCCCGCCCGATCAGGTGCAGCACCGCGATGGCGTCGTCACCCGCCGCCTCGACGCGGTCGCACAGCTCGTCGAGCGTGGCGATCAGCGCCGGCGACAGGGTTTCCGCCGTGTCGATCCGGTAGTAGACGTCCGCGCCGTCGCTCAGCCCGGACATGGCCTGTTTCGAAGACAACCCTCCACCGCCTTCTAGAACCGCACCAAGGCGGTCTCGATCGTCGAACCGGGTCCCATCGTGATGAGCACCCCGTAGTCCCCCGGGTGCACCACCTTCTCCGCCAGCAGCCGGTCGAGGGAGAACAGGAACGAGCCGCTGGAGAGGTTTCCGTAGTCGCGCAGCACACCCAGGGTGTGCCGGACGTCGTGCCTGGTCAGCCCGAGGTTGACCATCATCGAGTCGATGACCTTCTTGCCGCCGGAGTGGATCACCCAGTGCGCGATCTGGCTGCGCCGCAGGCCGGCCGCGGCCAGCAGGGGGTCCACCACGACCTCGGCGTGCGCGCCCACGACGTAGGGCACGTCCCGGTCGAGGAAGAAGCTGAACTTGCCGACCGTCTCGTCCCAGTCGTACCGCATCGCCTCCATCGCGTCCGGGATGATGCAGCTGGCGAACCGCAGGATGGCCGGCCCCGCCGGCGCCACCGCGGGCCCCGCGTCCCCCGCCCGCACCCCGACGGCCACCGAGCCGTCGCCGAACAGGCTGTTGACCACGGACGTGCGCATCGTGCCGTCGAACACGTACGCCGCCGAACAGACCTCGACGCACACCATCACGGCGAGTTCGCCCGGGTGGGCGGCGGCGCGTCCGGCGACCGCGGACAACCCGTTCAAGCCCGCGTTGCACCCCATGCCCACCACGTCCAGCCGGCCGCAGTCGTGGCGCAGGCCCAGCTCGCGGATGAGCAGCGCGCTGAACCCGGGCGTCAGCCAGCCGGTCGACGAGACGCAGCAGAGGTACCGCACGTCGGAGAGGTCCGCGCCGGTGGTCTTCAGGAACTCCTGGACCGCCCGCGCCCCCAGCTCCATGCCGTGGGTGCGGTGCTTGGCCAGCAGCTCGCCCTGCGTCTCGTGGCGCCGGGTGCCGTCCGGGTTCTCCGGCGGCAGCACCAGGAAACGACGGTCGATGGCGCTGTTGACGAACAGCGACCTGATTCGCGGGTCGGTGACCCCGAAAATGTCCAGCAATTCCTGCTGGGAATAGGACGTCGCCGGCGTCGCGGTGCCGATACCGGTTATTCGCACGCCGGCACCGGCGAGCGCGCCGACCGGCGAAACAGCGCCGTCATCTGTTTTTGTCTGAGCCACGCGCGCTCCACGGGAATCGATCGAACTATCCACCGATGAACCTACCCGGCCGAATTCGCACCCGCCACCCTGGTGTGCGCCCGGCCTTTTTCCGTTTTCTAGGGGTGATCACCGGAACGGCTAGGGGGTTCCGGCGGACGCGGGTTAAGGGTGGATTTTCACGGCGCGTCGTCGTTCAGGTAGTTGCTCAGCCTCTTGATCAGCGCGGTCTGGTAGGACGTCACCGGCAGCCAGCTGCCCGCCACCCGGAGCAACCGCGGCGGCAGCGGCAGCGTCTTGCGGCCCATCGCCGACGCCACCGCGTACATCTTCCGGATCCGGGGAAGCCGCGCTCGTTCGTAGGTCCGCACCAGGTCCGCCGGCCGGCCCTGGTGCGTCAGCGCCCGGCCCAGCACCCACGCGTCCTCGAGGGCCTGGGCCAGCCCCATGCCCAGCCGCGGGGGAACCGCGTGCACCGCGTCGCCGACCAGCGTGACGGGTCCCCGGCCCCAGGCCGGGCGGACGTGGTGCAGCACGTGCGGGAACACGCCGACGTCGTCGTCGGTGATCGAGGCGAGCAGCTGGGGCATGACCGATGCCGTCCAGCCGCCGAACCGTTCCCGGAGGTTGGCCACCGGAGAACCGGGGTGGCTGCCCGGCGGCACCCGGTCCCCGTCCGACCACGGCAGTTCGAACGCCCAGTAGACCTTGTTGCCGCCGACCGGGTGGACGATGCAGATGCCCTCCTCGTCGTACAGCGAGTGGATGCGGTGCCCGTTGGAAAACGCGTCGGGCAGCTCGGTGACGCCGTGCCAGGTGGCGTCCCCGGTGTAGCCGGCCGGGTCCTCGCCGAACAGGTGCGTGCGGACCACCGACCGGTGCCCGTCGGCGCCGATCAGGAGGTCGGCGTAGGTGTGGCTGCCGTCCTCGAACCGCGCGACGACCCCGGGCCCGCCACCGGGCCGGTCCTCGATCGCGGTGCACCGGCTGGCGAACCGCACGCTGCCGGCCGGCAGCAGTTCGGCCATCCGGCGCAGCACGTCACCGCGTTCGCTGACGACGATGGGCGAGCCGTAGCGGTCCGCGATCCTGCTCAGCCGCATGCTCATCAGCGGCGTGCCGTCCTTGGTCAGCAGGTCGAGGGCGTCCATCCGGCTGCCCAGCCCGGCCAGGCTGACGCCGAGGTCGGCGAGCAGCCGGGTGGCGTTGGGAAACAGGATGACGCCGTTTCCGCCGAGGCGCAGCGTCTCCCCCTGCTCGAAGAGCTCGACTTCGTGGCCGGCCTTCGCCAGCGTGATGGCGGAGGCGACGCCGCCGAATCCGGCACCGATGATCGCGACTTTCATTGCGGCCGTTCCTTGTCACATCGAAGGGTGAACAACGTCATGGCAAACTCCGGATCCATTCCTCGACCTTGTGGGCGGTGAGCTCCGCGTAGTCCTCCAGCATCGTGAAGTGGTTGCCGCGGATGTCCATGCTGTCGTGCGGTTGCGGCCAGTAGCATTTCCAGCCCTCGTCCCCGGGCGGGAACAATGCGCGCACTTCCTCCGCGAACGGGTCGGCGGCCTTGATGTGCATGGTGGGCACGTCGACCGGGGCCGGCTG
The DNA here is from genome assembly GCF_053601335.1 of Amycolatopsis sp. NPDC004747. Lineage (NCBI taxonomy): Bacteria > Bacillati > Actinomycetota > Actinomycetes > Pseudonocardiales > Pseudonocardiaceae > Amycolatopsis > Amycolatopsis sp. NPDC004747. The sequence continues at coordinate 322,180 of NZ_JBSGBQ010000009.1, read as the reverse complement.
CCAGCCGATGAAGATCCGGCTGTAGCAGCCCATCGCGACGAGCTTGTCGTCGCCGAGCAGGTCGAAGGCGCTCTCCCGGTCGAGCATCGCCTTGATCACCACGTCGCCGACGCGGGGGTCGTCCATCTGGTCCGGTGCCGGGCTGTCCACCAGCAGCAGCGCCCGCGGCGGACGGCCGCGGGCGGCCAGTTCGATGGCGACGTCGTGGGCGACCCAGCCGCCCGCCGACCGCCCGGACAGCACGCACGGCCGGTCACCCACGTACTTTTCGACGGCGTCGACCTGGAGCCGGATCAGGGCGGGGAGGTCGGCCGGGAGCCGTTCCCCGTCGAGGAACCCGGGTTCCGGCAGGATCAGCATGTCCCGGACGCCGCGGAAGTGGGCCGCGAAGCGCGCGAACTCGTGCGGCCCGGCCACCGGGCTGAACGACGGGAAGCAGACCAGGATCGGTTCGCCGGCACCGCGCGCGAGCCAGATCGGCTGCGGCGCGCTCTCGGCGGGCAGCGTCTCGAACGACGGGGCCACGAGCGAGGCGATGTGCAGCAGCTTCAGGCCCTCCTTGATTTCGCCGCGCCGGCAGACCTCCAGGTACAGCCGCCCGATCGGGCCGCCTTCCGCGTCGTCGGCCGGGGCCGCCTCGCCGGTCTCGACCTGGCGGGCCGGGTCGAGCCGGTCGGCGAGGTAGCCGGCGAGCTCGGCCGGTGCCGGGTGGTCGAACAGCAGGGACGCGCCCAGGGACAGGCCGGTCGCCGCGGCGATGCGGTTGCGCAGTTCGACCGCGGTCAGCGAGTCCATGCCGATCTCCAGGAACGGCTGGTGGTCCTCGACGGACTCGGCGTCGGTGTGCCGCAGGACCGCTGCCGCGTACCGGCGGATCAGCGCGAGCAGTGCCGCTCGACGCTCGTCCGGAGCCAGCGCGGCGAGGACGACGCCTTCCGCGTCGTCGGCGTGGCTCACGACCGGCCGCTCGACCGGGGCCCGCGTCAACCGCTTGAGCAGTGGCGGGGTCACCCCCGCCGCCGCCTGCACGCGCAGGGCGGCCCGGTCGAACCGGGCGCACATCACGGCGGCCGTCGTCGCGCGGGCCGCGGCCGCGAGCAACGCCACGCCTTCGTCGGAGGCGAGCGGGATCGTCCGGAACGGCGCCGACGCGACGTCGTCGGGGCGGCTCGGCCACGCCACGGCGGTCGCGGGCAGGCCCAGTGCGCGCCGCTGCTGGGCCAGCGCGTCGAGTGCCGCGTGGCCGGCCGCGCGGTCGGCGTCGAACGGCTCGCCGAACAGGCCGACCGCCGCGTAGACCAGCGTGAACGTGGTCAGGCCGGCGTCGCGGGTGAGTTCGTGCAGCCGGATCGCCTCGGCCGGCGAGGGGTCGACGGCCAGGACCCCGGTCAGCTCGGCCGGGTCTTCCGACGTGGTCGTGTCGAAGTGCCGGGAGAGCACCTCCAGCGCGGCCGGCTCGGCGCCGACGACGAGCACCTTCCCCGGGCGGTCCGCGGCCGCGGCGGGCGCCGGGACCGACGGTTCCAGGCGCGGGGCCCGGAAGTCACCCGCGCGGATCGCGAGCTGCGGCTCGTCCGCCCGCAACGCGCGCGGCAGGAGCAGCAGGGACGCGTCCCGCTCGTCGATGTCGATCGCGACCAGCCGGTCCGGCCACCGGGCCTGCGCCCACCGGGCCACCCCCCACAACGCGGCGCGCCCGAGGTCGTGGACGTTCTCGTCCGGCGCCGCGGGGACGGCGCCGCAGGTCAGCAGGACGAGCCGGGTCTTGGCGAACCGGCGGTCCGTGGCGCACGCCGCGATCGAGGACCGCCACGCGACGACGTCGTCCTCACTGCTCTCGGACGTGTACATGAACACGACGACGTCCGGCACGGCGTCCTGGGCCGTCTCGATGAGCGCCGCCGAGTCCGCGTACGTGTCGGCCTCGGTGCCCACGGTCTTCAACGCGTGGGCGATGCCCATGGTGTCCAGGCCGATCAGCGCCCAGCGGCCACGGGCCGCCCCCACCTCGGGGACCGGCACGTACTCCCAGTTCACCGCGAGCAGGCCGGCGTGCGCGGGGGTGCGGGCCGCCAGGACCTGGCTCCTGGTGACCGGCCGGAACGCGACCGACGCCGCGGTGAGCACCGGGGTGCCGCCCGGCTCCTCGGCCACCACGGACCGCGAACCGCCCGGCCCGGGAGCCGTCCGGACGCGCAGTCTGGTCGCGCCGGTGGCGTGCAGCCGCAGGTCCGAGACGGAGAAGACCAGGCTCGCGCCGGGCCGTCCGGCGCGCAGGACCGCGTCCAGCAGGACCGGGTGGATGCCGAAGGTGCCTGCGGCGTCGTGGAGTTCCCCGGGCAGCTCGACCTCGACCGGCTGGTCGTGGTCCTGGGCCTGCCGGTCGGCCGGTGCGTCGCCCTCCGCGAGGTGGCCACCGGCGTGCCACGTCCACTCCGACAGCTCGTCGTCGGGCCGCGCGTGGATGTCGAACGCCCGCCGGCCGTCCCGGTGCGGGCCGGTCACCCGGACCTGGACGAGCAGACCACCGAGCTCGGGCACCGGCAGGGGCTGGTGCACGGTCAGCTCGCCGATGCGGTCGCAGCCGAGGTGGTCCGCCGCGCAGACGGCGAGCTCGGTCAGCACCCCGGCCGAGATCACCGGGACGTCCTCGACGACGAACCCGGCCAGCCACGGGAACGTCCGCGGCGACAACCGGCCCGAGAACAACACGTCGCCGTCGCCGGGCAACGCCGTCATCGCACTGAGCAGCGGGTGGCCGGTCGCCGTCATGCCGAGGTCGGCGGCGTCGCCGGCCGCCTCGGGCGCGTCGAGCCAGTAGCGCTGGTGCTGGAAGGCGTAGGTCGGCAGCTCCACCGTTCGGCCGGCACCGAACACCGCGCGCCAGTCCGGTACCAGACCGGCCACGAACAGCTCACCCAGCGACGTCAGCAACCGGTCCAGGCCGCCGTCGTCCCGCCGCAACGACCCGGCGACCGTCGCCGAGGCACCCGCGTCCTCGATGGTGTCCTGGATGGCCGGGGCCAGCACCGGGTGCGCACTGACCTCGACAAATCCGTCCACTTCGGACAGAACGCCACGCACAGCCCCTTCGAAGCGGACCGGCTCCCGCAGGTTCCGGTACCAGTAACCGGCGTCGAGTTCCGGACCCGTCACCCATTCACTGTCCACGGTGGACCACATCGGCACCGACGGCTCCGCCGGCCGGATCCCCGCCAGCACCTCGCCCAGCTCGTCGCGGAGGCTTTCCACGTGCGCGGAATGCGAGGCGTAGTCGACCGCGATCCGGCGCGCCCGGATGCCGTCCCGCTCGCACCGCGCCACCACCTCGTCCAGCCCCGCCACGTCACCGGAGACGACCGTCGAGCCCGGCCCGTTCAAGGCCGCGATCTCCACCCCGTCCACCAGCAGGGCCCGCGTGCCGGCGACGCCCAGCGGGATCGACACCATGCCGCCGCGGCCGGCCAGCACCTGCGCGATCAACCGGCTGCGCAGCACGACAACCCGGCACGCGTCCTCGAGACCCAGCACACCGGCCACGCAGGCAGCGGCGATCTCGCCTTGCGAATGCCCCACCACCGCGGCGGGTTCGACACCCCACGAGCGCCAGACCCCGGCCAGACCCACCATCACCACGAACGACAGCGGTTGCACCACGTCCGGACCCGGACCGAATTCTTCGCCACCCCGCAGGACGTCCGCCACGGACCACCCCAGCAACCCGGCCATCACCTCGTCACACCGGGAAACCCACTCCGCGAAAACCGGGTTCTCGGCCAGCAGCCGGGAACCCATCCCGGCCCACTGCGAGCCCTGTCCCGGGAACACGAACGCCACCCGCGACAACGAAGACCCACCACCCGAGACCACGCCCGGCGACGGCTCACCCGCAGCCACCGCGCCGAGCCCCGCCAGCAGCTCCGCGCGGCTGCCACCGACCACGACGGCCCGATGCCCCAGCACCGCGCGGCAGGTCGCCAACGACCACGCCACATCGGCCACACCGACGTCGGCCCGATCGTCCACAAAGGAGCACAGCCGTTCGGCCTGCGCGCGCACCCCGTCCGCAGTCCGCGCCGACAACACCCAGGGAACGACCCGGTCGTCCGCACCCGACGGGCCGCTCCCGCCGCCGTCGCCCTGCTCGAGGATCACGTGGGCGTTCGTCCCGCTCATCCCGAAGGACGACACCGCCGCCCGCCGCGGGCGATCCACCGACGGCCACGACCGGGCGCCGGTCAGCAGCTCGACCGCGCCGGCGGACCAGTCCACCTCGGGTGTCGGGCGGTCCACGTGCAAGGTCCTGGGCAGCACCCCGTGCCGCATCGCCATGACCATCTTCACCACGCCCGCCACCCCGGCGGCGGCCGCGCTGTGCCCGAAGTTCGACTTCACCGACCCCAGCCACAGCGGCTCCGCACGCTCCTGCCCGTAGGTGGCCAGCAACGCCTGCGCCTCGATCGGGTCGCCCAACCGGGTCCCGGTGCCGTGCGCCTCCACCACGTCGACGTCCGCGGTGGACAGCCGGGCGTTCGCCAGCGCGGCCCGGATCACCCGCTGCTGGGACAGGCCGTTCGGCGCGGTCAGCCCGTTCGACGCGCCGTCCTGGTTCACCGCGGAACCGCGGACCACGGCGAGCACCCGGTGGCCGTGGCGCCGCGCGTCCGACAACCGCTCGACCAGGAGGACGCCCGCACCCTCGGCCCAGCCCGTCCCGTCCGCGGCGGCCGCGAACGCCTTGCAGCGGCCGTCCGCCGCCAGGCCGCGCTGCCGGCTGAACTCCACGAACACGCCGGGGGTGGCCATGATCGTGACGCCGCCGGCCAGCGCCAGGTCGCATTCGCCCTGGCGCAGCGACTGGCACGCCAGGTGCAACGCCACCAGCGACGACGAACACGCCGTGTCCACCGTCACCGCCGGGCCTTCCAGCCCCAGCACGTAGGCGATCCGGCCGGACAGCACGCTGCTCGCGTTGCCGCTCCCCAGGTAGCCCTCGACTTCCTCGGGCACGGAGTGGATCCGGGCCGCGTAGTCGCTGGACGCCAGCCCGGCGAAGACCCCGGTCCGGCTGCCGCGCACCGAGAGCGGGTCGAGGCCGGCGTGCTCGAGCGCCTCCCAGCACACCTCCAGCAGCTGCCGCTGCTGCGGGTCCATGGCCAGCGCCTCCCGCGGCGAGATCCCGAAGAAGCCGGCGTCGAAGTCCGCCGCGTCGTAGAGGAACCCGCCCGTGCGGACGTAGGTCTTGCCCATGCTGTCCGGATCGGGGTCGTACAGCCCCTCGACGTCCCAGCCGCGATCCCGGGGGAAGTCCCCGACCGCGTCGACGCCGTCCGCCACCAGCCGCCACAGGTCTTCGGGGGACGCCACGCCACCCGGGTACCGGCACCCCATGCCCACGATCGCGATCGGCTCGTCGGTCTGCGTGCGCACCGGCTCGGTGGCGGGCACGCTGGTGGGGCCGCCCCGCAGCAGGGCCGCAAGGTACCGCGCCACGGCGAGGGGGTTGGGGTGGTCGAAGACCAGGGTCGCCGGCAGCGGGAGGTCCAGCGCGTCCTGCAGGCGGCCACGCAGCTCGACGCCGGTCATCGACGTGAACCCGAGCTCCTTGAACGCCTGCCGGTCGTCGATCGTCGCCGGTGAGGCGTGTCCCAGCACGATGGCGGCGTGCTTGCGCACGAGGTTCGCGAGCGCCTCCTCGGTCAGGCCGTCACGCGCCGAGGGGGCCGGATCGGCGCGCCGGCGCCGGTCGCGGACCAGGCCGCGCAACAACGCCGGGACGTCCGTCCCGCGCAGGACAGCCGGGGTGAACCGGGCGGACACCACGGCAGGCAGGTCGGTGGTGAGACCGGCGTCCAGGAGCGCGAGCACGTCCGACGGCGCGGCTTCCGGGTCCGCCGCGAGGCAGACCGCGGGCGAACCCGCCGATCGCCAGGACTCCACGGTGCTCAGCGCGGAACCGGTCAGGACGTCGTCGACGGACGCGAACGTGACGAACGCCGCCAGCCCCCCGTGCTTCGTCCGCTCGTGCAGGACACGCGCGTCCGCCGGGCGGTCGGGGTCCGTGTGCACGACGAGCCCGGGCGGGCGCTCGCTGTCGAACGTCACGGCCAGGTCGGCGAAGGCGCACTGGTCGACCGCCATGCCGTACTCGCCCAGCAGGTGCCGCGCGACCAGGCGCACCCGGTCGGGCCGCCGGCCGGTCACCAGCGCGGTCGTCCGTTCCGGTGCCTTCGTCCGCACGGGATCCACCGGCACCAGCCGGGGCGCCAGCACTTCACCCCCACGCAGGGCGAGCCGCGGCTCGGCACGGGACGACACGGCCCGCGTGATCGTCACCGGGTCGGCGTGCTCGTCCAGTTCGACGAGCACCGCCGGGCCGTGCCGCGGGTTCCCGGCGCGGACCGCGACGACACCCTCGACGCCGGCCAGGTCCCCGCGCAGTTCGACGGCCAGCCCGGCCGCGGTCAGCTGGGCGGCCACCGCGGGGTCGTCGGTCGCCACGACGGCCGGCTCGCGATCCGGCACCGGGAGTTCGACCGGGGTCCACGCGATCCGGTACAGCGTGGCGTCCCCGCGCACCAGGTCCGGCGGTACGGGCCGGGTCCGGACGACCTGCGCCAGGGCCACCCATTGACCGTCCACTGTAGACATCGCGACGGCGTGGCCGCCGTCCCCGGCGGGGGTGACCCGCATCCGGACGAGCTCGCCCGCCGCGCCGGACAGCTCGACGCCCCGCCACTGGGCCGCCAGTCCCGGCTCGCCGGCCGCCGCCAGCGTCACCGCTGCCTGGAGCAGCACCGGGTGGATCCGGAACCGGTCGGCGCCGGTCAGCTCGTCCGGCAGCCGCGCCTCCGCCACCAGCTCGGCACCGTCTCGCCAGACTCCGCGCAGGCACTCGTGGGCGGGGCCGTGGTCGATGCCCGCCTCGGCGAACCGCTGCAGGATTTCGGCGGCGTCGACGGGCTCGGCGCCGGGCGGCGGCCAGGCGCCAGGGGCGCCGCCGGTCTCGTGGCGGGCCGGCCCGACCGCACCGGTGGCGTGTGACGTCCACGCGTCGTCGTCGCGGCGCGCGTACACGGCGACCGCGCGGTGGCCGTTCGCGTCCGCTTCGCCGACGTGCACCTGGACCTCGACGTCACCATGGCCGGGGAGGAACAACGGTTCGCCGAGCACGAGCTCCTCGACGCGGCTGCACCGCAGCTCGGCCCCGGCCCGGGCGGCCAGCTCGACGAACGCCGCCCCGGGCAGGACGGCCCGGTCGCCCAGCGCGTGGTCGGCGAGCCAGGGGTGGGCGCGCGTGGACACGCGGCCGGTGAAGAGCAGCCCGTCGCGGTCGGCGAGCGCGACGGTGGCGCCGAGCAGCGGGTGGTCCGCCGCGGTGAGGCCGGCCACCGTCAGGTCACCGGCCTTCGGCACCGGATCGACCCAGAAGCGGCGGTGCTGGAACGCGTACGTGGGGAGGTCGGCGTGCCCGGCGCCGTCGAGCACCAGCTGCCAGTCGACCCCGGCCCCGGACACGTGCAGCCGGGCCAGCGCCACGGCCAGTGACTCGGTTTCCGCGTGGTCCGCGCGCGTCGCCGGGACGAACGAGGCACCCCCGGTGACGCACTCCTCCCCCATCGGGGACAACACCGCGTCGGAGCCGACTTCCAGGAAGGTGCGGACGCCGTCCGCGTACATCCGCGCGATCCCGTCCGCGAACCGCACGCCCTGCCGGGCGTGGGCCACCCAGTAGTCGGCCGAGCCCAGCTGTTCGGCGGTGAGCAGCTCACCCGTCACGCTCGACACGACGGGCAGCCGCGGCGTCCCTCCCGTGACATTTTCGGCGACCCGCCGGAACTCGGCCAGCATCCGGTCCATCCGGGGCGAGTGGAACGCGTGGCTGACGCGCAGCCGGCGCGTTCTGCGCCCGGCCGTGGCGAAGTGGGCCGCGATCTCGGCGACGGCGTCCTCGTCGCCCGAGATCACCGTCGAGCCCGGGCTGTTCACCGCGGCGATGTCCACCCGGTCCGCGTAGCCGGCGAGCAGGGGCCGCACCTCGCTTTCGCCGGCCTGGACGGCCGTCATCGCCCCGCCGGCCGGCAGGGCCTGCATCAACCGGCCGCGGGCGAGGACGAGCCTCGTCGCGTCCGGGAGGGACAGGGCACCGGCGACGTGGGCGGCGGCCAGTTCGCCGACGGAGTGGCCGAGCAGGAGGTCCGGGTGCACGCCCCACGACTCCAGCAGCCGGAACAACGCGACCTCGAACGCGAACAGGGCGGGCTGGGTGTAGCCGGTCCGGGCGAGCAGTTCGGCGTCCGAGCCGAACATCACCGCGCGCAACGGCCGGTCCAGCGCGCCCTCGGCGTGCGCGCACACGGCGTCCAGCGCGGCGGCGAACGCCGGGAACGCCTGGTAGAGCTCGCGTCCCATCCCGGGCCGCTGGGCGCCCTGGCCGGAGAAGAGGAACCCCACCCGGCCGCCGGCCACGCCGCGGAAGACGGTTCCGGCGGGCTCACCGGACGCCAGCGCGGCCAGGCCGGCGAGCAGCTCGTCGCGGTCGCCCGCGACGACCGCCGCGCGGTGCGGGAACGCCGAACGTCCGGTCGCCAGCGTGCGGGCCACGTCGCCGGCCCGCGCCTCGGGCGTGGCACGCAGGTGCGCCAGCAGCCGGGCCGCCTGGGCCGTCAGCCCGTCCTGGCTCTTCGCCGAAAGCAGCCAGGGCGCCACGGCCGGGGAGCCCGTGCCGGCGGACGGCGCCGCCGGGGCCTGCTCGAGGATCACGTGCGCGTTCGTGCCGCTGATGCCGAAGGAGGAGACCGCGGCTCGCAGGGGGTGGGCGAGCCGCGGCCAGGTCATCGTGCCGGTCAGCAGCCGCACCGCGCCGGTGGACCAGTCCACCTCGGGTGTCGGGCTGTCCACGTGCAACGTCTTCGGCAGGACACCGTGCCGCATCGCCAGCACCATCTTGATGACGCCGGCCACTCCGGCGGCGGCCTGGGTGTGCCCGATGTTCGACTTCACCGATCCCAGCCACAGTGGACGGTCGCGGCCCTGTCCGTACGTGGCCAGGAGTGCTTGCGCCTCGATCGGATCGCCCAGCCGGGTGCCCGTGCCGTGGGCCTCGACCGCGTCCACGTCCTGCGGGGCCAGGCGGGCGTCGGCCAGCGCCTGCCGGATGACCCGCTGCTGCGCCGGACCGTTCGGGGCCGTCAGGCCGTTCGACGCGCCGTCCTGGTTGGTCGCCGAGCCCCGCACCACCGCCAGCACCTGGTGGCCGTGGCGTTCGGCGTCGGACAGGCGCTCCAGCAGGAGCACCCCGACGCCTTCGGCGAAGCCGGTGCCGTCGGCGGACGCGGCGAACGCCTTGCACCGGCCGTCCCCGGCCAGCCCGCCCTGCCTGCCGAACTCGGCGAAGACATGGGGCAGGCACAGCACGGTCACCCCGGCGGCGAGCGCCAGGTCGCACTCCCCGCGCCGGAGCGACTGGGCCGCCAGGTGCAGCGCCACCAGCGAAGACGAACACGCGGTGTCCACCGTCACCGCCGGGCCTTCCAAGCCGAACGTGTACGCGACCCGCCCGGACACCACGCTCGCCGCGTTCCCGGTCACGAAGTAGCCGTCGTCGTCCTGCGCGGCCGCCGCCACCAGGGAGGCGTAGTCCTGGCCGCTGGTCCCGACGAACACGCCGGTGGCCGTGCCCGCCAAGGAGGCGGGCACGATCGCGGCCCGTTCCAGGGTCTCCCAGCAGACTTCGAGCAGCAGCCGTTGCTGCGGGTCCATCACCCGGGCCTCGCGCGGCGAAACCTCGAAGAAGTCCGCGTCGAAGCCGGCGGCGCCGTCCAGGAAGCCACCCACGAAACCGGGGCCGCTCCAGCCGCGGTCGGCGGGGACCGGCCCGATGGCGTCGATCCCGTCGGCGACCAGCTTCCACAGGTCCTCCGGCGTGCCGACCCCACCGGGGTACCGGCAGCCCATCGAGACGATCGCGATCGGCTCGGCCGCCCGCTCTTCGGCCTCGCGGAGCCGGCGGTTCGCCTGCTGGGCGTCGGCGATGGCCCGCTTGAGGTAGTCGCGGAGTTTGTCCTCGTTCGACACGGTAACCAGCTCCCTCACGCCTGGCCGAATGAGTTGTCGACGAGCTGGAACAGCTCGTCGTCCGTGGCCGCGTCCAGGTCGTCCGGTGCGGCACCGGGACGCAGGCGGCCGAGCACGGTCTGGAGGCGGGCGGCCACCGACCTGCGGGTGTCCTCGCCGGCGGCGGCGACCGCGGCCTCCAGGTCGGCGAGCATCAGCTCCACCGTGACCGCGCTGTCGGCCACCAGCTGCGAGCGCAGGTGTTCGGCCAGCACCAGCGGGTTCGGGTAGTCGAAGGCCAGCGAGGCCGGCAGCCGCAACCCGGCCGCCGCCTGGAGCCGGTTGCGCAGTTCGACGGCCGTGAGCGAGTCGAACCCGAGCTGCTTGAACGCCCGGTCTTCGGGAACGCCGTCCACCGAGTGGTGGCCCAGCACCGCGGCGACGTTCGTGCGGACCAGGTCCACCAGCAGCCGGCCCTGCTCCTCGCCCGGCAGCCCGGCGAGCCGGTCCGCCAGCGTGCGTCCGCTGCCGGACGGCGCGCCGGAGTGCGCCGTCCGGCGGGTGCGGGCCCGGACGAGCCCGCGGAGCACCGCCGGCACCTCCGGCTGCGTGGCGAGCGCGGCGGTGTCGAGCCGCATCGGGAGGACCACGGGCTCGCCGGCCCACGCGGCCCGGTCGAACAGCGCCAGCCCGTCCGGGACCGACAGCGGCAGCACGCCGGCCCGGGCCATCCGGTCGAGGTCGGCGTCCCCGAGGTGGCCGGTCATCGCACTGCGGTCGGCCCAGAAGCCCCACGCCAGCGAGACCGCCGGGAGCCCTTGTGCGCACCGGCGCCGGGCCAGTGCGTCGACGAACGCGTTGGCGGCGGCGTAGTTGGCTTGCCCGTTGCCGCCGAAGGTGCCGGCCGCGGACGAGAACAGCACGAACGCCGCGAGGTCCAGGTCCGCCGTCAGCTCGTGCAGGTGCACCGAGCCGTCCACCTTGGGCCTGAGGACGTGCTCGAGGCGGTCGGTGTCCAACGCCGAGACCACGCCGTCGGCCAGCACGCCCGCCGTGTGCACCACGGCGGTCAGCGGACGTTCGAGGCCCGCCAGCAGCCGGGCCACCGCGTCCCGGTCGCCGACGTCACAGGGGACGACGTCCACCGTGGCACCCAGCCCGGCGAGCTCGGCCACCAGTTCCGGCGCGTCGCCGTGCCTGCTGGCCAGCACCAGGTGCCGGGCTCCGCACCCGGTCACCAGGTGGCGGGCGAACACCCGGCCCAGCACGCCGGTCCCGCCCGTCACCAGCACCGTCCCGGCCGGGTCGATCGGGCGCGGCACGGTCAGCACGATCTTGCCCACGTGCCGCGCCTGGCTCATGAACCGGAACGCCTCCCGCGCCCGGCGCACGTCCCAGGTCGTGACCGGCAACGGCCGCAGGGCTCCGGCCTCCAGCAGTTTCACGATTTCGGTGAGCATGTCGTGGATCCGCTCCGGGCCCGCCTGCGCGAGCTCGAACGCGGTGAACGTCACGCCGGGGTAGGCGGCCTCGACCTCGACGGCGGACCGGGGGTCGGTCTTGCCCATCTCGACGAACCGGCCGCCCGCGCCGAGCAGGCCGAGCGACGCGTCGACGAGGGGCCCGGCCAGCGAGTTCAGCACCACGTCCACCCCGGCCGCGGCGAACCGGTCGGCGAACTCGGCGGTCCGCGAGGACGCGATGTCGGTCTCCGCGATCCCGAGGTCCCTGAGCACGTGCCACTTGGCCGGGCCGGCGGTCGCCAGCACCCGGGCACCCCAGTACCGCGCGAGCTGGATCGCCGCCATCCCCACGCCGCCGGCACCGGCGTGCACCAGGACGGTGTCGCCGGCGGTCAGCCTGCCGAGCTCGCGAAGCCCGTACCAAGCGGTCAGGAACGCGATGGGCACCGATGCCGCCTGGACGAACGACCACCCGGCGGGCATCGGCACGAGCAACCGGGCGTCCGCCACCGCCACCGGACCGAAGGCGCCCGGTACCAGGCCCAGCACCCGGTCGCCCACGGCGAGACCGGTGACGCCCGGCCCGACTTCCAGGACCACCCCGGCGCCTTCGCTGCCGATCCGGGCGTCGTCGCCGGGGTAGAGCCCGAGCGCGATGAGCGGGTCGCGGAAGTTCAGCCCGGCCGCGCGGACGCCGATGCGGACCTGGCCGGCCGCGAGGGCGGCACCGGCGTCTTCGGGGCACGGCGCCGGCGCGAGGTGCTCCAGCGTTCCCCGCTGCGTCACGTCCAGCCGCCACGGCCCGGCGGGGATCTCCAGCAGGTCGGCCGAGACACCGCGAGCCAGCCTCGGCACGTGCACGACGCCCGCGCGCACGGCCGACTGCGGTTCCCGCACCGCGCGGGGCAGCGCCTGCCAGGACAGCGCTTCGCCGTCGACGTCCACGATCGTGAACTGACCGGGGTTTTCCGCCTGCGCCGACCGGATCAGTCCCCACAGCGCGGCCTGGGCCGGGTCGGGGTCCGGCGTCAGCACCGCCTGGTTCGTGACGACGACGAGCTGGGCGGCCGAGAACCGCTCGTCGGCGAGCCAGGTCCGCACGGCCGACAGCAGCCGGCCGGTCACCTCGTGGGTGGCCTCGACCAGGCCGGCCGAGCCGGGGAGGCACCGGAACACGACGTGGGTCAGGTTCGCGCCGGCGTCGATGGCCTCGGCGACGGCCGTCAGGCCGGCACAGGAGAGCGCGGCCAGGTCCGGGAGTTCCCCGCCCACGACGGCCCAGGTGGCCGAAGCCGCTTCGGTGGCCGGTGCCTCGACCCAGTCGAGGCGGTAGAGGGATCCGTCGTGCACGGCCTCCGGCCGGGGCGCCGGGCGGAACACCAGTGACCGTGCGGAAAGGACCGGGGCGCCGGTCCGATCGGCGGCCACGACCGACACGCCCCCGGTCCCGTCCGGGGCGAGCCGGACGCGCAGGACGACGGCGCCCGACGCGAAGAGCTCCAGGTCGCGCCAGGAGAACGGCAGCAGGGTCTGCCCCGCCTCGCCGGGCAGCAGGTCGGCGACGCCGAGCCCGTGCAGCGCCGCGTCGAGCAGCGCGGGGTGGATCCCGAACCCGGCGGCGGTGGTGCCCTCGGGCAGGGCGACCTCGGCGAACACCTCGTCGTCACGTCGCCAGGCCGCCCGCAGCCCCTGGAACGCCGGGCCGTACTCGAGGCCGTCGGTGGCCAGTCTCTCGTAGAGCCCGGTCACCGCCACCTCGACGGCACCGGCCGGCGGCCACTCGGCCAGCTCGGCGCTCTCGACCTCGCCGGACGGCGACAGCACACCGGTGGCGTGCAGCGTCCACCCGCCGTCGGCCCGTCGGGAGTGGACGGTCGCGTTCCGGGCGCCGTCCGGCTCGGGGCCGTCGACGACCACCTGGACCTGCGACGGCACCACCAGCGGAGCGTGGATGGTCAGTTCGCCGACGTGACCGCAGCCGACCTCGTCCCCGGCCCGCAGCAGCAGCTCGGCGAACGCGGTGCCCGGGAGCAGCACCTGACCGGACACGACGTGCTCGGCCAGCCACGGCTGCGACTGCGGGGACAGCCGGCCCGTCAGCACCACGCCGTCGTCACCCGGCAACGCGGTCACGGCGCCCAGCAGCGCGTGCCCGGCCGGCATCAGGCCTACCGACTCGACGTCGCCGGCGCCGGTCTTGGGCGTGGGCCAGTAGCGCTGGTGCTGGAACGCGTACGTCGGCAGTTCCACCGGGCGGCCGCCACCGAACACCCCTGGCCAGTCCGGCACGAGCCCCGCGACGAACAGCTCCCCCAGCGACATCAGCAGCCGGTCCAGGCCGCCGTCGTCCCGCCGCAGTGAGCCCACGACCGCCGCCGAACCACCCGCGTCCTCGACAGTGTCCTGGACAGCCGGGGTCAACACCGGATGGGCACTGATCTCGAGAAAACCGTCCACTTCGGACAGAAGACCACGCACGGCACCCTCGAAGTGGACCGTCTGCCGCAGGTTTCGGTACCAATAATCGGCACCAAGCTCAGGACCGCTCACCCAACGACTGTCCACGGTGGACCACATCGGTACCGACGGATCCACCGGGCGAATCTCCGCCAGCACCTCCGCCAACTCGTCACGAAGACTCTCCACATGCGCGGAATGCGAAGCATAATCAACAGCGATCCGACGCGCACGGATCCCCTCACGCTCACACCGCGCCACCACCTCGTCCAACCCCGCCACATCACCCGAGACGACCGTCGACGCGGGCCCGTTCAACGCCGCGACCGACACACCGTCCACCAGCAACGGCCGAGTTTCGGCCACGTTCAACGGAATGGAGACCATGCCGCCTCGGCCGGCCAAGTCCTGCGCGATCAACCGGCTGCGCAGCACGACAACCCGGCAGGCATCCTCAAGGCTCAACGCACCGGCGACACAAGCAGCAGCAATCTCACCTTGCGAATGCCCCACCACCGCAGCAGGCTCCACACCCCACGAACGCCACACCGCAGCCAAACCGACCATCACCACAAACGACAGCGGCTGAACCACATCCGGACCCGAGCCAAACTCCTCACCCGACCGCAGGACTTCCGCCACCGACCAACCCAGCAACCCGGCCATGACCCCGTCACACCGGAAAACCCACTCCGCAAAAACCGGACTCTCGCCCAGCAACCGGGAACCCATCCCGATCCACTGCGACCCCTGCCCCGGGAACACAAACGCCACACGCCGCAAATCGGCGCTCTCACCCACCGCGACGCCGGGCCCCGGGACACCGGCCGCCACCGCGCTCAACCCGGCCAGCAGCTCCGCACGGTCCCGGCCCGCAACCACGGCCCGATGCCCCATCACCGCACGAGCAGTCAACGACCACGCCACATCGGCCACACCGACCTCAGCCCGACCATCCACAAAGGAACGCAACCGATCCGCCTGCGCCCGCAACCCGTCCGCGCTCCGCGCCGACAACACCCACATCGAGGCCACCGGATCCACGGCCGGAGGCTCGCCCGGGTCGGCGGTCTCGGGAGGCTGCTCCAGGATCACGTGCGCGTTCGTCCCGCCGACACCGAAAGCCGAGATTCCCGCGCGGCGAGGCCGTTCCTCCCCGGGCCACGGCTTCGCGTCCGTGAGCAGCTCCACCGCACCGGCGGACCAGTCGACGTCCGGCGTCGGGCGGTCCACGTGCAACGTCTTCGGCAGCACGCCGTGCCGCATCGCCAGCACCATCTTGACCACCCCGGCGACCCCGGCGGCGGCCGCGCTGTGCCCGATGTTCGACTTCACCGACCCCAGCCACAGCGGCGTCTCGCGGCCTTGCCCGTAGGTGGCCAGCAACGCCTGCGCCTCGATCGGATCACCCAGCCGCGTACCCGTGCCGTGCGCCTCGACCACGTCGACGTCGGTGACCGCCAGCCCGGCCGAGGCCAGTGCCTCGCGGATCACCCGCTGCTGGGACCGGCCGTTCGGGGCGGTCAACCCGTTCGACGCGCCGTCGGAGTTCACCGCCGAACCCCGCACCACGGCCAGCACCGGGTGCCCGTTCCGGACCGCGTCGGACAGCCGCTCGACCAGGAGCAGGCCCACGCCCTCGCTCCACCCGGTGCCGTCCGCCGCCGCGGCGAACGCCTTGCACCGGCCGTCCGCCGCGAGCCCGCGCTGCCGGCTGAACTCGATGAAGCCGGCCGTGGTGGGGAGCACCGACACCCCGCCGGCCAGCGCAAGGTCGCTCTCTCCTCGGCGCAGCGACTGGCACGCCAGGTGCAACGCCACCAGCGACGACGAACACGCCGTGTCCACCGTCACCGCCGGCCCCTCCAGACCCAGCACGTACGCGATCCGGCCGGACGCGACGCTCGTCGCCACCCCGGTCATCGAGTAGCCTTCGACGTTTTCGGCGGACTGCTGGACGACCACGTTCCAGTCCTGGTTGCCGGCGCCCGCGAACACGCCGGTCAGGGTGCCTCTGAGGGAGGACGGGTCGATGCCCGCGCGCTCGATCGTCTCCCACGCGACCTCCAGCAGCAGCCGCTGCTGCGGGTCCATCACCAGCGCCTCGCGCGGGGAGATCCCGAAGAACGCGGCGTCGAAGTCCGCCGCACCGCGCAGGAAACCGCCGGACCGCGTGTAGCTCGTGCCCACGTTGCCGGGGTCGGGGTCGTACAGGCCGTCGAGGTCCCAGCCGCGGTCGGCGGGGAACGAGCCGATCGCGTCGCCGCCCCCGGCGACCAGCCGCCACAGGTCGTCCGGGGAGTTCACGTCGCCCGGGTACCGGCAGCCCATCGCGACGATGGCGATCGGGTCGTCCGCGCCGACGGCCGCGCGCACGACGGCCGGAGCGGCCGGCGGGGCACCGGCGAGTTCCGCGGCGAGGTGGCGGGCGAGCGCTTCCGCGCTGGGGTACTCGAACACGAGGGTCGCCGGCAGCCGGAGGCCGGTGGCCGCCTGGAGCCGGTTGCGCAGTTCGACCGACGTGAGCGAGTCGAAGCCCAGCTCCTTGAACGCCCGGTCGGGCGACACCAGCTCGGGTGATCCGTGGCCGAGCACGGTCGCCGCGTGGGTGCGGACGAGGTCGACGAGGACACGGGCGCGTTCGCCGGCCGCCATCGCCGTGAGCCGTTCGGCGAGCGTGGCCCTGTCCGGTTCGCCCGCGCGGGCCGCGATCCGCCGGTTCGGCACCGAGACCAGGCCGCGGAGGATCGGCGGCAACAGCCCCTTTTCGGCCTGTGCCCGCAGCACGGCGAGGTCGAGGTGGGCGGGCACCACCAGTGGCTCGTCCAGTTCGGATGCCGCATCGAGGAGCACGACGTCCTCGGCGTACAGCGGTTTCATGCCCGCTCGGGTCATCCGGTCGAGGTCGGTGTCGCCGAGGTGCCGGGTCATCGCGCTGCGGTCGGCCCAGAAACCCCACGCCAGGGACACGGCGGGCAGCCCCTGGGTCCGCCGGTGGTGCGCCAGCGCGTCCAGGAACGTGTTGGCGGCGGCGTAGTTGCCCTGGCCGGGACCGCCGACCACCCCCGACGACGACGAGAACAGCACGAACGCCGCGAGGTCCAGGTCCTTCGTCAGTTCGTGGAGGTGCACCGCACCGTCCACCTTGGGCTTGAGGACGGCGTCCAGCCGGCCGGTGGTCATCGTCGAGACCAGCCCGTCGTCGAGCACGCCGGCCGCGTGCAGGACCGCGGTCAGCGGGTGCTCGGCCGGGACCCCCGCCAGGACGCGGGCCAGCGACTCCCGGTCGGCCACGTCGCACGACGCGATCTCCACGTGCGCGCCGAGTGCCACCAGCTCGTCCCGCAGTTCGGCCGCGCCCGGGGCCGCGATCCCCTGCCTGCCGGTCAGCACCAGGTGCCGGACACCCTGTTCGGCGACGAGGTGGCGGGCGAACAACCGGCCGAGGACCCCCGTTCCGCCGGTCACCAGCACCGTCCCGGCCGGGTCGATCGACCGGGGCACCGTCAGCACGACCTTGCCGACGTGCCGCGCCTGGCTCAGGTACCGGAACGCCTCCGCGCCCCGCCGGACGTCCCACGAGGTGATCGGCAGCGGCCGCAGCACCCCGGCCTCGAACAGGGCGAGCAGTTCGCGGAACATCTCCTGGATCCGGTCCGGGCCCGCTTCGAGCAGGTCGAACGCGCGGTAGCGGACGCCGGGGTGGCTCGCCGCCACGGCTTCGGGGTCCCGCTTGTCGGTCTTGCCCATCTCCAGGAACCGGCCGCCCTGCGGCAGCAACCGCAGCGAGCCGTCCACGTACTCGCCGGCCAGCGAGTTCAGCACGACGTCCACCCCGTGCCCGGCGGTGGTCCGGAGGAACTCCTCGACGAACCCGAGCGACCGCGACGACGACACGTGCTCGACACCCAGCTCGCGCACGGCGGCCCACTTGGGCTTGCTCGCCGTGGCCAGCACGTCCGCACCCAGGTGCCGGGCCAGCTGCACCGCGGCCATGCCCACGCCACCGGCGGCGGCGTGCACCAGCACGGACTCGCCGGCCTTCAGCTCCGCCAAGTCCACGAGGCCGTAGAAGGCCGTCAGGAACACCACCGGGACCGACGCCGCCGTCACGAACGAGAACCCCGCCGGGATGTGCGTCATCAGCCGGTGGTCGGCCACCGCCACCGGACCGAACCCGCCCAGCAGCAACCCCATCACGCGGTCGCCGACGGCGAAGCCCGGCACGTCGGGGCCCACCTCCAGCACCACCCCGGCGGCTTCCCCGCCGGGGGTGTTCTGGTCGACGAGGCCGAGCGCGAGGACGACGTCCCGGAAGTTCACCCCGGCGGCCCGCACCGCGACGCGGATCTGCCCGGGGCCCAGTGGCGCCCACACCTCCGGGCACGGCACCGGCGCGAGGTTCTCCAGGGTCCCCTTCGACGCCACGTCGAGGCGCCAGCCGGGCGCGTCCGGTACGGCCGGCACGGTGCCGCCCTGCGCCAGCCGGGGCGCCAGCACCGCTCCTTCGCGCACCGCCACCTGGGGTTCACCGGAGCGGATCGCGCGCGGCAGGCCCGCGAGGTCGTCCACGTCCACCAGGACGAACCGGCCCGGGTTCTCCGACTGCGCGGATCTCGTCAGGCCCCACAGCGGGGCGTGGACGAGGTCGACCGTGCGGTCCGCGGTGCTCGTCCCCACCGCGCGCCTGGTGAGGATCACCAGCCGGGCGTCCTGGTACCGGTCGTCCGCCAGCCACGTCCGGATCAGTGCGAGCAGCCGGTGCATGGCGGCCCTCACCGCCTCGGGCAGGTCGTCGTGCCCGGCGGTCAGGAAGGGCACCACCACGACGTCGGGGACGGTGTCCAACTCGGACAGCTCGGCGCACCCGCCGGTCTCGAGCGCCGCCCGGTCCGGTCCGACCACGGCCCACGTAGCCGGTTCGTCCACTGTGGACTGCACGGGGGCCCAGCCGACGCGGTACAGCGAGCCGTGACCGGCCTTGCTCCGGCCGACCGGCCGGGACACCAGTGACCCTGCCGAGAACACCGGTGCGCCGGCCGGGTCCGCGATGTCCACCGACACGGCGTCGTCGTCCAGCACGCACAGGCGCACCCGGACCCGCGAGGCACCCGACGCGAACAGCCGCACGTCCCGCCACGCGAAGGGCAGCCGGGTGCCGCCCCGGTCGGCGCCGACGTGCAGGCACGCGTCCAGCAGCGCCGGGTGGATCCCGAAGCCGGTGGACGGCACGTCTTCGGGAAGGCCGACTTCGGCGAACACCTCGTCGTTCCGCCGCCAGGCCGCCCGCACGCCCCGGAAGGCGGGGCCGTACTCCAGGCCGCTCCCGGCCAGCTGGTCGTACAGTGCGCTCACGTCGACCGGAGCCGCGTCCGCGGGCGGCCACTCGGTCAGGCCGGCCCCGCCGTCCGGGGCACCGGGGGACACCACGCCGGTCGCGTGGCGCGTCCACCCGTCGTCGTCCCGTCGCGCGTGGACGGTCACGTCCCGCCGGCCGTCCGGGCCGGCGGCGTCCACCGCGACCTGCACGTCGACGTCGTCGTCGCCGGTGAGGACGAGCGGTTCGTGGATGACCAGCTCGTCGACGCACGCGCACCCGGCCTCGTCGGCCGCCCGGGCCAGCATCTCCACGAACGCGGTACCGGGCAGCAGCACGGCACCGGACACCGAGTGGTCGGCGAGCCAGGGGTGGGACCGCAGCGAAAGCGTGCCCGTCAGCAGCACCCCACCGGTTCCCGGGAGCGTGGCCACCGCGCCGACCAGGGGGTGGCCGGTGTCCCCCAAGCCCAGTCCCGCCTTGGGCGTCGGCCAGTAACGCCGGTGCTGGAACGCGTAGGTCGGCAGGTCGATCCGCTGCGCACCGCCGAACACCGCACGCCAGCCGGGCACGAGACCGGCCACGAACAGCTCACCCAGCGACTTCAGCAGCCGGTCCAGGCCGCCGTCGTCCCGTCGCAGCGAACCGACGACGGTCGCGGTGCGGCCACCGTCCTCGATGGTGTCCTGGACGGCCGGGGTCACCACCGGGTGCGCGCTCACCTCGAGGAAGCCGTCGAAACCCTCGTCCGACAGGCCGCGAACAGCTTCCTCGAAGTGGACCGTCTGCCGCAAATTCCGGTACCAATAATCGGCACCAAGCTCAGGCCCGGCCACCCAACGACTGTCCACCGTGGACCACATCGGCACCGACGGCTCCACCGGCCGAATCCCCGCCAGCACCTCCGCCAACTCGTCACGAAGACTCTCCACATGCGCGGAATGCGAAGCGTAATCAACAGCGATCCGACGCGCACGGATCCCCTCACGCTCACACCGCGCCACCACCTCGTCCAACCCCGCCACATCACCCGAGACGACCGTCGACGCAGGCCCGTTCAACGCCGCGACCGACACACCGTCCACCAGCAAGCGCTCGGTATCCCCCACGTTCAGCGGGATCGACACCATGCCGCCACGCCCGGCCAAAACCTGCGCGATCAACCGGCTGCGCAACACCACCACCCGGCAGGCATCCTCAAGACTCAACGCACCGGCCACACACGCAGCAGCGATCTCACCTTGCGAATGCCCCACCACCGCAGCAGGCTCCACACCCCACGACCGCCACACCGCAGCAAGACCAACCATCACCACAAACGACAGCGGCTGCACCACATCCGGACCCGAGCCAAACTCCTCATCGGACCGCAGGACTTCCGCCACCGACCAACCCAAGAGCCCGGCCATGATCTCGTCACACCGGGAAACCCACTCCGCAAAAACCGGGCTCTCGGCCACCAACCGAGACCCCATCCCGATCCACTGCGACCCCTGCCCCGGGAACACGAACGCCACCCGGGACAGCGAAGAACCGCCACTCGACGACAGCTCGCCCGCGGCCACGGCACCCAACCCGGCCAGCAGCTCCGCGCGACCGCCACCCACCACGAAAGCTCGGTGACCCATCACGGCGCGACCGGCAGCCAGCGAAAACCCGACGTCCGCCAAATCGACATCAGGCCGGCCCTCCACAAAGGAACGCAGCCGTTCGGCCTGCGCGCGCAAACCGTCCGCACTCCGCGCGGACAACACCCACAGCGTCGCGGCCGGAACCACCGCCGAAGGCTCGGCCCGATCGGCGGCTTCGGCAGGCTGTTCCAGGATCACGTGCGCGTTCGTCCCGCTCACCCCGAACGACGACACCGCCGCCCGCCGAGGCCGATCCACCGAAGGCCACTCCCGTGCCTCCGTCAGCAACTCCACCGCACCAGCAGACCAATCCACCTCAGGCGTCGGAGCGTCCACGTGCAACGTCTTCGGCAGCAACCCGTGCCGCATGGCGAGCACCATCTTGATGATCCCGGCCATACCCGCGGCCGCCTGGGTGTGCCCGATGTTCGACTTCACCGATCCCAGCCACAGCGGTGTCTCACGACCCTGCCCGTAGGTGGCCAGCAACGCCTGCGCCTCGATCGGATCACCCAGCCGCGTACCCGTGCCGTGCGCCTCGACCACATCGACATCCACAGTGGACAAACGCGCGTTCGCCAACGCGGCCCGTATCACCCGCTGCTGCGACGGACCGTTCGGTGCGGTCAGGCCGCTGCTGGCGCCGTCCTGGTTCACCGCCGAGCCACGCACCACCGCCAGCACGGGATGCCCGTTGCGGACCGCGTCGGCCAACCGCTCCACCAGGAGCACGCCGGCGCCTTCCCCCCAGCCGGTCCCGTCCGCCCCGGCCGCGAACGGCTTGCAGCGGCCGTCCGCCGCCAGGCCACGCTGCCGGCTGAACTCCACGAACGCGCCGGGCGCGCTCATCACCCCGACGCCACCGACCAGCGCGAGGTCGCTTTCCTCCTGCCGCAACGAATGACACGCCAGGTGCAGCGCCACCAACGACGACGAACACGCGGTGTCCACCGTCACCGCCGGGCCTTCCAAGCCCAGCACGTACGCGATCCGGCCGGACGCGACGCTCGCCGCGGTGCCGGTCACCAGATAGCCTTCCGAATCCTGGGCGGCGTTGGCGAGCATCGTCGTGTAGTCCTGGCCGTGCGTGCCGACGAACACCCCGGACCGGGTGCCGCGCAGGGTGTCGGCGTTGATGCCGGCCCGCTCGATCGCCTCCCACGACAGCTCCAGCAGCAGCCGCTGCTGCGGGTCCATCACCAGCGCCTCGCGCGGGGAGATCCCGAAGAAACCGGCGTCGAAGTCGCCGGCGTCGCGGAGGAAGCCGCCTTCCCGGACGTAGGAACTCCCGGGCCGGTCCGGGTCGGGCCCGAAGAGTTCCGCCAGGTTCCAGCCACGGTCGGCCGGGAACTCGCCGAGCGCGTCCGTGCCGTCGGCCACCAGCCGCCAGAAGTCCTCCGGCGAGCGGACGCCGCCGGGGAAGCGGCAGCTCATGCCCACGATGGCGATGGGCTGGGCGGCCGCGTCGGTGAGGCGCCGGTTCTGCCTGCGGAGCCGTTCGACCTCCTTCAACGAGTCGCGCAACGCCCCGACGATCTCCGGCAACGAGTTGTCCGATGCTTTGTCCACGATGTCGCTCTCGCCTCCGGGGGTCACTGGGCGCTCAGGTTCTGCCGGGCCCGCCGCACCAGCCCGGCCACGTCCAGCTCGTCGATCCCCGAGTCTTCGGGGAGCGGTTCGACGGGCTGGGCCGTGCCGTTCTCGTGCGGCTGGAGCCGGGCGAGCAGGTGGTTGGTCAACGCGGCCGGCGTCGGTTCGTCGAACACGATCGTCGACGACAGGCTCAGGCCGGTCTCGTGGTTGAGGCGGTTGCGCAGCTCGACCGCGGTGAGGGACGTGAAGCCGAGTTCCAGGAAGCCGCGGCCCGGGTCGACCCCGTCCGGGGTGTCGTAGCCGAGCAGCTCCGCGGCGGCCGAGCGGACGAGGTCGAGGACCATCCGTTCCCGCCGGCCCGCCGACGCGTCCGCCCAGCGCTCGCGGAGCACGGGGGCGGACCCGGCGCCGTTCCCGAGCCCGCGCACTTCGGGCAGGTCGGCGAAGAGCCGGCGGGCGCTGGAGGTGCCGAGGTTCGCGATGTACCTGTCCCAGGCCACCTCGCCGACCGCCACCGCCGGCTCATCGTGTTCGAGCACGCGCCGCAGGGCTTCGATCGCGGTGTCGGGCGGCATCGCGACCAGGCCGGCCCGGCGCACCCGCTCCTCGACCGCGCCCGCGGCCATCCCGACCTGTGCCCACGGTCCCCACAGCACCGAGGTCGCGGCCAGGCCGTCGACCCGGCGCTGCTCGGCCAAGCTGTCCAGGAAGGCGTTCGCGGCCGCGTAGTTGCCTTGCCCGGGCGCGCCGAACCCGCCCGCGAACGAGGAGAACAGCACGAACGCACCGAGGTCCAGTTCGGCCGTGAGCTCGTGCAGGACGCGCGCCGAGTCCACTTTGGACCGCAGCACGCCGTCGAAGCGCCGCGGGGTCAGCGCGTCGACGACACCGTCGTCCAGCACGCCGGCGGCGTGGATCACGGCGGTCAACGGGTGTTCGACCGGCACCGACGCGAGCAGGCTCCCGGCCGCGTCCCGGTCGGCCACGTCGCAGGCCGCCAAGGTCACCTTCGCGCCCAGACCGGACAGCTCGGCCTCCAGTTCGGCCGCACCGCCGGCGGCCGGCCCGCGGCGGCTGACCAGGAGCAGGTGCGGGGTGCCCGTCCTGGCCAGCCACCGGGCGACGGACGCGCCGAGGCCGCCCGTCCCGCCGGTGATCAGGACCGTGCCGGCGGACCACTTCGCCACCGGATCGCCGGCCCCGAGTGGTGCGTGTTCCAGGCGCCGGGCGAACACCCCGGCCGAGCGGATCGCGACCTCGTTTTCGGCCGTGCCGCCGGCGAGCACGGTGGCGAGGTGGGTCAGGTCGGCGTCACCGGGGTGGCCGGGCAGGTCGACCAGGCCGCCCCAGCGTTCGGGGTGCTCGAGCCGGACCGTCCGCCCGAACCCCCACACCATGGCCTGGGTGGTGCTGGTGACGCGTTCCCCGGCGACCGCCACGGCGCCGCGGGTCACACACCACACCGGCGCCGCCACGCCCGCGTCGCCCAGTGCCTGGACGAGCGCCACCGTGCCGGCGAGACCGGACGGCACCGACGGGTGGTCCGGGAGGGCGGTCTCGTCCAGTGCGAGCAGGGACACCACACCGTCGGGCCGGATGTCGCGCAGTGCCCTTGCCAGGGTGGCGCGGTCGGCGCCGGCCAGTTCGACGGCACGGACGTGGCAACCGGCCCTGGACATCGCCGCGGCGAGGTCGTCGTGCGGGTGCCCGACCGGCGCGACCACCAGCCAGGTTCCGGCCGGGCCCGCCTGGCCCACGCCCGGTACCGGGCGCCACACCGGCCGGTACAGCAGGTGGTCGACGGCCGGGCCACCGCGCTGCCGGTTGTGCCAGGCCGAAAGGGCTGGGACCAGTGTGTCCAGCGACACGCTGCGGTCGATGCCGAGCGTGTCCGCCAGCGACGCGAGGTCACCGCGTTCCACCAGCTCCCAGAACCGGCGCTCCACCGGATCCGGCGGCGTGGGGGCGGCGGGCTCCAGCCAGAACCGCCGCCGGTCGAAGGCGTACGTGGGCAGGTCGGCCCGCCGGGCGCCGGATCCGGCGAACACCGCGGGCCAGTCGAGGGCGACCCCGCGCACGTGCAGCTCGGCGGCCATCCCCAGCAGGGCGGGCAGTTCGTCCCGGTCCCTGCGGGCCGCCGAGACGTACCCGGCGTCGCCCGCGTGCTCCCGGCCCATCGGGGTGAGCACCGCGTCCGGTCCCAGCTCCAGGAACGTCTTCACGCCCGCGGCGCGCATCGACTCCAGCCCAGCCGCGAAGCGCACGGTCTCCCGGGCGTGCCGTACCCAGTACTCCGGCGAGCACAGCTCGCCGGCGGCGATCCGGCCGAGCACGTTGGAGACGACGGGGATCTCCGGCTCGCTCCACCGCACGTCCGCGAGCACGGCACGGAACCCGGTCAGCATCGCGTCCACGTGCGGTGAGTGGAAGGCGTGGCTCACCGGCAGGGTCTTCGTCCGGCGGCCCTGGCCGGCGAAGTGGCCGGCGATCCGCGACACCGCGTCGGCGTCGCCGGAGACCACAGTGGACGTCGCACTGTTGACCGCGGCGATGCCGGCCCGCTCGGTCAGCAGCGGCAGGACTTCCTCCTCGCTCGCCTGGAGCGCCACCATCAGGCCGCCGGCGGGCAGTGCCTGCATCAACGCGCCGCGCGCGGCCACGACCCGGGCCGCGTCCGCCGTCGACAGCACCCCCGAGACGTGCGCGGCCGCCAGCTCGCCGATCGAGTGGCCCATCAGGACGTCGGGCACGAGCCCCCACGACCGCACCAGCCGGAACATCGCCACCTCGTACGCGAACAAGGCCGGCTGCGTGTACGCGGTCCGATTCAGGAGCTCGGCGTCCCCGTCGAACATCACCTCCCGCAACGGCCGCTCCAGCAGCGGGTCGAAGGCCGCGAAGAGCTCTTCCAGCGCCTCGGCGAAGACGGGGAAGGCCGTGTACGGGTCCCGGCCCATCCCGGGGCGTTGCGACCCCTGGCCGGAGAACAGGAAGCCCAGCCCGCCGTCCACGACCGTGCCGCGGACCAGGTTCGCCGCCGATTCGCCCCGCGCCAGCGCCGTCAACGCCGCACGGTCGCCGCCCAGCACGGCCGCCCGGTGCCGGAACGCCGACCGGGTCGCCGCCAGCGAATACGCCACGTCCACCGGCCGGAGGCCGGCGACCCGGCTCGCCAGCCGCCCGGCCTGCGCGCGCAGGGCGTCCTCGGTGACGGCCGAGAGCACCCAGGGGAAGGCGGTGGCAGGCTCGTCCTCCGGGGCGTCCGGTCCGTCCGGAGCTTCCGGTGCGACGTCCTCGAGGATCAGGTGGGCGTTGGTGCCGCTGATGCCGAACGACGAGACGCCCGCCCGGCGGGGCCGGCCGGTCCTCGGCCACGCCACGGCGTCGGTCAGCAGTTCGGCGCGCCCGGCGGACCAGTCGACCTCCGCGGTCGGCTCGTCCGCGTGCAGGGTCTTCGGCAGCAGGTCGTGCTGCATCGCCAAGACCATCTTCAGCACCCCGGCGACGCCCGCCGCACCCAGCGTGTGGCCGATGTTCGACTTCACCGAGCCGAGCCGCACCGGGTTCGCGCGGTCCTGCCCGTAGGTCGCCAGCAGCGCGTGCGCCTCGATCGGGTCGCCCAGCCTGGTGCCGGTGCCGTGGGCTTCGACCACGTCGACGTCCTGGCCCGCCAGCCCGGCGGCGGCCAGCGCCTGGCGGATCACCCGCTGCTGGGCGAGGCCGTTCGGCGCGGTCAGCCCGTTCGACGCGCCGTCCTGGTTGACCGCGGACCCGCGGATCACCGCCAGCACGCGGTGACCGTTGCGGACGGCGTCCGGCAGCCGCTCCAGCAGCACCACACCGGCGCCCTCGGCCATCCCGAACCCGTCCGCGTCCGCGCCGAACGCCTTGCACCGGCCGTCCCGGGCCATCGCCTGCTGCCGCCCGAACGTCACGAACACGTTCGGGGTCGCCAGGATGGTCGCGCCGCCGGCCAGCGCGAGGTCGCACTCGCCCTGCCGCAGCGACTGGCTCGCCAGGTGCAGGGCGACCAGCGACGACGAACAGGCGGTGTCCACCGTGACCGCCGGGCCTTCCAGCCCGAACGTGTACGACACCCGCCCGGAGACCACGCTGGCGCCGGTGCTGGTCGCGAGGAAGCCCTCTTCGCTTTCCGGGACGTGCGCCGCCAGGTCCGCGTAGTCCTGCCCGGTGGTGCCGGTGAACACCCCGGTCCGGCTGCCCCGCAGCGACACCGGGTCGATCCCGGCCCGCTCCACCGCCTCCCAGGACACCTCCAGCAGCAGCCGCTGCTGCGGGTCCATCACCACGGCCTCGCGCGGGCTGATGCCGAAGAACCCGGGATCGAATTCGGCCGCGCTGTGGACGAACCCGCCGAGCCGGACGTCCGTGCGGCCGGGCTCCCAGCCACGGTCGGCGGGGAACGCCCCGATGGCGTCGCCACCGGTGCGCAGCAGCTCCCACAGCTCGTCCGGATCCGTGACGCCGCCCGGGAAGCGACAGCCCATGCCGACGATCGCGATGGGCTCGTCGCTCGCGGTGGCCACCGCGTCGGGGCGGGCCTCGGCCGTGTCCGGCAGCAGCATCGACAGCAGCTGCCCGCCGAGGGCGGCCGCCGTCGGGTGGTCGAAGACGAGGGACGTGGGCAGCCGCAGGCCGGTCGCGGTCTGGAGCCGGTTGCGCAGTTCCACCGCGGTGAGCGAGTCGAAGCCGAGTTCCTTGAACGCGCGGTCCTTGGCGATCGCGTCCGCCGCGCTGTGCCCGAGGACGGCCGCGGCGACCCCGCGGACCAGGTCGACCGCGAACCGGACCCGGTCGGGCCGGGACAGCGCGGTCAGCCGCTGGGTGATCGTGGTCTCCTCGGCGCCGGCGGTCGCCACCGGGCGGGACGGCCGGGCCAGGCCGCGCAGCAGCGCCGGCAGCGGTTCGCCGTCCGCGCGGCCGGCCGGCGCGGTCAGGTCCAGCCTCGTCGGCACCAGCACCGCCCGGTCGGCCGCGCAAGCGACGTCGAACAGCGCCAGTGCGTCCTCCGTGGACATCGGGAGGGTGCCGGAGCGCCGGAGCCGGGCCAGGTCCTGGCCGGACAGTCCCGCGGTCAGGCTGCTGCGTTCGTCCCACAGGCCCCACGCGAGCGCGGTCGCGGGCAGCCCGAGGGAGCGCCGGTGCTCGGCCAAGGCGTGCAGGAACCCGTTCGCGGCCGCGTAGTTGCCCTGCCCGGGACTGCCGAAGATCGAGGCGCCGGAAGAGAACATGACGAACGCGGAGAGGTCCAGCTCGGCCGTCAGCTCGTGCAGGTTCAGCGCGCCGGTGACCTTGGGCTCGAACACGGCCCGGACCTGTTCGTCCCGCAGGGATTCGACCACCCCGTCGTCGACCGTGCCGGCGGCGTGGACGACGGCGGACACCGGGTGGGCGGCCAGCACGCCGGCCAGCGCTTCGCGGTCGGCCACGTCGCACGCGACGACGTGGACGGCGGCGCCCAGCTCCGTCAGCTCCTCGGTCAGCCCGGCGGGCGCGACACCCCGGCGGCTCGTCAACACCAGGTACCGGACGCCGTGCCGTGCGACCAGGTGCCGCGCCAGCAGCGCGCCGATCGTGCCGGTGCCGCCGGTGATCAGCACCGCTCCCCCGCTCGACCAGGGCGACCACTCGGCCGTGGTGGCGGGCATCCGGGCCAGCCGGGGCGCGAACACCTGGCCGCCGCGGACCGCGAGTTCCGGCTCGTCCGGATCCACGGGTATCGAAGCCGGGGCCGGCCCGGCCACGTCCACCACGGCGAACCGGCCGGGGTGCTCGGTCTGCGCGGACCGCGCCAGCCCCGACACCACGCCCGCCGTGACCCCGCCGGACGTCACGAGCACCAGCTTCGACGACACCGTCCGCGGGTCGGCGAGCCAGTCCCGCAGCACG
The DNA here is from genome assembly GCF_053601335.1 of Amycolatopsis sp. NPDC004747. Taxonomy (NCBI): domain Bacteria; kingdom Bacillati; phylum Actinomycetota; class Actinomycetes; order Pseudonocardiales; family Pseudonocardiaceae; genus Amycolatopsis; species Amycolatopsis sp. NPDC004747. Next base: position 293,753 of record NZ_JBSGBQ010000009.1, on the reverse strand, counting down.
TGCAGAACGTCCACTGTGGTCTGACAGGCGTCGGCGAGGCCGGGCACCCGGAAGGCGACGACCGGCGGGATCGCCTGCTCCGGCCGGATGTCCTCGTACCAGACGACGTCGGGTGTCCGCGGGGGCTCGGGCAGCCGCGTCCAGTCCACGTAGTACAGGGAGTCCTGGACGGGCCGGGTGGGGTCCTCCAGCCAGTAGCGCTGGTGCTGGAACGCGTAGGTCGGCAGCTCGACCCGGTTGCCGCGGCCGAGCACAGCGGGCCAGTCCGGGGTCAGACCGGCGACGAACAGCTCCCCCAGCGACATCAGCAGCCGGTCCAGGCCACCGTCGTCCCGCCGCAGCGAACCCACGACCGCCGCCGCACCACCCACGTCCTCGACAGTGTCCTGGACAGCCGGGGTCAACACCGGATGGGCACTGACCTCGACGAAACCATCCACTTCGGACAGAAGACCACGCACGGCACCCTCGAAGTGGACCGTCTGCCGCAAATTCCGGTACCAATAATCGGCACCAAGCTCAGGCCCGGAGATCCACTTGCCGTCCACCGTGGACCACATCGGCACCGACGGCTCCACCGGCCGAATCTCCGCCAGCACCTCCGCCAATTCGTCGCGAAGGCTCTCCACGTGCGCGGAATGCGAAGCGTAATCAACAGCGATCCGACGCGCACGGATTCCCTCCCGCTCGCACCGCGCCACCACCTCGTCCAACCCGGCCACATCGCCCGAGGCGACCGTGGAACCCGGCCCGTTCAGTGCCGCGACCGATACTCCGTCCACCAGCAAGCGCTCGGTATCCCCCACGTTCAGCGGGATCGACACCATGCCGCCTCGGCCGGCCAAAACCTGCGCGATCAACCGGCTGCGCAACACCACGACACGGCACGCGTCCTCGAGATCCAACGCACCGGCGACGCAGGCAGCAGCGATCTCGCCCTGCGAATGCCCGACCACTGCCGCAGGTTCGACGCCCCACGAACGCCACACCGCGGCAAGACCCACCATCACGACGAAAGACAGGGGTTGGACCACATCCGGACCTGAACCGAACTCTTCGCCGGACCTCAAGACTTCCGCCACGGACCAATCCAGCAACCCGGCCATGACCTCATCGCACCGGGAAACCCACTCCGCGAAAACCGGACTCTCGGCCACCAACCGAGACCCCATCCCGATCCACTGCGACCCCTGCCCCGGGAACACGAACGCCACCCGACGCACACTCGCGCTCTCACCGGCAACCGCACCGGGCCCGGGGACACCGGCCGCCACCGCGCTCAACCCGGCCAGCAGCTCCGCACGGTCCCGGCCCGCAACCACGGCCCGATGCCCCATCACCGCCCGAGCAGTCGCCAACGACCACGCCACATCGGCCACACCGACCTCAGCCCGACCATCCACAAAGGAACGCAACCGATCCGCCTGCGCCCGCAACCCGCCCTCGCTCCGCGCCGACAACACCCACATCGACGCGGCCGGGTCCACTGAAGGTTCCACCGGAGCAGCGACCGGCGCCTGCTCGAGAACGACGTGGGCGTTCGTCCCGCTGATCCCGAACGACGACACCGCCGCCCGGCGAGGCCGATCCACCGAGGGCCACTCCCGTGCCTCGGTCAGCAGCTCGACCGCACCCGACGACCAATCCACCTCAGGCGTCGGAGCGTCCACGTGCAACGTCTTCGGCAACAACCCGTGCCGCATGGCCAGCACCATCTTGATGATCCCGGCCATCCCCGCGGCCGCCTGGGCATGACCGATGTTCGACTTCACCGAACCCAACCACAGCGGCGTCTCACGACCCTGCCCGTAAGTGGCCAGCAACGCCTGCGCCTCGATCGGATCACCCAACCGCGTACCCGTACCGTGCGCCTCGACCACATCGACATCCACAGTGGACAAACGCGCGTTCGCCAACGCGGCCCGGATCACCCGTTCCTGGGACAGGCCGTTCGGTGCGGTCAGCCCGTTCGACGCACCGTCCTGGTTCACCGCCGATCCTCGTACCACCGCCAGCACCGGATGCCCGTTCCGGACCGCGTCGGACAACCGCTCCACGACCAGGACGCCGACGCCTTCGGCCATCCCGAAGCCGTCCGCGGAGGCGGCGAACGCCTTGCACCGGCCGTCCCGGGCCATCGCCCGCTGACGGCTGAACGCCGCCATCGCCTGCGGCGCGGCCAGCAGTGAGGCCGCGCTCGCCAGCGCCAGGTCGCATTCGCCCTGGCGCAGCGACTGGCACGCCAGGTGCAACGCCACCAGCGACGACGAACACGCCGTGTCCACCGTCACCGCCGGACCCTCCAGACCCAGCACGTACGCGATCCGGCCCGAGAAGACACTGGCGGCGGTACCGGTCACCAGGTAGCCCTCGAGTTCCGCGGGCACGTTGGCGGTCAGCCGGGCGTAGTCCTGGCCGTGCGTGCCGGCGAACACGCCGGTGGCCGTGCCGCGCAGGGACAGCGGGTCGATCCCCGCCCGTTCGATCGCCTCCCACGTCACCTCGAGCAGCAACCGCTGCTGCGGGTCCATCACCAGCGCCTCGCGCGGGGAGATCCCGAAGAAACCGGCGTCGAAGTCGCCCGCGCCCCGGAGGAACCCGCCCGACCGCGTGTAGCTCTTGCCCGGCCGGTCCGGGTCCGGGTGGTACAGGCCGGCCACGTCCCAGCCCCGGTCGAGCGGGAGGTCGCCCACGGCGTCCACGCCGTCGGCGATCAGCTCCCAGAACCGCTCGGGGGTGTTCGCGTCGGCCGGGAACCGGCACCCCATCGCCACGATCGCGACGAGGTCGCCGTCCGCGGCGGGAACGGCCGCCGGGGCCGTGTTCGCCGGGGCCGCCTCGGCGGTGCCGTGGAGCAGGCTCGCGAGGTGCCGGGCCAGTGCTTCCGGCGAGGGGTGGTTGAAGGTGACCGTGGCCGGCAGCCGCAGGCCCGTCGCGGTCTGGAGCCGGTTGCGCAGCTCGACGGCGGTGAGGGAGTCGAAGCCGGCGTCCTTGAACGCGCCGTCCTCGGTGATCGCGGCCGGCGAGGTGTGCCCGAGGACGTCCGCGGCCCGGGACCGGACCAGGTCGAGGAGCACCCCGTAGCGGTCGGCCGGGGCCAGCGCGGCGAGCCGCCGGGTCGGTTCGGGCTCGTCGGCGTCCCCGTGGGCGGCGACTCGCCGCACCGGCACGCGGACGAGGTCGCGCAGCAGCGCGGGCACCGGCCCGTGCCCGGCCCTGGCCCGCATCGCCGCCAGGTTCAGCCGGGCCGGGACGAGGGTCGCGGCACCGGTCCGGCAGGCGGCGTCGAACAGGGCGAGCGCCTCCTCCGGCGCCATCGGCACCCAGCCGTCCCGCTTGAGCCGGTTGAGGTCGAGCTCGTCGAGCCGGCCGGCCATGCCGCGTTGTTCGTCCCAGACGCCCCAGGAGAGCGAGACCGCCGGCAGGCCGGCCGCCCGGCGTTGTTCGGCCAGCCCGTCGAGGAACGCGTTCGCGGCCGAGTAGTTGCCCTGGCCCGCGCTGCCCAGCACGGTGGCGCCCGAGGAGAACATGACGAACGCGGAGAGGTCCAGCTCGGCCGTCAGCTCGTGCAGGTTCACCGCGCCGGTGACCTTCGGGCCGAACACCGCCCGGACCTGCTCGTCGGTCAACGACTCGATGACGCCGTCGTCCACGACACCGGCGGTGTGCACGACGGCCGACAGCGGGTGCTCCGCCGGAACGGCGGCCAGCACGCCGGCCAGCGCCTCCCGGTCGGCGACGTCACACGCCACCACCCGGACCGACGCGCCCAGCTCGGCCAGCTCGCCGGTCAACCCGGCCGGCGCGACCCCCCGGCGGCTCACGAGCACCAGGTGCCGGACACCGTGCCGGACGACCAGGTGCCGGGCGACGAGCGCGCCGAGGCCGCCGGTGCCCCCGGTGATCAGCACCGTGCCGGCCGCGGGGAAACCCGGACCGGCGGCCGGCTCGGCCACCCGGGCCAGGCGCGGGACGAGCACCTGCCCGGCGTGCAGCGCGATTTCGGGCTCGTCCATCGCGGCGACGACCGGCAGCAACGCCCGCGACCGCTCGTCGGAGTCCACGACCACGAACCGGCCGGGGTGCTCGGTCTGGGCAGACCGCACGAGCCCCGCGACGGCCCGCCCGGCAAGGCCGCCGGAGGTGACCACCACCAGCCGCGACGACGCGGGCCGGTCCTCACCGAGCCACTCCCGCAACCGCGCGAGAGCGTCCACAGTGGCCAGGTACGGGTCCGGCTGCTCGCCGGCCCAGACGACGTCCTCCGACCCGACCGGCGGTGACGGGACGGGCTGGGCCACCCAGTTCACGGTGAAGAGCGAGTTCCCCAGGTCGGCCCGGGCCGTGCGCAGCTGGTCGGCCGAGACCGGCCGCAGCTCGACGCGGTCGATCGTCACGACCGGACGGCCCGCGGTGTCGGTGCACGTCACGTTCAGCGCGTCGGGTGCGGTCCGCGTGATCCGGGCGCGCAGGCCGGTCGCGCCCGCGGCGGCGAGCCGGATCCCGGTCCAGCTGAACCCGATGTGGCCGTGTTCGGCGTCGCGGCCGGAGTCCGCCGTCAGTTCCGATGCCTGGAAGGCCGCGTCGAGCAGGGCGGGGTGGATCGCGTACCGGTCCGCCGGCTCGTCCGCGAGCGCAAGTTCGGCGAACACGTCGGCACCGAGCGACCAGGCCGCCCGGACGCCGCGGAAGGCCGGGCCGTAGGTCAGGCCGCGCTCGGCGAGCCGGTCGTAGAGCCCGTCGACCTCCAGCGGGACCGCCCCGGCCGGTGGCCAGGTCGCGAGCGGCTCGGACCGCTCGGCGGTCACCGGGCCGAGTACGCCGGCCGCGTGCCGGGTCCAGGGGCCTTCGCCGGTGTCCTCGGCCCGGGAGTGGACCGTCACGCTCCGGCGGCCCGTCTCGTCCGGGGCACCGACCTGGACGCGCAGCTGCACGCCGGCCTGGCCGGTGAGCACCAGCGGGGCCTGCATGGTCAGTTCGTCGACCTGGTCGCAGCCGACCTCGTCGGCGGCGCGGATCGCCAGCTCGGCGAACAGGGCACCCGGGACGAGCGTGGCCCCCATGATCGTGTGGTCGGCCAGCCAGGGGTGCGTCCGGGTGGACAACCGGCCGGTGAACAGCAGGCCGTCCGAGTCGGGCACCGCGGTGACGGCGGTCAGCAGCGGGTGGTCGACGGTACCGAGGCCCAGCGCGGCGGTGTCGCCGGCCGCGGCGGGCGCGTCCAGCCAGAACCGCCGGCGCTGGAAGGGATACGTCGGCAGGTCGAGGTGCCGGTGCGGGGTTCCGGCGAACACGGCGTCCCAGTCCGGGATGACGCCCTGGACGAACAGCTCGCCCAGCGCGGTGACCAGCCGGCCGAGGTCGCCCCGGCCGCGCCGCAACGACCCGATGGTGGCGACGTCGGGTGCGGTGTCCTGGACGGCGACGGTCAGCACGGGGTGCGGGCTGCACTCGACGAACACCCGGTGCCCGTCGTCCACCAGCTGCCGGACGACGTCCTCGAAGTGCACGGGCTCCCGGGCGTTGGAGAACCAGTACTCGGCGCCCAGTTCGGCCGTGTCCAGTACGCCGCCGGTGACCGTGGAGCAGAACGGGACGTCGCACGAGGTGGGCGCGACCGGGGCCATCAGCTCCAGCAACCGCTCGCGCAGCGGGTCCACCTGGGCGCAGTGGGAGGCGACCGTCGAGGGCACCACCCGGGCCCGGATCCCGTCCGCCTCGCACGCCGCGACGAACTCGTCCAGCGCGGCCAGGTCGCCGGCCACGGTGACCAGCGAGGGCCCGTTGAACCCGGCGATGCCCAGCCGGCCGTCCCACCGGGCCAGCCGCGCCGTCACCTCGACGGCCGGCAGCCCGACCGACGCCACCGCGCCGTTGCCCACCAGCTCGTCGGCGAACAGCTGCGACCGCAACGCCACCACCCGTGCCCCGTCGGCCAGCGACAGCCCGCCCGCGACCACGGCGGCGGCGATCTCGCCCTGCGAGCTGCCGACCACGGCGGCCGGCCGGACGCCCCACGACTGCCAGACGGCGGCCAGCGACACCATCATCGCGAACAGCACCGGCTGGACGACCTCGATCCGGGCCGGCGATGGCGCGTCCGGCTCCCCGCGCACCACGTCCAGCACCGACCAGTCCAAATAGGACCGAAGCGCCCGGTCGCAGTCGGCCATCCGCCGGGCGAACACCGGCGACGAGCCGAGCAGCTCCTGGCCCATCCGCTCCCACTGCGAGCCCTGGCCCGGGAAGACGAACACGACCTGCGGCGCCGCCTCGGCCGGGCCGCGGACCGCGAGCGTGTCCAGCTCCCGCAGCAGCTCCGCACGGTCGCCACCCACCACGACCGCGCGGTGGTCCAGCGCCGCCCGGGTGGTCGCCAGCGACCGTCCCACGGTCGCCGCGTCCAGCTCGGGGTGGTCCGCCACGAACGTCTTCAAGGCAACGGCCTGGACGCGCAGCGCTTCCTCGCTCCTGGCGGACAGCACCCACGGCACGACCCGGGCGGGGCCGCACGCCGGCACCACCTCGGCCGGCTCCGGCTGTTCGAGGATCACGTGCGCGTTCGTCCCGCTCACCCCGAACGACGACACCGCCGCCCGGCGAGGCCGCCCCACCGAAGGCCACTCCCGCGCCTCCGTCAGCAACTCCACCGCCCCCGACGACCAATCCACCTCAGGCGTCGGACTGTCCACGTGCAACGTCTTCGGCAACACGCCGTGCCGCATCGCCAGCACCATCTTGATGACCCCGGCCACGCCCGCCGCGGCCTGCGCGTGCCCGATGTTCGACTTCACCGACCCCAGCCACAACGGCGTTTCACGACCCTGCCCGTAGGTGGCCAGCAACGCCTGCGCCTCGATCGGATCACCCAACCGGGTCCCGGTGCCGTGGGCCTCCACCGCATCGACATCCACAGTGGACAGCCGCGCGTTCGCCAAGGCCGCGCGGATCACCCGCTGCTGCGACGGGCCGTTCGGCGCCGTCAACCCGTTCGACGCGCCGTCCTGGTTCACGGCGGACCCGCGAACCACCGCCAGCACCCGGTGGCCGCTGCGCACGGCGTCCGACAGGCGCTCCACCAAGAGCACGCCGACACCCTCGGCGAAACCCGTCCCGTCCGCCTCCGCCGCGAAGGCCTTGCACCGCGCGTCCGGCGCCAGCCCGCGCTGACGGCTGAACTCCTGGAACACGCGCGGGGTCGCGAACACCGACACACCGCCCGCCAAGGCCAGGTCGCAGTCACCCTCGCGCAGCGACTGGCACGCCAGGTGCAACGCCACCAGCGACGACGAACACGCCGTGTCCACCGTCACCGCCGGCCCCTGCAGGCCGAGGGTGTAGGCGATCCGTCCCGATGCGACACTCGCGGTGTTGCCGGTGTCCAGGTATCCCTCGACCTCCTGGGGGATCTGCTGCAGCCGGCCGGCGTAGTCGTGGAACATCAGGCCGGCGAAGACCCCGGTCGCGCTGCCGTGCAGGGAAAACGGGTCGATACCGGCCCGTTCGATCGTTTCCCACGCCACCTCCAGCAACAGCCGCTGCTGGGGGTCCATGGCCAGTGCCTCGCGCGGGGAGATCCCGAAGAAGCCCGGGTCGAAGTCGGCGGCACCGGCCAGGAACCCGCCCGAGCGCACGTAGCTCGTGCCCGGGTGGTCCGGGTCGGGGTCGTACAGCCCGTCGAGGTCCCAGCCGCGATCGGCCGGGAAGTCGTCCACCGCGTACCCGCCCGCCGCGACCAGGCGCCACAGGTCCTCCGGGGAGCCGATGTCCCCGGGATACCGGCAGCTCATGCCGACGATCGCGATCGGCTCGTCGACGAGCGCACGCTTCGGCGCCGTCCGCGGCCGCTCGGCCGGCTCGGCAGGCTCGCCGGTGAGCAGGACCCGCAGGTGCCCGGCGACGGCGCTGGGCGTCGGGTTGTCGAAGAGCAGGGTCGCCGGCAGCCGCAGGCCGGTGGCCGTCGCCAGCCGGTTGCGCAGCTCGACGGCCCGCACCGAGTCGAACCCCAGCTGCTTGAACGCCCGATCCGGCCCGACCTCCGGCGCGCCGCCGTAGCCCATCATGGCCGCGACCTCGGTGCGCACCAGGGAAAGCAGCGATTCGGCCCGGATGTCGGACCGCTGCGCGGGTTGCTCCGGCACCAGCCTGCTCAGCACCGGCGGCAGGTCTCCCGCGTCGGCCCGGGCGCGCAGGGCGGCCACGTCCAGCCGCGCGGCCGTGACGACCGGCTCCGCCGAACCCAGCGCGAAGTCGAACAGGGCCACGGTTTCCCGGTCGGACAGCGAGTCCACGGCAAACGAAACCGCCGGGAGGCCGCGGCCGCGACGGTGCCTGGCCAGCGCGTCGGAGAAGGCCGCCGTCTCGCCGGAGCGGACGGCCACCGGCGTGCAGAGGACAAGGGGCGACGAACCGGCCAGCTCGTGCAGCTGGAGCGCGGCATCCACCTCGGCGCCACCGAGGTGGACGACACCACCCAGCCGGCACCCCGCGACCAGCCGGGCGAGCAGGTCGCGGTCGGCCGGGTCGCCGACCGCGTACGTCATCGCGGCGCCCGACCGGGCGAGCTCGACGCGCAACGCCTCGGCGGCCGCCGAGTCCTCGGGCGGGCAGACCACCAGCAGGTGCCGGATCCGGTGCCGGGCGGCCAGGTGCCGGATGAGGCTCGCGTCGAGTGCCGTCACCAGGACCGGGTCCTCGGGCGCCAGTCCCGGTTCGCCGCGCTCGGGTGCGGTCGCGACCCGGACGAACCGCGGCACCAGCACCTTCCCGTCCCGGACGGCGACCTGCGGTTCCCCCACGGCCAGCGCTCGTGCCAGCACCTGGTCGAAGCCGGTGTCGGTGTCGGTGTCGACGAGGACGATCCGCTCCGGGTGCGCGGTCCGGACCGGCCGCACCAGGTCCAGCAGGGCGGCGTGCGCCAGGTCGAGGGTGTCCTCATCGGACACCGCGACCGCACCCCTGGTCACCAGGACCAGCCGCGAACACCCGGAGGCGAGCCACTCCTCGACCGCGGCCCGGGCGCCGGGCGCGGCCGCCGTCACGACCTCGGTCTCCGGGGTGCCGGGGGTGCCGGCTTCGGCCGGCGCCTCGGTCCAGTCGAGCCGCAGGAGCAGGTCCCGCGCGGCGTTCCGGATCGCGAGCACGGTGGCCGGCCATTCGCGCAGCACGTGCCTGGTCAGCTTGCCCGTGGTGGTCCGGGGAACGGCGGCCGTCTCGTACAGTTCCTCGGGCACCTTGAAGTCCGCCAGCCGGTCCTCGCACTCGGCGAACACCACGGCGGGATCCACCGGGCCGTCGGTGACCAGGTACGCGACCGGCACCTCGCCGAGCAGGTCGTGCGGCCTGCCGGTCACCGCGGCGTCGGTCACGCCGTCGATCCGCAGGAGGACGTCCTCGATCTCCGCCGGGTGGATGTTCTCGCCGCCGCGGATGATCACGTCGCCGGCCCGGCCGGTGACGGTGAGGTACCCGTTCTCGTCGAACCGGGCCAGATCGCCCGTGTGGTACCAGCCACCGGCCAGCGCGGCCGCGGTCGCCGCCGGCCTGCCGTGGTAGCCGGCCATCACGTTCGGCCCGCGGACCCAGACCTCGCCTTCTTCGCCCGCCGGGCGGTCCAGCCCGGTGCCGGGGTCGACGACCCGCACGTCGAGGCCGGGAACGGCCCGCCCGCACGAGCCGGGCACCCGGGGGCCCGCCGGCGAGTTCGCGGTGATCGCCCCGGAGGTCTCGGTGCTGCCGTAGCTGTCCACCAGCGGCAGGCCGAACGCGTCCTCGAACCGGCGCCGCAGGTCCGCGGTCGCGACCGAGCCGGTCACCAGGCACAGGCGCAGGTCCTCGGTGCGCAGTCCGTCGCGCGGCCCGGCCTGGAGCAGGTACTGGTAGATCGACGGCACGCCGACCAGGACCGTGAAGTCCGCCGACCGCAACAGCTCGAGCACCTCGCCGGCGGCGAAGCCGGGCATGATCCGCGCGCTCGCGCCGACGGCCACGATCCCGTGCACGCACAGCACGTGCGCCAGCGAGTGGAACAACGGCAACGGCCACAGCACCCGGTCGGTGGCGGTGAGGCCCAGTACCGGCGCGTAGCACGCGGCGACCGACCACAGGCAGTTCCGCTGGGTGGACAGCACGCCTTTCGCGGCACCGGTGGTGCCCGAGGTGTAGAGCAACCAGGCCACATCGTCCAGCCCGAGGTCGTCGCGGGCGTCCTCGACCGGTTCGAGCGTCACCAGGTCGTCGTAGGACAGCAAGCCCTCCGGCGCCGCGGCTCCGGCGACCACGACCGTCACCCCGGGGGCCGCCAGGCGCGTCACCTGGGCGAGGTGGGCGGTGTCGGTCACCACGAAGCTCGCCCCGCTGTCACCGAGCACATGGGACAGTTCCGCGTCCGCCGCACGGGGGTTGACCGGGACGGCCACCCCGGCGGCCCTGGCGACCGCGTAGTAGGTTTCCACCGCCTCGACCCGGTTGTGCATGACCATGGCGACCCGGTCGCCGCGGGCGAGGCCGAGATCGGCCAGGTGCCCGGCCAGCTTTCGGGTGCGCAGCTCGAGCTCGCGGTAGGTGACGCTCAGCTGCCCGTCGTCGAAGGCGGTCCGCTCGCCCGACTGGGCGGCGCGGTCCCGCAGGATCTCGGGCAGTGGCCGGATGAGGTCGGCACGCAGCATGCGAAACATTCCCCCTGAACCCACGAGTCGGCAGGTGCGGCACGGCCCAAGTTAGCTCGCGGATCGGATGCGGGGTCCCCTAATCTCGGTGCCCCTTAGGAATTGCGCCGCTCCCCCTAGAATTCGGGCCGGGCACGCGAAAGCCGCCCCGCGCTCGGCGTTCGAGCTCGGGGCGGCGGAGTGTTCGGGGCCGCCTACCAGGCGATCGGCAGCTGCGCGACCCCCTGGGTGGTGCCCGGGCCGTTGAGCGACAGCTCTTCGACCGGAACGGCCAGCCGCAGCGTCGGAATCCGTTCGAACAGCTTCGGCATGATGACCTGCAGTTCCAGCCGGGCCAGGTTCGCACCGAGGCACTGGTGCACCCCCCAGCCGAAGGACAGGTGGTGGCGGGCGTTGCGGTCGACGTCGAACGTGTCCGGGTCGGGGAACGCGGCGGCGTCCCGGTTGGTCATCGAGCTGGCCATGATCACGCCCTCGCCGGCCCGGATGGTGCACTCGCCGACCTCGATGTCCTCCCGGGCCACCCGCAGCGCGGCCACGTCGGCGACCGCCAGGTACCGCAGCAGTTCCTCGACGGCGTTCGGCCAGCCGTCCGGATCGGACCGCAGCTTCGCCAGCTGCTCCGGGTGCGCCAGCATCGTGATGACGCCGAGCGCGACCATCATCGCGGTGGTCTCGTAACCCGCGATCAGCAGCAGCATCGTGATCTGGACCAGGTCCTGGTGGGTCATCCGGCCGGCCGCGAACTCGTCGCGGGCCAGCCGGCCGATCAGGCCGGGACCGGGGTCCTTCTCCTGTTCGGTCACCACGCGGTCCAGGTACAGGTAGATGTCGCCGCCTGCCCGGTGCGCTTCCTCGGCCGTGGTGGCCTGGACCAGCCGGTGCCCGGCGTCCTGGAAGAAGGCGAACGCCTCCGGGGTGTCCAGGGAGACCCCGAGCAGCCGGCAGATCACCATCAACGGAACCGGCACGCCGAACTCGTGCACCAGGTCGACCGGCTGCTCGTGCGCCAGCAGCCGGTCGATCGCCTCGTCGACGATCCGCTCGACCTCCGGCCGCAGCGCCCGCATCCTGGTCGTGGTGAACTCGTCGCTGAGCATCCGCCGGTACACCGTGTGTTCCGGCGGATCCATCTCGATGAACGCGGGGTGACTGTCGCGAATGGATTCCATCCGCGGCGACAGGATCGGGAAACCGGGCAGGGTGAGGTTGGACGACACCCGCAGGTCACCCAGCAGCTGCCGGGCCTCGGCGAAGCGGGTGACCACCCAGGCCTCTTGGCCGTCGTACAGCCCGACCTTCGCCAGCGCGCCCTGCTCGGCCAGCTCGGCGTACCCGGGCGGTGGCTGGTAGGGGCAGGTGCGGTGCTGCGGGAACTCGGTGACCCGTGGTGCGGTCTCTTGCGTTGTCTCGGTCATACGTCCTCAACTCGTTTCTGCGAACAGCGGAATTGACGACCCGGGCCACACGCCAGAGACGCTTCCCCCCGGCCCCCAAACCTTGTCTGCTTCCTGAATCAGGAACTTCTGCTCCGTACCACCTGCTCCCCTGCCCCGCCGGTCACGCCCACGGGTGGACGAGCACCTTGCCGGGCACCCCCTCTTCCATCAGCCGGTACGCCTCCGCGGCCTGCTCGAGCGGGAAGGTCGCGGACACCTCGGTGAGCACGGCGGGCTGCTCCGCGGCGAGCTCCTGCGCGGTGGTGACCAGCGCGGGGAAGTCGGCGGGGCTCTCCACCCACGCCTCGCCCTGGAACTTCGTGATGAACACACCGCCCGCGGTGAACAGCTCGTGCAGGCTCGCGCCGGCCACCGGGCCGGACAGCTCGCCGTAGTTGATCAGGCAGCCGCGCGGCGCCAGCAGCTTCAGGCTGGTGGTGAACGTCTCGGCGGCCACCGGGTCGTACACCGCGTTGACCTTGGCCCCGCCGGTGATGTCCATGATCTGCCCGACGACGTCCTCGCTGGCCCGGTCGATCGCGTGCGCGGCGCCGACCTTCAGCACCGGTTCGACCCGGGCGCCGCTGGCGATGCCGATCACCTCGACCCCGCGCGCGGCGAGGGTCGCGGTGAGGATCCGGCCGACCGCGCCGGCGGCACCCCAGATCACCGCCCGCTGCCCTTCGGACAACGGCCAGACCCGGGCCAGCAGCCCGGCGGTCAGGCCCGCGTGGGCCAGCCGGCCGGCTTCGTCGAACCCGAGGCCGTCCACGATGGGCGTGAGCAGCATGGCCTTCGCGACCACGTACTCGCCGCAGGTGCCGGGCGTGCCCGTCCAGCACACGCGGGTGCCGGGAGCCAGCGTGACCCCCTCGCCCACCGCCTCGACCGTGCCGGCGCCTTCCAGGCCGATGTCATAGGGGAAGGGCATCTTCACCGCGTACTCACCGGACCTGATCAGCGAGTCCGCGTGGTTCAGATTCGCCACCTCGACCTTGACCAGCACCTCACCAGCGCCGAGCGGACGCACGTCCCCCGCGCTGACCTCGATAACATCTGTACCGCCCGGGCGAGTGGCCCGGGCCGTACGACTGCGAAAGGTGGTATCTGTCATGGGCGCCAGCATATCCGAGATCCGTGCAGAGTACACACAATGAGCGAAGATTTTTACGACACGTGGCTGGAGATGCTCGGCCGGATGAGCCGGCCCAAGCTGTTCGGGCTGATCATGGAACGCGCCGGCGTCACCCTGGACCGCGCGCTGTTCCCGCTGCTGGTCCGGATCGACGTGCTGGAGCCGGTCGGGGTGGTCGACCTCGCCGACCTGCTCGGGCTCAACCACTCGACGATCAGCCGGGAGCTGGCCAAGCTGGAGTCGCTCGGCCTGATCAAGCGCCACCAGGACGGCGCCGACCGCCGGGTCCGGCAGGCGAGCACCACCCCCAAGGGCCGCACGATGGTCCAGGCCATCAACAAGGCCAGGCAGAGCCTCACGCGCGAGCTGCTCGCGGACTGGACGCTCGACGAGCGCAAGGCCTTCACCGTGCTGCTGCGCCGGCTGGCCGATTCGATGGACGAGCTCTCCACGGCGAAGCAGCCGGCGCGTCAGCCGTCCACATCGGACAACGGCACCGAGCCGCCGGGGTGAGGCCGGGTCAGCGACGGGCGACGGCCGCCTCGGCGGGCAGCCACCGGCTGTCCTCGGGCCGCCGGTACACCAGCCCGAGCAGCGGTCCGGTCATGGCCGTGGTGACGACGGCCATGACCGTCATCATCGAGTAGAGGCCACCGTCCAGCAGCCCGGCCCGCAACCCGATGCCCAGGACGACCAGTTCGGTGAGGCCACGCGTGTTCATCAACCCGGCCAGGGCCAGCGCCTGCCGCCGGGGAAGCCGCCGGCTGCGGGCCCCCAGGTAGGTCCCGCCGAGCTTGCCGGCCGTCGCCGCCAGGAAGATCAGCACGAGCTCGCCGGCCCCGGAGCCGCCGAGCGCGCCGAGGTCCACGCTGAGTCCCGCGACCACGAAGTACACCGGGAGCAGCAGCGACCTGCCGACCACGGTGACGTTGGCGACCACGGCGTCGCGCAGGCGCGCGTGGGCGTCCCGTGGCACGACGGCACCGAACAGGAACGCGCCGAAGATGAAGTGCAGGCCCATCGCCTCGGTGCAGGCCGCGGACACCAGCAACCCGCCGAACAGGGTGGCCATGGTGCCGGGTGACGGCGACCCGGCCCCGGCCAGGGCGCGCTTCAGCAGCGGCCGGACGACCAGCACCATGACCGCGACGTAGGGGAACAGCAGCAGCACCCACCACGCGGACCCGCTCGCCACCCCCGAGATGACGCTGACCACCGCCAGCAGCGACCAGGCCACGATGTCGCAGACCGCGGCCGCGGACAGGGCGACGCTGCCGATGTAGGTCCGGCCGAGGTCCCGGTCGGCGAGGATCCGCGCCAGGACCGGGAAGGCGGTCACCGACATCGCCAACCCCATGAACAGCACGAATCCGGTCGGGTTCTTCGTCACGTGCCCGCCGGCCACGAGGACCGCGACGAGCACGCCGAGCGCGAACGGGACGGCGGTGGCCCCCACCGCAACCGCGGTGGTCACCCGTTTGGCCCGGCGCAGCTGCGCGCCCTCGATCTCCAGGCCCACCACGAACATGAACAGCGCGACCCCGATGTTCGCCAGCACGCCCAGCGCCGGCCGCACGTCGACCGGGAACAGGGCGCGGCTCACCGCGCCGTGGAACAACGTCGGGCCGGCCAGGACGCCGAACGTGATCTCCCCGATCACCGCCGGCTGGCGCAGCCGTTCCGCCACCGCACCGAGGAGCCTGGCACCCACGATGACGACGGCGAGATCGATCAGCACCATGACGATCTGCTTGCTGTTCACCCGGTTCCTCCTGGCTCCGGCCGCCGGCCGGGGCGGGTGCGCCGGCACCCGCCCCGGATGACGGGTCCCCGCGGTCAGCTCCCGGTGGTCGCCTCGACCTCGGCGCGGCGGATGCCCAGCCTCGGCTCGGTGACGATGTAGAGCCCGGAAGCGCTGTCGTAGAGGTCCATCGGGTTCATCTTGATCGCGTCGATGGGCGGCCCCGCCGGCATTTCGCCCGACGTGTCCGTCACCCGGCGGCGCGCCTCGGCCACCGCTTCGATCAGTTCCTGCATCGGCGCGGTGCCCCCGGCCCGGCCCGCGTCGCGGAGGTCGGCCATGCCCGCGGTGATTTCGCCGAACGCGCCGTTCGGTGCGTCGTAGTGGTCCTCCTCCTCGCGCACGAGCCCCTGGGCGAGCTCGAAGTAGGAAGCCTGCCCGAGGTACTGCTGGTAGACCCCGGCGACGACGGCGTACAACCGGGAATAGGCGTTGCGGTACAGGGATTCGTAGAACCCGCCGGCCTCGGCCTCGGTGATCTCGCCGTTGCTCGTGGCGACGATGCAGGTCGCGCTCAGCATTCCGCTGTACATCGCGAGGTGGACACCGGTCGACAGCAGCGGGTCCAGGAAGCACGCGGCGTCGCCCGCCAGGTAGTAGCCGGGCCCGCAGAACCGTTCCGAGACGTACGAGAAGTCCTGCTCGACGTGGGCCTCGCCCTGGTACACCGCGCCCTCGACGAGCTGCTTGACCGTGGGGGACGCGGCGACCGCGCCCATCAGCATGTCCTCGATCGAGGCGTACTGCGGACGCTTCTCCAGGAAGTCGCTCTGGTGGCTGACGAACCCGATGCTGTACCGGTCGTCCCGCAGCGGGATCACCCAGTACCAGCCGTTCGGCGCCGAGATCACGTCGATGCCGTTCTCCGGCGTGCCCGGCAGCAGCTTCGCGCCCGTCCAGTAGCCCCAGATGGCGACGTTGCGGAAGACCTCGTGCGGCTCACGGCTCTTGAACGTCTGTCCGGAAAGGATTCCCGCGCGGCCGGAGGCGTCGACGAGGTGGTCGAACTCGATCGTGCGGGCGGTCCCGCCGGCGTCGACCCACTCCGCGCCGACGGCCCGGTCACCGTCGAACAGGATCCGCTTCACCTTGGCGCCCTGCGCCACTTCGGCGCCCTCTTCGGCCGCGTGGGCCAGCAGGACGTCGTCGAAGTCGGAGCGGTCGACCTGCCACGAGCTGACGTCCGGGCCGAACAGCTCCGGCCAGTCGACCTTCCAGTCCTCTTCGTTGCCCCAGCGCAGCAGCACGCCCCGCTTCACGGGGTAGCCGCGTTCCTGCACCTTGTCCAGCACACCCGACAGGGCCATCACCGCCCGGCAGGACGGGGCGATCGACTCGCCGATGTGGTACCGCGGAAAAGTGTCCCGCTCCACCAGTTGCACGCTCATCCCCGCCCGGGCCAGCAACGCGGCCGCGGTGGATCCGGCGGGGCCACCGCCGACAACAAGAACGTTCTTCTTAGACATCGAGTCCCGATCCCCATCCTGGTCGCTGTCATCCGGGTCGTCGGCATCGTCACAGCTCGAGGACACCACCGGACACGCTAGTTCGGCGAAACAGGGGGCCAGAACCCCTATCTTGGCGCGGCGCCATACCCTTATCCCGCGCGAAGCGCACCCCCAATCTTTCCCGCGCGCCGCCGTTCGGGAGTTGCCGCGCGGATAGCATCGAGCGGGCCGGCGCCGCGATGAAATGCCGTCGGGCGCACCGAAACCCCATGGAAGAAGGCTGCCGATGGATGCCGCCGTCCTGCACACGTTCGGTGAACCACCGATCTTTTCGCAGTTCCCCGACCCGGTACCGGGGCAGGAGGAGGAGCTGATCCGCGTCGGCGCGAGCGCGCTCACCCCGATCGCCCGGTGGATGGCCGAGCTCCCCGCCTACGCGGGCAAGCGAGAGCTCCCGTTCGTCGCCGGGCTCGAAGGCGTCGGCACGCTGCCCGACGGCCGTCGCGTGGCGTTCGCGGTGCGCCGGCCGCCGTACGGGTCGATGTCGGAGTGGACGGTCGCCCCGCGCGCGAAGCTGTTTTCCGTACCCGACAACGTCGACGACGTCGCCGCCGCCGCGGTCTTCCACCCCGGGCTGACCGCGTGGCTCTCGCTGGCGTGGCGGGCGCGGCTCGCCCCCGGCGAGACGGTTCTCGTGCTCGGCGGCACCGGCGTCGCCGGCCGGGTCGCGATCCAGGTCGCCAAACTGCTGGGCGCGGCCCGGGTCGTCGCCGCCGGGCGGAACGCGGAAACGCTGGCCACGCTCGCCGATTACGGTGCCGACGGGGTCATCGACCTCACCCGGCCGTCCGACGAGCTCGCCGCCGCCTTCCGCCGCGAAGGACTCGGCACCGGCTACCACGTGGTCCTGGACTACCTGTGGGGCCGCCCGGTCGAGGCCCTGCTCGACGCGTTGCCGAAGGCCCTGTTCACCGCGTCGGACGTGCGGCTGGTCCAGCTCGGCAGCGAGGCGGGGTTCGACGCCACCGTCAACAGCAACGGGCTGCGCCGGGCCGGCGTGACGCTCCTCGGTTCGGTCGGCGACCCGCCGCCGGAGTACGTCACGGACGTCTACCGCCGGCTGCTCACCCACACCGGTGCCGGCGACATCCGCGTCCCGCTGCGCGCGATGCCGCTGGCCGACGTGGAAAAGGCGTGGCAGAGCGAGGACCGCGGCCACCGGCTGGTGTTCACCCCGTAGCCGTCAGCGGAAGCCCCCACCCGACTTCCGGCCGAGGCGGCCCTGCCGGACCATCCGGCTCAGCAGGGCCGCCGGTTCCGTCTCCGGGTCGTCGTCGACGGCGTGCAGCCGCCACAGGATCGCCTCGCTGATGTCCAGCCCGATGACGTCCATCAGCTCGAACGGCCCCATCGGGTACGCGAACTCGGCCTTGATCCGCGCGTCGACGGCGGCCGCGTCGAGGTCGCTGCCCAGCAGCTTGACCGCGTCGTTGAGGTACGGGAACAACAGGAAGTTGACGATGAACCCGGTCCGGTCGGGACACTCGACCACGGTCTTGCCCATGCGCCGCGCCACGGCCCGCGCGGTCGCCAGCGCCACCGGCCCGGCGGCCGCGGTGCGCACGACCTCGACCAGCTTCATCGCCGGCACCGGGTTGAAGAAGTGCATGCCGACGACGTCGGCCGGGCGGCCGGCCGCCTCCGCGCATTCGGTGACCGACAGGCTGGACGTCGTGGTCGCGAGGACCGCGTCGGGCTTGCACAGCGCGCCCAGATCGGTGAAGACCCCGCGCTTGACGTCGATGTCCTCGGCGACCGCTTCGACGACGAGGCCGCAGTCGCCGACGGCCGCCCGGTCCACGCCCGGCCGCAGGCGGGCGAGCGCACCGGCCTTGTCGTCCGGGGTGATCCGCTCCTTCGCCACCGCTTTCGCCAGCGCGGCCTCGATGCTCAGCACCGCGGCCTCCGCCTTGTCCCAGCCGCGCGCCACCAGCGTCACGTCCAGTCCCGCCAGCGCGGCGACGTGCGCGATGCCCCGGGCCATGGTGCCCGACCCGATCACCCCGATCCGGCCGGGCACGGCGGTCTCCTCGCCGGCCGGCAGGTTTTCGGCGGCCGGGCACTGGAACTTGCCGCCGGTCTCGGCCAGCCGCTCGAGCAGCTCGGCCGGGCGGTACGCGGCCAGCCCGGTGGCGCGGTGGAGCCGCGCCAACGCCTGGTACGCCGGGTCGAGGCCGATCTCGTTCAGGTGCGCCAGCGGCCCGATGGGCAGGCCGCAGCCCAGCCTCATCGCGGTGTCGATGGCCGTCGCGCCGGCGTAGCCGTCCTGGTACAGCCGGACCGCGCGGTTGAGGGAGGCGAGGACGAGGTCGCCCGGTTCGAGAGCCTGCCGCGGCATCACACCCGGCCCAGCCCTTCGCCGGAGTCCCGGAACCGCATGATCTGAGGCAGCAGCCGGGCCCGCAGCTCCGCGTTCTCGACACCCGTGCCGGGCCGCTCGGCGAGACCGAGCACGCCGACCTTGCCGCTGTGCCGGTTCGCGTGGACCTCGCGCGCGGCCCGGCCGGTCTCCGCCAGCGTGTACACAGTGGACAGCGTCGGGTGGATCATGCCCTTGCCGATCAGCCGGTTCGCTTCGGCGGCCTCGCGGTAGTTCGCGAAGTGGCAGCCGACCACGCGTTTCAGCGCCATCCACAGGTACCGGTTGTCGTAGTGGTGGTCGTACCCGGAGGTGGAGGCGCAGGTGGTGATCGTGCCGCCGCGGCGGGCCACGTAGACGCTCGCGCCGAACGTCTCCCGCCCGGGGTGTTCGAACACGATGTCCGGGTCCTCGCCGCCGGTCAGGTCCCTGATCCGGGCGCCGAACCGCTTCCACTCCGCCCGGTCCGGGGTGTTTTCGTCCCGCCAGAACCGGAATCCCTCCCGCGCCCGGTTGACGACCAGCTCGGCGCCCATCGAGCGGACGAGCCGCTCCTTCTCTTCGCTGGACACCACGCAGACCGGGATCCCGCCGCCGTTGAGCACGATCTGGGTCGCGTACGACCCCAGGCCACCGGCGGCGCCCCAGATGAGCACGACGTCGCCCTGTTTCATGCCGGCGCCGTTGGCGGACACCAGCTGGCGGTACGCGGTGGAGTTCACCAGCGACGAGCAGGCCGCCTCTTCCCACGTCAGGTGGGCGGGTTTGGGCATCAGCTGGTTGGCCTTGACCAGCGCCAGCTCGGCCAGGCCACCGTAGTTCGTCTCGTACCCCCAGATCCGCTGGTCCGGGTCGAGCATGGTGTCGTCGTGCCCGTCCGGGGCGTTGAGCTCGACCGAGAGGCAGTGCGCCACCACCCGGTCGCCCGGCCGGACCCGGTGCACGCCCGGCCCGGTCCGCAGCACCACCCCGGCGAGGTCGGAGCCGAGCACGTGGAAGGGCTGGTCGTGGTGAGCGGCGGCCGGCACCTTGCGGGCGTAGCGGGACAGGAAGGAAAAGGTCGGCACCGGCTCGAAGAGCGCGCTCCAGACGGTGTTGTAGTTGATGCTGCTCGCCATGCCGGCCACGAGCACCTCACCGGGCCCGGGCTCCGGCGTCGGGACCGGCCGGATGTGCAGGCTCTTGCCGGGATCCTTGTGCGCGGTCGCCATGCCGGCGAACATGTCGGACTCTTCCGCCAGCACGACCGCCCCGCGATAGCTCTCGGGCACGGGCAAGGCGGCGAAGTCCTCGGCAACCGCGTCCGGTGACTCGATGGCATCGAGGATCTCTTTCACCAGCGCCTCCCACGTAGTCGGCTCGTACGCTAGTGACCCGCCCGATCCGCGGTCACCCCTAAGACCGGGCGTCATCCCCTAGCTCCGGCCGCGGTGCGGAGAGCCGGAACCCCCAGGATTCGCCGGCCGGGGCGAACTACCGCAACTCCCGCCAGGCCGCCCGCCGCCGGCGCTGGGCCTCCGGGTCGGCCACCGGCGCCGCCGACAGCAACCGCTGCGTGTAGGGGTGCGCCGGGGCGGTGAGCACCTCCTTGGCCGGTCCCTGCTCGACGACGTGCCCCCGGTGCATCACCGCCACCCGGTCGGCGAGCTGCTCGATCACCGCCAGGTCGTGGCTGATGAACAGGCACGCGAACCCGAACTCCTGCCGCAGCTCGCGCAGCAGGTCGAGGATGCGGGCCTGGATGGTGACGTCGAGGGCGCTCGTCGGCTCGTCGGCCACCAGCAGGTCCGGGTTCAGCGCCAGGGCACGGGCGATGCACGCCCGCTGGCGCTGGCCACCCGAAAGTTCGTGCGGGTAGCGGGAACTCAGCGACGGCGACAGCTGCACCGCGGACAGCAGCTCGGCGACGCGTCCGTCTACTTCGGACCCACGGGCGGCCCGGTGCAGGCGCAGCGGGGTCGCGACGCTCTCCCCCACCGTCGTCCGGGGGTTCAGCGACGAGAGCGGGTCCTGGAACACCACGCCGATCCGGCGGCGCAGCTGTTTCGCCGCCCGGCCGCGGACGCGGGCGAGGTCCGCGTCCCCGATGTGCACCGACCCCGCCGTCGGCGCGAGCAGGCCGGTGACCGCGCGGGCCACCGTGCTCTTGCCCGAACCCGACTCCCCGACCAGGCCGAGCACCTCCCCCGGTTCGACGTGCAGGTTCACGCCTTCGGCCGCCCGGACGGTGATCGTGCGGAACCGGCCGCGGTAGGTGACCGACAGGTTCTCCACGCGCAGCAGCGGGGCCACCGCGGGGACGTCCGGCAGCGACGGCCCCGGGCGTGTGGTGACCGCGCTCCCGAGCGAGACGACCGAGCCGAGCAGCTCCCGCGTGTAGTCCTCGGACGGCGCGGTGAAGATCGCCTCGACCGGCCCCTGCTCGACCACCAGGCCGTCGTGCATCACGACCACCCGGTCGGCGAGGTCGGCGACCACGCCCATGTCGTGCGTGATCAGCAGGATCGCCGTGCCCAGCCGTTCGCGCAGGTCCCGCAGCAACTCGAGGATCTCCGCCTGCACGGTGACGTCCAGCGCGGTCGTCGGCTCGTCGGCGATCAGCAGCTTCGGCTCGTTCGCCACCGCCATCGCGATGACGACGCGCTGCAGCTGGCCGCCGGACAGCTCGTGCGGGTAGGACCGGAACCGCGCGCGCGGGTCCGGGAGCCCGACCAGGGTGAGCAGCTCGATCGCCCGGTCCCGGGCGGCCGGGGCGGCGAGCGGCCGGTGCGTCCGGATCGCCTCGACGAGCTGGTCGCCGATGGTGAACACCGGGTTCAGCGCGCTCATCGGCTCCTGGAACACCATGCCGACCTCGCCGCCGCGGACCGCCCGCAGCTCGGCCGGGGTCAGCGCGTAGAGGTCCCGCCCGGCCAGCTCCGCGCGGCCCGTCACGCGGGCCGTCGGCGGAAGCAGGCCGAGCAGGGACATCGCGGTGACCGTCTTGCCGGAGCCGGACTCCCCGACGACCGCGACGACTTCGCCCGCGGCGACCTCGTAGCCGACCCCGCGGACGGCTTCGACGTCCCCGAACGAGACCGCGACGTCGTGCAGCCGCAGGAGCCCGGCTCCGCTCACTGGACGATCCCGAACTTGCGGTAGTCGACGTAGGCCGGGAAGCGCCCGATCTGGACGCCACCGACCTGCGAGCCGTGCAGGAACGAGTTGCGGGTGTAGATCAGCGGCACCACGGGCGAGTCGGCGAGGATCTTCTTGTCCAGCGCCGCCCACTTCTTGCCCGCCTCGGCGGGGTCGACGGTGGCCTGTGCCTCGGCGATCAGCTTGTCGACCTCGGGGTTGTGGTAGCGGGACTCGTTGTACCCGCCGTTGCCGATCTCGGTGGACTGGAACAGCGGCTGGATGTTCGCGTTGGCCGACGGGATGTCCGGCTGCCACGAGGTCAGCGTCAGGTCGTAGTCCGAGAGGCCCTTGGTGTCCACTTCGGACGTGTAGGTGTCGTCGTCGAGCGGCTTGATGGCGATCTTGATGCCCGCCCGCGCCAGGGACGCCTGGATCGCCGCGGCCTTCTCCGGGTAGCCGTTTTCGTTGTGGGTGGCCAGGACCAGCCCCTCGAGCCCGTTGGGGAACCCGGCCTCGGCGAGCAGCTGCTTGGCTTTCGCCGGGTCACCCGACGGCGGTGCCGGGTAGAGGTCGTACTGCTCGCGGCCCTGCAGGCCCGGCGTGATGAGCGTGGTGGCGACGTCGCCGGCCAGCTGAGCGCTGCCCGCGCTCGCCACCTGGTAGGCGGCCTTGTCGACGGCGTACTGGAACGCCTGGCGCACCTTCGGGTTCGTCAGGTTCCCGCGCTGGGTGTTCAGCGACAGGTAGGCCAGCGCCCCGGATTCCGAGGTCACGAGCCGCGACTTCGCCGCCGCGTTGCCCTGGATCTGGGCCAGCTGCGCGGGCGAGGCGAACGACATGCCGAAGGCGTTGCGGTCCTTGCCGGTGTCGTCGATCAGCCGCTTGGAGATGACGCCGGTGTCCTGGCCGAGCTCGAAGTCGATCGTGTCGGCGTAGGCCAGCCGCGTCTTGTCCTCGTCGCGGCTCCAGTTCGGGTTGCGCGTCAGCTTCGCCGCCTTGCCGCGCTCGTAGCTCGCCAGCTGGTACGGGCCGGACGCGACCGGGTGGTCACCGTAGTTCGCCTCGGCGCCCTTGCCCTTCGGCACCGGCGAGAACGCCGGGGTGCTGGCGACCCAGTTGAAGTCGCCGTAGGGGCGGGCGAGGTGGAAGACGATGGTCTTCGCGTCCGGCGTCTGGATCGTGTCGAGGTCCTTGCCCTCGAACGGGCCCTTGTACGCCAGGCCCGGCGAGAGCAGGTCCTTGTGGTAAGCCAGGCCGCCGGAGAAGGCGGGTGCGAACGAGCGCTCGAGACCCCACTTGACGTCTTCGCTCTTGATCGGCGTGCCGTCGGCGTACTTCAGGCCGTCCTTGAGGGTGAACGTCCACGTCTGGCCGCCGTCGCTGGGCTTGCCGGTGTCGGTGGCCAGGTCGGGCACGATCGTGGTGTCCTTGCCCGGCGCGACGTCCCACGAGGTCAGCCGCCGGTGGATCAGCCCGAGCGTGGTGACGACCAGGTTGGAGCTCTTGGCCGGGTCCCACGTGATCGAGGGCGCGTCGTTGAGCAGGACGAGGTTCCCGCCCGGCTTGACGGTGCCGCCCTGCGCCGACGGTTTGTCGTTGGCGCCGCACGCCGACAGCAGCGTGACGGCGACCAGCACCCCCGCGGCGAACCGCAGCTTTTTCATCGTTTCCCCTTCAGACGAGGCGAGCCCGCGGATCGAGCGCGCCGTAGCAGAGATCGACCAGGAAGTTCAGGACCGTGACGAGCAGGGCCGAGAACAGCGTCACGCCGAGCAGCACCGGCAGGTTGAGCGACGCGATCGCGTCGACCAGCAGCCGCCCGACGCCGGCCATGCCGAAGATCCGCTCGGTGATCACGGTCCCGGCCAGCAGGGCGCCGAGGTCGACGCCGAACACGGTGATCACCGGGAGCAGGACGTTGCGCAGCGCGTGCCTGCCGACGACCTTGCGTTCGGTCAGACCCTTCGCCCGCGCGGTGCGGATGTAGTCCTCGCCGAGGGTTTCCAGCATCTGGCCGCGGGTGAGCCGCGCGTAGATCGCCGCGTGCAGGAAGGCCAGCACGAACCACGGCAGCACCAGGTGCCACGCCCACTGCAGGGGGTCCTCGGTCAGCGGCACGTATCCGTTCTTCGGGACGACGTCGAGGGCGAACGCGAAGATCGTGATGCCGATCATCCCGGCCAGGTAGGCGGGCATCGACACGCCGGCCATCGCGGCGGCCATGGTGATCCGGTCGACGGCGGTCCCGCGGCGCAGCGCGGAAAGCACGCCGAGGCCGACGCCGAGCACGATCCAGATCGCCGCCGCGCCCAGCGCGACCGAGAAGCTGACCTCGATCCGGCCGCCGATTTCGGCGAGCACGTCGACGTTGTTCTGGAAGTCCCAGCCGAAGCACGGCGCCGTGCAGTGGATCGCCGCGGCCCCGGTGCCGAACGTGCGGCCGCCGACGATCCCGCCGAGGAACTCGAAGAACTGGCCGTACCAGGGCACGTTGTAGCCCATGAACTCCCGCGCGAGCCGCAGGCCTTCCGGCGAGCACGGGCGGCCGCAGGCCATCCGGGCCGGGTCGGCGGGCAGGACGTAGAACACCACGAAGGTCACGAACGTGACGACCAGCAGGACCAGCAGCATCCCGGCGAACCGGGTGGCGACGAAGCGGGCGGTGCGCATCAGGCCGCCCCCGCCGAACGCGGGTCGAGCGCGTCGCGGATCGCGTCGCCGACGACGTTGAAGGCCAGCGTGATCAGGAACAGCAGCAGCCCCGGGAAGACCAGGTACATCGGGTCCGTCTCGAAGAAGTCGATGGCGGCGCTGATGGTGCGGCCCCAGCTGGGTGTCGGGGGCAGGACGCCGACGCCGAGGAACGACAGCGCGGCTTCGCTGCCGATCATCGACGGGATGGCGAGGCTGGCGACGACGATGATCGGCGCCCACAGGTTGGGCAGCAGCTCCCGGGTGAAGACGTGCCACGGGCCGCCGCCGACGACCCTGGCCGCGGCGACGAAGTCGCGCTTGGCCAGCGTCAGCGCCTGGGCCCGGACGATCCGCGCCACCCGCGGCCAGCCGAAGAGCCCGAGGACGACGACGAGGGTGATCTGCCGGGGGAAGTCGACCGGCAGCACGGCGCCGAGCGCGATCATGAAGATCAGGTACGGGAAGCCGAGGATGACGTCGGCGGTCCAGGTCACCAGACGGTCCCACCAGCCGCCGAGGTAGCTGGCGCTGACGCCGACCAGGACGCCGAGCGTGGTGGCGAGCACGGTGGCGCCGAGGCCGACGAGCAGCGACGTCCGCGCGCCGTGGGCGACGAGCGCGAAGAGGTCGACGCCGGTCAGCGGCTCGACCCCGAACCAGTGCGCGCCGCTCACCCCGCCGAGCGTTCCGGCCGGGAGCCCGGTCGGGCCGAGCGTCGAGATGTCGGGGACGAGGCTCTGCCCTTCGGCGAGGACGAAGAGGTCGGCCCCGGCGGCGAGCAGCACGATGACGGCGATCAGGACGGCGCAGACGGACGTCCACCGCCCGGACCGGACGGCACGCCAGACCGCGGCGGGCAAGGAGCGCGCCGCGAGCGGCGGCAGGGCAGGGGCGGACACAGCACCTTCAGGGGTTCAGCCGATCGAGTGACGATCAGGACCCTAGGGAAGTTCGTCCGCCGAACCCAGTGATTGACCCACTGTCCCACCATCCGGACGGCAAGTCCCCGGCCGTTGCGCCGGTTTGCCCGTGAATGCCCGTTTTCCGTCCACTAAGCGGACATTTTCTTCAGTCCTCTGCCTCGGCGTTGGCCCGGTCGATCGCCGCCATGTTCTCCTCCGCCCACGCGCGCAGCGCGGCGAGCGGCACCTCGAGGGAGCGGCCCAGGCCAGTGAGCCGGTAGTGCACCTTCGGCGGAACCGACGGCTCCACCCGGCGCTCCACCAGGCCGTCGCGGGCGAGGCTCTGCAGCGTCACCGACAGCATCTTCTGGGAGACACCGGGCATCCGGCGCTGCAGTTCGGCGAACCGCACCTCGGCCGGGCCGGCCTCGGCCAGCACCTTGACCACCATCGACGTCCACTTCGTGCCGATCCGGTCCAGCAGCTTGCGGGTCGGGCAGGCGGGGTCGAAGAGGTCGCCGCGCGTGCCCTTCGGCGAGGGGGTCACCTGGAGCTCACCACCTGTCGGGGAAGTGCCGTCTTGGCCCGGCACCGCCGGTTACCTAGCCTCATCTGGTAACCAATGGTAACCCCCGGCGAGGAGACAGTGTGCGCGAGCAGCGGATCACGGCGAACGGCATCGAGATCAACGTGGCCACCGGCGGTCGAGGGCCCGCGGTCCTGCTCCTGCACGGCTTCCCGCACACCTGGCGGCTGTGGACCGCCGTCATCCCGCACCTGGCCCGCCACCACCGGGTCATCGCCCCCGACCTGCGCGGTCTCGGCGCCACCACCCGAGCCACCGACGGCTACGACGCCGGAACCCTCGCGGCCGACGCCGAAGCCCTCCTCGACGCACTGGACGAACCGGCCGCCACGGTCGTCGGCATCGACGCGGGCACCCCGCCGGCGTTCCTGCTCGCGATGCGACGCCCCGAGCGGGTCCACCGGCTCGTCCTGATGGAATCGCTGCTCGGACGCCTGCCCGGAGCGGAGGACTTCCTCGCCGGCGGGCCACCGTGGTGGTTCGGGTTCCACGCGGTCCCCGGCCTCGCCGAGACCGTCCTCACCGGACACGAAGCCGCCTACGTCGACTGGTTCCTCGACGCGGGCACGCAGGGCCGCGGCGTACCGCCCGAGCTCCGGGACGGCTTCATCGAGGCCTACACCGGACCCGACGCCCTGCGGTGCGCGTTCGGCCACTACCGGGCCATGCCCCGAAGCGCAACGCAGATCGCCGAAGCCACGGCAACCGGCAGGCTCACGGTACCCACCACGGCCATCGGCGCCCACCCGGTGGGTAACGCCCTCGCCCGCCAGCTGCGTCCGGTGACCGACGACCTCACCGAGCACGTCATCGAGGACTGCGGCCACATCATCCCGCTGGACCGCCCGGACGCTCTGGTACCACTGCTGCTCAACGCCACTTCGCTGTCTCGACGTGCTGCCGCAACTTGAGGATCTCGCCGGGGCCGTGGTAGCCGCGGACGCTCGTGTTCGGGTAGACCCGCACTCCGCGGCCGAGCAGGGTGCCGGGGTTCAGCACGGCATTGCACCCGGTTTGGACGTCGTCGCCGAGGACGGCTCCCAGCTTCGTCAGGCCGGTGTCGTGGACCACGCCGTCGACCTCCACCGTGAGCGTCTTCCGGCACCCGGGTGCGGTGATGGCCAGGTTGCTCAGCTTGGTCCCGGCACCGAGATTGACCCGGCTGCCCAGGATGCTGTCCCCCAGGTAGGCGAAGTGCGGCGCCTTGGCCCCCGGCAGCATGACCGAGTTCTTCATTTCCGACGCATGACCGAGGACGGCGCCGTCCAGCAACAGGCAGTTCTGCCGGACGTAGGCACCGTGGCGGATCACCGCTCCCGGCCCGACGTACGCCGGCCCGCAGAGGTAGGCACCGGGTTCGATCCGGGCTCCGGCGGCGACGAACACGGGTTCGGCACCGATCACCGCGCCGGCCATGACCTCACCTTCGATCACCTGCCGTCCGTCCAGCCACGACGCCAGGACACCGGGCAGCCGCGGCAGCAGTTCCCACACGCGTTCGATGCCACCGAACAACCGGACAGCAGTCGGGTGATCGAGCTCGAAGAAGGTACTCGGCTGCACCATCGGATCGCCTTCCGGCTTCAGTGGACGACGTTCGCGACCCAGGCACGGAGTGCCCGCTCGACAGCACGGCCGACCAGGTCGACCATCGGCTCGTCGGGGTCGCCGTTCGACAGGTGGTGGACCAGCGCCGCGTTGAAGGCGTTGTTCTTGCCCGGCACATCGCGCGACGGCGGCAATCCCGGTTCGACCGTCACCGGAGCGAGCAGGCAGCCGTCGACGACCACGAGGGACGTGACGGATTCGGCGGTCACCTCGCCGCGCACCACCGTCACCCGGGGCAGGAGATTCGGCCGCTGGGCGTAGGTCTTGAGCTTCTCCGCCGTCGGGAGGTTCTCGTCCACCTCCTCGCCGGCCAGGACCATCAACCGGTCCAGCTCGGGCGGCGTCGAGATGTAGACGTCGATCAGTTGCTTCCCGAAGGCTTCCAGCAGGGCCTCGGCCGGCCTGAGGTGATCTTCGGGAAGGAACCGGCCGTGGTCGATGCAGACGATGAGGTTCGGCGAAAGACGCTGCAGGGCATCACAAAGATCGTGGTACAGGCCGGTCCTGAAGTAGCCCGAGATGTGCAGCACACCGCCTCGGCCGGTCTTCTTCTCCAGCTTGCTCAGCACCGGGCCCCAGTTGAGCTCTTCGAGCGCGCCCTTGTGCGTGAAGGTCGTCCGGAAGGTGTCGCCCTTCTGCTTGAGGTGCACCGAAACCCCGGATTGCTGTCCCGGATCACCACTGCCGTACCGGCCGCGCTTGATCCACGGTTCCCGGCGCAGCAACCTCTTCAGCTCGTGACTGAGGATACCGAGCCCCCCGATTTTCGAGTACAGGTAGCTCTTCGTACCGAAGTTCTCGTAGAGGTAGTGGCCGACATAGCAGGCCGAGCCGCCCCAGGAGCAATACACTCGGTCGAGGTTGCTGTACTCCTTGTCTTCGAGCTTCGTCACCCCGACGGGCCGCACGAGCAGATCGAGGTACACCCCACCGAGGATGAAGTAGCCGCGCCTCCGGCGCAGCAACCGCCGGACGGTCCGGAACCGCCATTCGAGCTCCACCTGCCGGTGCCGCATGCCGGTCTTGACCCGCCAGCTCGGGTAGAGACGGTCGGCCTGCCTGCCCACTGCCCGCTCGAGCCAGTCCGGCCCGCTCTTGACCACCACCCTTCCGAACCGGAGAAGCGGTCCGCGAAAGATCCTCCCCAGGAGGCCAACCACCACGACAGGCAAAGCCTTCGCGGTCAGTTCGACATAGAAGCTCTGCGATGCCAGAGCAGCGGTTATCACGTGCATCGGCGACGCCACCCCTCAACGAAACGGTCGCGAAACTGGAGGTAAGACCAAGAGTCGAACCGGCGAAAGACGCTGTTACCGAGGCTCGGGCGATCGTTACCGTCGCGTACTCGCCGGACCGACGGGTGCCGCAGGGTGCCACCTCACGCCGGCAGCCGGCGGCCCCGCCAGAACGGCTCGGCCGGAAACCGCGTCTCCGCGCCGTAAACCCGGGCGTGCCCGCGTCCGTACTCGGCGGCGTTGTCGTGCACGAACTTCGCGTAGCGCTCGGTATCGCCGCGCAGCAACGCTTCCGCGCCGAACTCGGCGGACCGCAGGGCGAAGGCGACCCCGCCGCCGGACAGCGGGTCCACCGCCAGGGCCGCGTCCCCCACCGCGAGCCAGCCTGGCCCCGCGCAGGGCCGGAGCAGGTGCCCGCCCACGGCGACGACCACGGGCTCGCCCAGCGGCACCGATCCGGCCACCCCCCGCACGTGCTTCGTCGCGGCCAGCGCGGCCGACCAGGCCGCCGGGGTGGCCAGCCGGGCCGCGGCGGCGATCGCCGGCTCGGTGAAGCAGGCGATCACCCGGCGGCCGCCGGGCAGCGGGGAGACGTACCACCAGCCGTACGGCACGGACTCGACGAAAGTGTCCTCCGGCGTCGGGCCGGCGTCGCCGACGACCCGTGCCAGGCAGACGAGCCGGTCGAACCGGACCCGCCGTGCGCCGTGGCAGCGCGCGAGGCGGGCCGCGCGCCCGGTGGCGTCCACAATGGACTTCGCCCGGGCCGGGACGGCCGCGCGGATCGCGAACCCGCCCGGGACCCGGTCGGCTCCGGTCACCCGGTGCCGGACCACCGAGACCCCGGCGGCGGCCGCGGCCTCGGCGAGCATCCGGTCGAAGGCGGCCCGGTCGACGTGCCACCCGGGGCCATCGGGATCGAACAGCGAGAACCGGACCACCGGCTCCCCGCCGCCCCAGGCGCTGGTCGTCCGGTAGGACGGCAGGGGCCGCAGCCCGGCGAACGCGGCCCGGACGCCGAGGTCCCGCAGCAGCGGGGTGACGGCGGCGGCCAGCGTCTCCCCCATGCGCACCGACCCGTAGTCCGACGGCTCGTACAGCGCGACCTCGCGGCCCGCCCGCGCCAGCCGCAGCGCGACGGCGGCACCGGACGGCCCGCCACCCGCCACCACGACGTCGAAGCTCCTCACAACGTGCGGTCGCGTTCGACGAGCTCGCCGTCCGAACGCCGCAGCACGAACCCGAGTTTCGCCCAGAGCCCTCCGACGAACTCATCCGGGTCCTCCGCGTACCGGAACCACGGGACCGGAGGGTCGCCTTGGGGCGCCCCGTCCGGCACGACCTGGTCGGGGCGCACGGCAGGCCACCACCACCCCTGGCACTCGTGGAAGTCGTGCTGCCACGGCACGGCCATCCCCTCGGTCACCGCCCCGGGCGGCAGGTCCGGACGCAACCGGAACGAGGGATACCGTCCCCTGACGGTGAATTCGCCGACGTAGTTCGCCGGGTCGACCAGGACCTTGCCGGCCTCGATCCCCGGTTCCAGTGCACCGCCGACGCAGTTTTCGAGAGCGGCCCGGTCGAGCCCGCCCGGGGTGATGGCGGTGTCCACCGGTGGGGAATCCGCGCCGTCCGGCCAGTCCGCGTCGAAGTCGTTCGCCACCCAGCGCTCGATCCGGCGCTTCTGCGTCTTGGTGAGGGACAGCTCGCCCGGCCCCTGCTTGCTGGCTGCCAGGCGAGGCATGTGCTTCGGTCCCGTCCTGCCGACCCGGTCGAGGATCTCCTTCTTCGTCGCTTCGGCACGCACCGGGTGGGTGAACCGGTGCCACGGGCGCGCCGACTCGTTCACCGCGCCCGTGTCGTGCGCCGCCTGCAGGATCGGGTAGATGTCCCGCACGTACGACGGGCGGGCGAACTTCGCCGCGTCGTCGGCCAGCGCGTCGAACACGACGTCCCACAGGCGCACGACATTGCCGACCGGCGGCGCGAACTTCGGAGGAGCGACGATCACGCGGGCGGGCTCGACGCCGATCTCCTTTCCGCGGATCCGGACCGTGGCCGAGACCGGGCCGTCCGACACGTCGTCGTACCACTCGTCGCTGTTCCCGGCGTCCTGGAGCGCGCGGCCGGACGGGGACCCGGCCCGGCCGCGGCCGCCGGCGACGACGAGGTGGCCGTCCGCGTCGGTCCGGATCTCCCCCAGCTGCACCGGTTCCACCTTGGCCCCTGGGACGAGGAAACGTCCCGTCGAGCCGGATGGCCTGCCGGTTCCGGCCGCCGACGCTCTGCGGTCCCGCATCGATGACCAGCTCCTTGCGCTCGGCGGCCGACCGGTGGGCGCTGTTGCGTTCCGCGCCGGGCCCGTTCCCCCGCGCTCCGAGCCGGCGGGCGACCGCCTTGCGGTTCACGAGGTGGACCGTCCACCGGATGTCCGCGGTCGCCGCGGTCAGCTCCTCGACCCGGCCGTCCTCGTGGTAGCCGAACACCCGGAACCGCGCCGCCTGCCGCCTGATCCGGCGGTCCGCTCCGCGGTAGTCGATGCTTTCCGGGAAAGCCGGGTCCCCGGGAATCTCGGGGCCGATGAACGGCTCGCTGTCGCTGTCCCCCACCCTGGCGATCCCGATCGCGGGGTGGATCCGCGCAATGAGGATGGTCATATCGGCATCACCTCGAAGGCATCCGTTCACCGGCTGTTCCCGGAACCGGTGAGCGACGACCGGAACGGAAAGTGGCACAATTCCTATTTGCGCCGGTGAGTCGCCCGTACGACTCCGACGTTACAAAACCTCCCCTTCGAGTGAATCCCTTCACACGATTGGAGCAAGGCCGTCCGGATCAGTGGCCCGCGCCGAAACAACAGAACGCCGCGGCGGCCACGAGCGAATCGGTTCCTTTGTCCCGCAGCGATTCCTGCGCTTCGGTGAGGGCGACCGCCGGCGCCCGCCCGGCCACCAGCCCTCGGTGGAACGCGACCATCAGCGGAGCCGTTTCGGCGTCGGGCACGGCCAGGACGGACGCGACGAGCTGGGCGGTGCCGAGCGCCATGAACGTCGCGCTGAGCCCGAGGAGCTCGTCCCCCGTGCAGACGACCGAGCGGCCGCTGTCGCACGAGGCCAGCACGACCGTGCGGGGCACCCGGTCGAGCCGCTCGAGGTCGTACACCAGCAGCGGGCCGTCGGCGAGCAGCAGGTCCGAAAGCAGCGGCTGGTCGACGGCCAGCCGCCCGTGCGCTGCGAGGTGCAGCACGTCGGAGCCGGCGACCGCCTTCACGACGGCCTCGACCGTGGCCTCCGCGCCGACCAGCGGGGCCGTGCGGTACAGCGCGGCGACCGCCTCGGCTTCCTCGCGGGCCCCGGTCAGCCCCGGCCCGGCCGCGACGCTGACCGCGCCCGGCAGCGGCGCGCGCCGGGCGGCCGCGGCGGTGTGCCAGAGCGTGGCCGACGGGCAGACCGTGACCGGCCGGCCCGCGCACGACGGGAGCGCCGCCCACGGCACGCTGTGCAGGGGCCCGGTCGGCACCACCACCAGCGGCCGGTCGCCGACCTCGGGCAGCGACCGCAGCAGGACGCGGTCGAGCTCGCTGCCGGCGTGCTCCAGCAGGTCGAGGGTGCCGGTCCGCGCCGCCGTCCCGCCGCGGCGGCGGGCCAGCCGGCGCAGGGCGAACGTCATCCGGTCGACCAGGTCCGCGATGCGCTCGCCCGGCCCCAGCGCCCGCATCCGCAGCCGGCCGCGGACCGAGCTGAGCGCGTACATCGTGCGGTCGAGCTGCACGAACTCGACCAGCGCGGCGTCGCCGAGCTCGAGCTCGGCCGGCTCGACCGGGCGCACCCGGTGGTGCCCGGGTTCCCCGGGGTCCAGCCGGGCGCGGTCGCGGATCCGGCGTTCGAGGGCCGCTTGGCGGGCCCTCGCCTTGCCGGTCGCGTCCACGCGGATCTCCCGCGAGGTCGCCCGCAGTTCCGCGAGCAGCGCCCGGAGCTCCGGGTCCGCCGGCGGCCGCAGCGGCCGGGTGGCGAGCCGGGTCGCCCGCCCGCGTTCGGCCCACTCGAAGACCCGGCCGGCCTGCCCGGACCGCACGGCGATGCGCAGGCCGAGCTCGCTCAGCTCGCTCCGGTGCACGGCCGAGTGCGCCCGCAGGTCGGTCGCGCCCAGGGAGGCGGCGTGGTCGTCGAGGGTGTTCAGGCCGGCCCGCACCGCGCGCGCGGCCGCGGCCCCGTCCCCGGTCCGCCAGTCGAGCAACGCCCGCGCGTAGCGGGCACGGGCCCGCAACACCGCCGGCCCGCCCCGGACGGCCGCCCCCGCGGCGCGGAGGCAGGCGACGGCGGTCGCGTCGTCGCCCCGGCCGTCGGCGATCCGCGCGGCCACGAGCCGGGCTTCCAGCGCCGCGGCCGGCCAGCCCGCCGACGCCAGCACCTCGACCATGGCGACGACGCGCCCGGTCGGCACCCGGCTCCGGCCGGTCGCGGCGAGCTGGGCGCGCAGGGAGGCCAGCCGGGCCAGCTCGGCCCATTCGCGCCTGCCCTGCCGGGCGAACTCCCGGCGGGCCCGTTGTGCCTGGTCG
Source organism: Amycolatopsis sp. NPDC004747 (assembly GCF_053601335.1). NCBI lineage: Bacteria > Bacillati > Actinomycetota > Actinomycetes > Pseudonocardiales > Pseudonocardiaceae > Amycolatopsis > Amycolatopsis sp. NPDC004747. The sequence continues at coordinate 260,141 of NZ_JBSGBQ010000009.1, read as the reverse complement.
CGGGCGGTCGGCCAGTCCCGGCCGAGGAACGCGGCCTGCGCCAGCAGGAGCCGGGCACCGGGGACGAGCAGGCGACGGCGGTCGCGCTCGAACGCCAGCACGGCCAGCCGGGCCGCCTCGGCCGCCTCGGCGTGGGCACCGACCGACAGCAGCAGCTCGGCCCGGTCCGAGTGCACCGGGCCGAGCTGCCCGCCGAGCTCGCCGATCGCGCGTTCGGCCCGGCCGAGGTGAGCCAGTGCCGCCGGCACGTCACCCCGCAACGTCTCGAGGAACCCGAGGTTCTCGGCGATGATGCCCGCGGCCAGGCGGCGGCCGAGCGCGCCGGCCAGCTCGTCGGCTTCGCGCAGGTTCGCCTCGGCGGCGGCGAAGGCGTACCGCTCGGTGTCCAGGATGCCGCGGTTGACCAGGGCGCGCTGCAGGTTGAGCGCGTCGCCGGCGCACCGCAGCAGCGGGATCGCGGCGTCGTACTCCGCCTGCGCCGCCGACAGCCTGCCGAGCTGGTGCAGGAGGTCCGCGCGCTGGGCCCGCGCACGGGCGTTCCCGCCGCCGTCGAGCCGTCCGACGGCCGTGTCGATCTCCCGCAGCGCTTCGCCCGCGCGGCCCCGCTGCAGCAGCGCCGCCGCCAGCGGGATCCGCGCCTCGCCGGCGAGGTCCGCGGCCCCGGTCCGCTCGGCGAGCACCACCGAGCGCCGCAGGTGCCGGATCGCGTTCTCCACGTCACCGCACTGCAGGAGGGCGCGCCCCCAAGCGCGTTCGGCGACGGACGCCGCGACGTCGTCCCCCGCCGCGGCCGCCTGGCGGACGGCCCGTTCCGCGAACGGCGCCGCCCGCCCCGCGTCGACGTCGGCCCGACGCAATGCCGCCTGTGCCAGCTCCCGCACGGCCGAGGTCTGCATGGCTGAAATCATGCCCCGTTTCGGCGGTACCCGGAACTGTTTACCGGTGTTGGTATCAAACGCGCGTCCGGCCGCTCCGTGGGACGGGTGAACCGGACGCCGAAGAGAGGGGCGGAAGCATGACCGAGAACGCCGAACTGATCGTCGACACCAAAAGCCAGGCCGCGGTGGAGGAGCAACTGGAAATACGCGGGGTGTGGAAAAAAGGCGCGGGTGTCGAAGTCGACGAGCGTTTGCGGCTCGCCCGGATCGCCGAACTCGTGAATCTCCGCGAGTACGCCGACCGGGCCCGGCGCACGTTCCTGAACGAGATCGACACGCTCGAGCGCCGGAACGACCGCCTCTTCACCGACCTCGACGTCCTGCTGTTCGACCTCCGGACCTGGTTCACCGCCACCGGCGGAGCCGTTCCGGCGCTCGGCAAGAACCGCGACGCCTTCGTCGGCTACCCGCAGCACAAGTACGCGGGCGAACCCGTCCCCATTTCCCGGTCGCTGAAGCTGACCGAAGGACGGGCCACGAACCGCAAGGTCCGCGTCGGTGTCGTCGACACGCCGCTCTACTGGCACGCGCAGTTCAGCAAGGAAATGGTCGAAGCCGACGAGCTGTCCACGCCGGACGCGAACGGGGTCTACGCGGGCTGGCAGGGACACGCCACCGCGGTGGTCGGCAAGATCCACGAGCTCGCCCCCGACGCCTACATCATCGTGAAAGCGGGCCTCGACGGCCAGACCGGCCGGAAAACCGTCTGGGAAACCGCGCGGAAGATCGCCGCCTTCGACGGGAACCCGGGCATCGCCGTGCTGAACCTTTCCTGCGGCACGACGACCGGCGACGGGCAGGCGCCGATGGTCCTGCGGCGCGCGATCGACACGGTCAAGAAGGCCAATCCCGGGCTGCTGGTCGTGGCCGCGGCCGGCAACCAGGGTGCCGCGCCCAACCCGCCGCTGGCCGTGTGGCCCGCCGCGATGACCGAAGTCGAAGCCGTCGGCGCGACGAACGCCCCGTGGAGCGAACAGCGGACGTGGGTCGACCTGACCGCCGACGGCACCGACGTCCCGGTGCTCTACATCGACGGCAAGGTCCGGCTGACCCGCGAGGAAAAGACGTTCAACGGCTACGCGATGCTCAACGGGACCTCGTTCGCGGCCGCGTGCGTCAGCGGCGCGCTGGCGGCGGAACTGGAGACCACCGAGGATCCGGCCGAGGCACTGCAGAGGGTCCTCGCCGGACCGTTCGTGTCCCCGTACCCCCCGCGCTGACGGAGCCGGCGTGCGTGACGACCCGGTGGTGGTGGCGCTCGTGGAGCGCGCCCGGGACGGCGACCAAGCGGCCTGGACGGCGCTCGTGGAGCGCTACGCCCCGCTGGTGTGGTCGGTCTGCGCGCAGTACCGGCTGCGGCGGGCCGACGCCGAGGACGTCGGCGCGAACGTGTGGCTGCGGCTGGTCGAAGCGCTGGAACGGCTGCGGGAGCCGGCCGCGCTGCCCGGCTGGCTGGCCACGGTGACCCGCCGGGAGTGCCTCCGGGTGGTGCGCGAGCGGGGTACCCAGATCCCGGTGGACCACGACGGGTTCCCGGACGAGACCGGCCCGGAAGCCGACGAGGAGCTGCTGAAGCAGGAGCGGCACCTCGCGCTCCGGCAGGCGTTCGCCGGGCTGCCCGAGAACTGCCGCCGGCTGCTCGCGCTGCTGTTCGGCGATCCACCGGTCCCCTACACCGAAGTTGCCCGGCGGCTCGACATGCGGGTCGGCGGGATCGGCCCCACCCGGGGCCGGTGCCTCGCCGCCCTGCGCCGCAGCGCCTCCTTGGCGCCGTTCGCGGAATCCCCGAGAGGGGGGTCGTGATGCCGGAACAGCATGACGCCGACGAAGAGCTGCTGGCCGAACTGCACGCGGCCATGACGGCCGCGGCGGCCGTGCCGGACTGGTTCCGCGACACCGCGAACACCGCCTTCACCTGGCACCGCCTGAACGTCGAACTGGCCGTGCTGACCGAGGATTCCGCCCGCGAGCCCGAGCTCGCCGGTGCCCGTGCGGAGCCCCTTGCGGTGCGGTCCCTCACGTTCTCGGGGCGGGCGGTCACGATCGAGCTGGAGATCGAGCCCGACGCGGTCCACGGCCAGGTGCTGCCGCCCCAGCCGGGGACCGTGGAAATCCGCGCGCGCCGCGGCACCCCGGCACCGGTGGCGGTCGACGACGACGGGTGGTTCGCCATCAGGCCGCGGCCCACCGGCGTTTTCCGGCTCATGTTCCGCAGCGCCCGCGGGCACAGCGTGCTCACCGACTGGACGATCGCGTAAAGCATTTCACGTCCATTCGACGGCCGTCCAGCCACACCGGAGCGCCGTCGACCGCGTTTGATACCGCCACACCGGATTCGTCTCCGGAAAAACACCGAGGTTGCGCCGAAAGGCTAGTTTCCCTTGCTTGGCCACGAAATCGGCCATACGCTCACGACAACGGTCAACCCGGAGAATCCCCGGACAATCGCCGACACAACAGCGGATCCCGGCGGAGATCTACTTTCGACCTCAGTAAAAATCGACATTTCCCGAAGCCAGGAGAAACATTCATGAGCGTCAGTGGCAATTGGACACTTCATTTCAGCTGGGGGTGCACCGGAAGCTACGGCCAGTCCGCCGTGGTGTTCGCCGGCGACGGCACCTTCGGCGGCCAGTTCACCGGGAAGTGGCGGCAGCGGGACGGCACGCTCCTGCTCAGCTACGACACCGGGCCCGCCAAGTACGGCGGCACGGTCGTCGGCAACGTGGGCAGCGGCCTGATGACGACCTTCGCCGGTCTCGACGGCTGCTGGTACCTGACCAAGGAAGGCACCAGCGGGATCGTGCCCGAAGCCGCCGGCAGCGAAGCCGGGCAGCCGGCGGGCGCCGACGGGTCCGCATCGGGAGGAGCACGATGACCACCACACCGTCCCACCGGCACGCTCTGCACTGCATCCTGCCCCCGCACGTCCTGGAGAACATCGCCCGCAACGGCACGGCCGACGAGCGCGCGCGGGCGCTGGACACGCTGTCCGCCGACATCACGGCGCGCTACGCCCGGTCGGCGCGGCAGCTCGAAGTGCGGCAGGCACTTCCGGGCGAGTACGCCCAGGCGGCCGCGCCCCACAAGAACCGGGTGATCTACGACGCCAAGCACGGCTCCGGACTGCCCGGCGCCCTCGCCAGGGAGGAGGGTTCCGGCCCGGTCGGCGACGCCGCGACCGACGAAGCCTACGACGGTCTCGGTGCGACGTTCGACCTGTACTGGGCCGCCTACGGCCGGGACTCGATCGACAACGCGGGCAACGACCTGGTCGGCTCCGTGCACTTCGGCCAGGACTACGACAACGCGTTCTGGGACGGCCGGCAGATGGTCTTCGGCGACGGCGACGGGCAGTACTTCAACCGGTTCACCATCGCCGTCGACATCATGGGCCACGAGCTGACCCACGGCGTCACCGCGCACCAGGCGGACCTGGAGTACCAGGACCAGCCGGGCGCGCTCAACGAGTCCATTTCGGACGTGTTCGGCTCGCTGGTGAAGCAGCACGCGCACCACCCGCCGCAGACCGCCGAGGAGGCGGACTGGCTGATCGGTGCCGGGCTGTTCACCGCCGCGGTGCACGGCACCGCACTGCGTTCGATGAAGGATCCCGGGTCGGCCTACGACGATTCCGTCCTCGGCAAGGACCCGCAGCCGGCGCACATGGCGGACTACGTGACGACCACGCGCGACCACGGTGGCGTCCACATCAACTCCGGGATCCCGAACCGCGCGTTCTACCTGGCGGCCGTGGGGCTGGGCGGGTACGCCTGGGAGAAGGCGGGGCTGATCTGGTACCGGACGCTGTGCGACGCACGGCTGACGCGGACCGCGCAGTTCCAGGACTTCGCCGACCTCACGACCGACAACGCGAGCCGGCTGTTCGGCCCGGAGGAACAGCAGATCGTCGCCGACGCGTGGCGCCAGGTCGGCATCGAGGTACGGGTACCCCGGATCTCCGGTACCTGGATCCTGCACTTCAGCTGGGGTTCGACGCTGTTCTACGGGCAGGCCGACCTGACGTTCAACGCCGACGGGACGTTCGGCGGGGCCTACCCCGGCCAGTGGCGGATGCGCGACGGCGGCCTCCTGCTGGCCTTCGACGACGGCCCAGCCAAGTACTTCGGCACGGTGGACGGCAACGTCGGCACCGGCGAGATGTCGACCTTCGCCGACCTCGACGGCTCGTTCTACCTGACCCGCAGGGGTATCGTCGGCCTCGTGGAGAACCTGTCGGGAGGTGCGATGGCGCGGCAGCAGCCGCTGACGGCCGCCGGGAACCCCTGGTGACCCAACGGGATTCCCGGGTGCGCGTCCGGCTCGAGGGTGAGGGCGGGTTCGCCCACATCCCGGGCCTGACCCGGCCGGTCGAGGTCGACACGAGCGACCTCGACCCGGCCGACGCCGCCGCGCTGCGGGCGCTGCTCGCGCGATCGGGCTTTTTCGGACGCCACCCGGAAGCGGCGGCGAAGCCCCTGCCCGGCGCGGCGGACTACCGCACCTGGACGCTCACCGCGACCGAAGGCGCGAAGTCGCACACGATCCGGCTCACCGAACCGATCGAGGACCCGGCGTTGCGCGACCTGGTCGGCTGGCTGCGCGCCCGGCGCGCACCGTGATCCGCGTTCACGACGAATCGAGGACAGCGGCTGTCCGCATCCGTTGGCAAGGTGGGCCACCCCAGCCCGACGACCGACGGAGCACCCCGATGAGCCGACACGTCCAGGTCACCTTCGACGCCCACGACCCCCGAGCGCTTTCGGCGTTCTGGCGCGAGGTGCTGGACTACGTCCACCCGGCACCGCCCGGCGTCGAGCTGCCCGAAGGCGCCGACCCCCTCGCCGCGTGGGACGAGTTCCTCGAACGGGCCGGCGTGCCGGAAGACCGGCGCAACAGCAGCTCCGCCGTCGAAGACCCCGACGGGCAGGGCCCACGCCTGTTCTTCCAGCAGGTGCCCGAGGACAAGACCGTGAAGAACCGGGTCCACCTCGACGTCCGGGCCGCGCCCGGCCTGCGGGGCGCCGAGCGGATGGCCGCCCTCGAGGCGGAGTGCGCACGGCTGGTCGCCCTCGGCGCGTCCCGGGTACGCCGCTTCGAGCCCGCACCGCCGCTCAGCGCCGGGTTCATCGTGCTGGCCGACCCCGAAGGCAACGAGTTCTGCTTGGACTGACGGCGAGCGCCGCCCCCAAGATCGCGTTACGGCGAATGACGTATTGCCACTGCGACTGGTTGACGTTTGACTTGAAGCGCATCGCAACCGCGTGTTGGCCACCGGCACGCGTCACATCCGGGGGGATCGTTCATGTCACGTCCACCAGCACTGTCGCGCGTCCGCGTCCTGGCGGCCGGCGGCCTCCTCACGGCGCTGGCGGGCGCGGTCGTCCTGCCGGCGCCCGCCACGGCCACCACGCAGAGCACCGATCTCGGGGTTCTCCCGGGTGGCAGCTACAGCTTCGCCTTCGGGATCAACTCGAGCGGAACCGTCGTGGGCGAGTCCTCGGTCGGCCTCGGCACCCACGCCGCGCGCTGGAACCCCGACGGCACCGTCGACGACCTCGGCACGCTGCCCACCGGAGTGGGCAGCACGGCGGAGGCCGTCAACGACGCCGGTGTCGTCGTGGGCAGCGGCAGCACGCGGGATGCCCAGTCCTCCTTCCGCACCCACGCCGTGCGCAGGAACCTCGACGGCACCGTCGACGACCTGGGCACCCTGCCCGGTGACATCGCCAGCGAGGCACGCGGGATCAACTCCGCCGGCGTCGTCGTCGGCTTCTCCCAGCAGCCGGACGGCGTCCGGCACGCGGTGCGGTGGAACCTCGACGGCACCATCGACAACCTCGGCACCCTGCCCGGCCTGAGCAGCAGCCAGGCGAACACGATCAACGACGCCGGCGTGATCGCCGGTTACTCCTACGGTTGCTGCCCGGGCACCAGGGCCGTGCGGTGGGCCCCGGACGGCACGATCGGCACGCTGGGCATCGGCACCGCCTCGTCGACCAGCATCGCCACCGGGATCAACACCGACGGCGTCGTCTCCGGCTACGAGACGACCGACACCACCCGCGTCGCGCGCTGGGACAGCGCCGGTGCGATCACCCTGCTGAACCCGCTGCCCGGCGACGCCACGAGCTGGGCGTCGGACATCTCGGCGTCCGGGGTGATGGTCGGCATGTCGTACACCTCGGGCGGCACCGACCACGCCGCCCGGTGGGACCCCGACGGCACGGTCTCGCGGCTCGCCCCGCTCGCGGACGGGAAGGACGCCAACGCCAACTCCGTCAACAACAGCGGACAGGCCGCGGGGTACGCGACCACAGCGGACGGCCACACCCACGCGGTCAGGTGGTCCACGGGGGCGAACTAGCGCAAGTTCTCGCCACACCATCCGTCTCGGGGCATACTCTCGCCCCGAGACGGATGGCGGCGACACTGCCGTCAACCCGTAAGCGGACAGAGGGGTATTGGTGATCGAGGAGCATTCGCCGACTGCGCGTCCCGTTCACGTCCCGGTCGAAATCGACGGCCGGACGCTGTTCGTCGAAGTCGTCCCGGTCGGAGAGCAGGAAGATCAGGAGGTTGCCTCGCGGCTGCTGGGTTTCGCCGATTTCACCGCGTCGCTCGGGGCGTTGACCAGTTCCGTCACCGATGCCGTCCTCAGTGGCGCGCGGAAGGTCAAACCGGCCAAGGTGGCGGTCGAGTTCGGCTGCGAGGTCGGTGTCGAAAGTGGTCAGCTGACCGCGATCCTGGTCAAGGGCACCGCGAAAGCGAACGTGAAGGTGACCCTCGAATGGAAGCCCGGTGAGCAGAGCTGACGCTGCCTGCCCTACCGGTCACGGGCCCCGAGCAGGTCGAGGTAGTTCTTGATCACCGCCTCCGTCGACAGCCTGGCCCGTAGCTGAACACCCTGGCCCACATCGAGGTTCTGGACTTCGGTGGCGGCCTCCAGCCTGACTCTCGGACTCACGTAGGTGTCGTAAGCGACCTGGTGCAGGATCTCGATTCCCAGTGCCTTGTCGAATTCGCCGACCCGGACGCCGAGCCTGGTCCGGTTGCCGGACGCAACGGTGAAGGTCGGCGCCAGCCGGCGAACGATCGCGCGGCCGGAGTCGAAGTCCAGCCAGAAGACCTGCACGACGGCACCCAAGCGGATTTCGGCCGGGACCTCGGTGCTTTCCACCAGCCTCTGAGCAGTCTCGAGTCCTGCGCGGGAGTCCTCCTCGGCGAGCGCGGCCAGGGAAGCAAGCCGCAGCTCTGTGGAGAACTGCTGCGCCACGATCAGATCCCGGAGGGCGGCGAGACCGACTTCGGCGTCGAGCCGGGCGGCCTGCCGCGCGGCCCGGATCCAGAACTCGCGGTCGTCGGCATCGGAAGCCCACCAGTAACCGCGGCGGCTGTCACCGTGGACCCCGACCACGTCCGCCAGTGCGCGTGCGGCGGCCGCGGGATCCATCCGGCCCGCGGCGATCCCCGCGGCGATTCTTTCGTCGCCGAATCTCGTATCCGCCACGAGCTCGAGCAGCAGCGACAGGCCGGCTTCGGCGTCGATGGCGGCGACTCGCTCGGCCGCGTCCAGCCGGAGGCCTTTCGCGACTGCTTCGCTGCCGACGATGGATTCGTACGCCTGCACGGCCCGCGCGTCGCCGTGGTCGGTGAGCTCCCGCGCGGCGGCGAGCCGGACTTCGGCGTCCACCAGACGGTCCTGGGCGAGAGCGAGCAGCAACGAGGTACCGGCACCGGCTTCCCAGCCTTCGATCGTCAGTGCGGCCTCCAGACGGACGCAGCCGGATATTTCGTGGCGGCCGCCCAGGGAGGCCAGAGCGTCCGAACCCGTGCCCGGGCCGAGGGCGCGTCCCGCGCTGAGCCTCGCCTCCTCCGAGGCATCGGAGTCGTAGGTGACGGCGCGGAGGAGTTCGTCACCACGCTGCGGGTCACGTTCGGCGACGACCTGTGCCGCCTCCACGCGGAGGCCGTCGGGCCGGATGTCGCGGGCGAGCTTTCCCAACGCGGCCATCCCGCGCCGGGGATGCTGCGCAAGCAGGTACTTGGCGGCCTTCAGCCGGTCCGGGCCGTCGAGCGTTTCGTCGGCGGTCAGGTCCTCGAGGGCTTGGATGCCGATCGGCGCGCTGGACTCGAGCAGCATGAAGCTGGAATCGAGGCGACGCTGCCACCCCATCCCCTGCCGGGCCGTCTGCTGGAGCGCCAGTGCGGCCCGTTGGCCGTCGACGTGGTTCAGCGCTTCGGCTGCCGCGTGCCATTCCCGGTGGCTCCGCCCGTGCTCGGCCACCCAGCCGGCCAGCGTTTCCACCAGTTTGGCGTGCACCTTCGGCGGCAGTTCCACGCCCTGCCGGTGCAGTTCGACGAGGAAGCGGTAGTTGTCGTCGCGGTGGCGGCGGTTCAGCAACCGGCGGAGAACCGGCGTCAGGTCGCGGCCCTGCCGGGCCCACAGGGCGGCGAGGAAGCTCTTGACTTCGAGGTCCGGCCAAGGCCACGGCTGGGGGACGATCAGTTTCCGCGCCCCGCGCCGGCGTGGGTCCGGGTGCAGGCCGGCCAGGTGCGCGGCAGCGAGGTATTCCTGGATCGTCTGGTGGAGGAACCCGAAGACGCCGCGACGCTCGACGAGCAGTCCGCAGCTGCGCAGGACCTCCCGGATGACCCTGTCCCACTCGGCCGACGACAGCGTGACCGGCCTGGGGACGTGCTGCGCGACGATGACCGCCGAGTCGGTCCGGACGGCGGTCCCGAACGGGTCGGTTCCGGCACGCTGCACCTCGTGGGCCAGCAGCCTCAGCAGCTCAGGGGTCCGCTGGACCAGCTCCTCCCCGGCCGTTTCGGCTTCGGGACCGCTGCGGCCGGTCCACTCGGCGAGCAGCTCGCGCACGTTCGTGATCTTCCTCTTGGCCAGCAGCAGCTCGACGAAGTCGGCGTAGAGCTCCGCCCGGTTTCCCGGCAGGCGCCGGCCCGGGGAATTCGCGTAGAGGGTGAACAACATGGCTGCGATCAAGGGAATACCGGCCAGCGGGGCGAGTCCTGCCTCCTCGACCCGCTGGACGAAGCTCTCCGCGGCGGACCGGGGGTCGGCCACCTGGAGCTGGGTGAAACACCTGCCGGCGAAGTCGGCCAGCTCGGGTCGCCCGAACGGCTCGATCGTGAAGGTCGGGTAGTCGCCGTTGCCGGCGATCTTCTCCATCAGGAAGTCCGGAAGCGGCCGCGAAGTCAGCAGGAACCGGTATCGGCCCTCGGTGCGGTGCCGGGAGACCTTCGAGAGCACGATCGACCGCAGCTGGGGGTTCAGGATTTCGTCGACCCCGTCGACCAGCACGAGCCATTCCCCACCGGGAAACGGCGGCTCACCGAACAGGGCGGTCAACGTGACGCGGTCGAGCTCGGTGTCGAGGCTGCGGACGACGCCGTCGGCGAGCATCTCGCTGAGGCCGTGGCGAAGGGTCAGCGCCTCGGCCGAGACCAGGATGGGCACGGCGGAATCGGTGCCTTCCTCCAGCCATTTCCGGGCCGACTCGGCCGTGAGATGACGCGCGAGGCTGGACTTCCCGGCGCCCGGGCCACCGAGTACCTGTACACCGCGATACGCGTCCAGCAGGCTGTCCGCATCCACGAGTTCTCCGGCCTCGGCGGGCGTCTCGTCATCGCGGGCCCGGCCGGCCTTCTGCGTGAGGTAGACCTTGGCGAGGGGAGACGGGATCTCCAGCACGGCCGCATAGGGATGAGTGGCGTCGGCGGCGCTCGCCGCCTTGAGGTACCGGCGCAACCGCGGCCCCGGATACCGTGCGCCGGACTCGGCGAGCTGGGTGTCGTCCAGCAGGTCGAGCCAGTCGCGGGCGGCGGGCATCGCCGTGTTCGCCTCGGCGAGCCCGGGGTAGCCGGCAAACGCCGTGCTGATCGGGACGAAGCGGGCCGTGTCGTCGTGCGCGCCATCGCGGTAGCGGACGACCCCGCACACCGCACCGGTTCGCCAGTTGAGCACCGGGGCACCACTCATCCCCGGCTTGATCCGCCCCTGCGTGCCCTTGAGCAGGATCGGGCCTTGGACGTGTTCGGACGTCCCGTCCAGGCGCAGCGAAACGGCGTCACCGGCGCGGTACTTGCCTTCCGGATGGCCGAAGACCCACAGTTCGTCACCGGGCGCCACCGAGGCAGCCAGGTGGACGTGCGGCGACCGGTTCCCGCCCACCGGCCGGAGAAGCGCCAGATCGAGCCCGTCGGGTCCGCCCGCCAGGTAGTAGTCGCCGAGCACCTCGAAGTCGCAGGCGTCCCGCGTCGCGGTGGCCGGGCCGTGCACCACCCCGGCCGGCTCGCCGGCCGAGGTGACGACGTGCGCGCACGTCAGGACGAGATCGGGGGTGACGAAGAAGCCGGTGCCCTTGACCGTCGTCGACGGAATGGTCAGCGGCACTGTCGCCGCACGCACGGCCGCTGCGAGCGCTTCGCGTTGTCCGTGCATCCAGCCCCATCGCTCCCTCGATCGGAGCTAGAGCGTCCGACGCGGGCCAGTCTGTGTCAAGCAGTATCCGTTCCGGGTTCGGCGGCGGGCATGCCCTCGAAGAACCGGATCATCTTCGTCGGCGGGCCGTCGACGAACATCATCTCGAGGCCGCTCTGCGACGCCGCCGCGGCTTCGGCGGCTCGGGGGAACATCGTGGTCTCGTAGCGGGCGAGCGCGGTTTCGACGTCGGGGCCGGCGAGGATCTCCCGTGCCAGGTCGGCGCCGTCGATCAGGGCGATGTTGGCGCCCTCGCCCGCGAACGGGGACATGAGGTGCGCGGCGTCGCCGACCAGGGTCACGCCGGGAACCCGGTCCCAGCGCAGGCCGGTCGGCAGGGCGTGGATCGGGCGGGGCCAGATGGTGCCGTCGTCGCACCCGCGGATCAGGTCGGTCAGGGCCGGGGCCCAGCCGGGGTACTCGCGCAACAGCCCCGCGCGGGCGGATTCCGGTTCGTGCCAGTCGATTCCGCTGTCGGCGACCCAGTTCTCGGGGACGCGCAGGCCGCAGCCGAACGCGATGGTGTCCCCGCCGTGCCCGCCGATGTACTTGTTGTCCGACAGCGCGAAGAAGCTTCCCCGCCCGGTGAGCGCGAGCGCTTCCGGGTGCTCGGCCGCCGCGTCGGTCAGGCGCATCTCGACAATGGTGATCCCGCTGTAGGCGGGCTTGACCGGGGTCAGCAGCGGCCGGATCCTCGACCACGCGCCGTCCGCGCCGACGACGAGATCGGCGCGGACCACCGAGCCGTCCGCGAACTGCAGCTCGTGCCCGGTCTCGCCGGGGCGCGCGGCGACGACCTTGTGCCCCCAGGCGATCGTGCCCGGCTCCAGCGAGTCGACGAGCAGCTGCCGCAGTTCCGTCCGGCCGATTTCCGGACGGCCGCCGCCGCCCGCCGGTTCGCGCTGGTCGACGTGCACCCGGCCGGTCTTGTCGAGCAGGCGCAGGTCCTCACCGCCGACGTGCGTACGCGCGCGGAACTCCCCGTACAGGCCGGCTTCCTTGAGCGCTACCTGCCCGGTGTCCTCGTGGATGTCGAGCGAGCCGCCCTGCTGCCGGGCGTCCGGTGTGGCGTCCGCTTCGTAGACGGTGACGGGTGTTCCGTTCCGCTGGAGGATGCGCGCGCAGACGAGACCGGCCGGGCCCGCGCCGACGATGGCGATACCGCGTTCGGACATGCCGATTCACCCCTTTCCGATGGGAGAAGTGTGGTGCCCTCGACGCACGGTAGGCTTAACGAACCCTGTTCGTCAAGTTGACGAACAGGGTTCGCGAGGGCTATCGTCCGGTGGTGTCCCAGCGTGATCCCTTCGGCGCCGCCGAGGTCGAGAGCCGTCGCAGAGCGGCAAAGCCACTCCTGAGCCGCGAAGCGATCATCGAAGAGGCGCTGCGCCAGATCACCTCGGACGGGGTCATGAGCCTCCGCAAGATCGCGAAGGCCCTCGACACGGGCCCGGCCTCGCTCTACGCCCACGTCGAGGACGTGAGCGAACTGCAGGCGCTCGTCCTCGACCGCGTACTGGAAGCCGTCGAGGTCGGCCAGGGGGAAGGCTCGTGGCGCGACCGGCTCGAAGGACTTCTCCGCTCCTACACCGAAGTCCTGATGAGCAGCCCGGCCGTCGCCCTGATGGCCGTCCGGACCACGGCCGTGGGGCCCCACGCGCTGCGCATCGCCGAAACCCTCCTCGGGCTCCTCGCCGAAGCCGGTGTCGACCGGGCGAACGCGGCCTGGGCCATCGACATGCTGACCATGTTCGTCACCGCGGTCGCGGCCGAACACGCACACGGCCCGGACCCGGGAGCACCGCACGGCCCCGTCGCCCAGGCGATCAACCGGGCCCCGGCGAGCGAGTACCCCCGCGTCCACGCCGCACGCACCGAGATCATGTCCGGCACCGGCGAGGAAAGGTTCGCGTGGTCGATCGACGTCCTCATCCGGGGCCTCCTCTCCCGCGCCCGGCCCTGAGCCGGCACCGGAGCCGGGCGAGAGCCTGGTCGCCATCGGCCCGAGCCGAGCCCGGTGGGCCCGCTCAGATCCAGCCCCGCCGGGTGGCCTCCATCGCGATCTGGAACCGCGTCTGCGCCCCGACCCGCGTCATGAGCTTGGTGACGTGGCGCTGGACGGTCCGCTCGCTCCAGCCCAGCGCCCGCCCGGCGGCCTTGTCGGTGGCGCCGGAGGCCAGCAGCATCAGCAGCTTCGCTTCGTCCGCCGACAGCTCGCCGGGCTCGGCGGAGCCGAACCGCACCGGCACGCTGCGCGTCCACACCGCCTCGAACAACGCGATCAGCGCGTCCAGCAGCGGTGACGGGTGGATGAGGTACGACGCGGTGAGCGCGGGGTCACCGGGGCGCATCAGCGGGATGATGGCGAGCCGGTCGTCGGCGATCGCGAGCTTCATCGGGACGTCGCCGTCGATCCTGGCCTGCTCGCCGTGGCGCACGCCGAGCTCGATGTCGTCGATGCGCCCGGGCAGCTCGATCGCGCTCTTGTCGTAGACGACCCGGCACTTCACCCCGCGGCCGAGCAGGCCCAGCTCGACCTCGTTCGAGTCCGAGGCGCCCCGCGGCGCGGCGTACGGCGGGCGGTCGAACCCGCGCATCTGCACCCGGATGTCCTGCTGCATCCGCGCCCAGCGCTCGTTGACCTCGTCGCGCCCGGTGATCACCTCGACCAGCTCGCCGGGGTGCGCGAACCGCGTGCTCGCGCGGTACATCTCCATCAGCGTGCCGATGTGGCGGCGCGTGTCGCGCAGCGCGGCCTCGCGTTCGCGGAGCACCGCCTCGATCGCCCGGTCCGGCGGGACGACGACGTAGCGCGACGGACGGCCGCCCGCCCGCGTCGCCAGGCCCAGCCCGACGAGCGTCCGCACCACGCGCCGCGTCACCGGCAGGGAGAGGCGTGCGTCCTGGGCGAGTTCGGGGACCGTCGCCCGGGTGCGCCGGACCAGCGCGTCGTAGATCGCTTCGTCCGCGTCACCGAGCCCGATCGGCTCCAGCACCGCCGCTCCTCCCCTGTCGGGTTCCCGCCACCTGGCGGGAATTCGCCGCCTCGGTGAGCTTGTCATGTGTTGATCACTCATGCACCGTTTTGACGTCGACGGCGCGCAACCTCACTCGGGGCGCGCCGTCTCGCTTGTCCGCCGGAACCTGACGGAGCGAAGGAGTCTCCCCCATGTCCCTGTCCGCCTTGCGGACCCGCGGGCGCCACCTGGCCCTCGCGGTGCTCGTCGCCGCCGGGTCGCTCGGCACCCTGCCGGCGGCGGCCGCCGCCGCACCGGCACCCCCGCCGTCGGCGCACCACAAGATCGCCAAGGAGCTGCTCGACCGGATCGCCGGCGCCCGCTCCGGTCCGGGCACCCGGTTCGAGGCGGTCGTCGTGCTGAAGGACCGGGGCCTCGCTCCGTCCTCACCGGACGCCGCGCACCGGACGCTCACCGACTCGGCCAAGGCCATGCAGGCCCCGGTCACCGACCTGGTCGGCGCCCGCCGCGACCAGGTGGTGAACACGTTCTGGCTCAAGAACATGGTGCTCGTCCGCGCCACCCCGGCCACCCTGGACGCCGTCGCCGCGCTGCCGCTGGTCGACCGCGTCATCCCCAACTTCACGCTCAAGACGCCGACCGAGCCGCAGCGGAAGCAGGCGAAGGCCGAGGCGGACGCCGCCGTCGCGTGGGGCGTGTCGAAGATCGGCGCCGACCGGGTCCAGGCCGGCGGCACCACCGGCGCCGGGGTGCGGGTGGCGATCCTCGACACCGGCATCGACACCGCCCACCCCGACCTCGCGGGCAAGCTGGTGAGCGCCGACCCGGCGAACCCGGAGCACCCCGGTGGCTGGCTCGAGTTCGCCGCCGACGGCTCCCCGGTGCACTCCACGCCCCACGACAGCTCCTACCACGGCACGCACGTGGCGGGCACCATCGCGGGCGGGCACAGCTCGGGCACGCAGATCGGCGTCGCCCCCGGCGCGGAGCTGATGGCCGGGCTCGTCATCCCGGGTGGCTCCGGCACGCTGGCGCAGGTGATCGCCGGGATGCAGTGGGCGATCGCGCCGTACGACGCCGACGGCAAACCCGCGGGCAAGCCGGCGAACGTCGTCAGCATGTCGCTCGGCGAAGAGGGCTACAGCAGCGAAATGGTCGAGCCGGCCCGCAACATCCACCTGGCCGGCGCCTTCCCCGCGTTCGCCATCGGCAACGACTGCGTCGCGGGCGGTTCGGCGGCGCCCGGCAACGTCTTCGAGTCGACCGGGGTCGGCGCGACGGACGACGGCGACAACGTGCCCGACTTCTCGTGCGGTGGTGTCGTGCGGAAGAAGGACTGGGTCGACGCCCCGGCGAGCTGGCCGGACAGCTACGTCGTGCCCGACCTCTCCGCGCCGGGCGTGGACGTGCTGTCCTCGCTGCCCGGCGGCGAGTACGGGCTGCTGAGCGGCACGTCGATGGCGACCCCGCACGTCTCGGGCACGGTCGCGCTGATGCTGCAGGCGAACCCGAAGCTGACCCCGGACGAGACCCTGGAAATCCTCACCGGCACGTCGTTCTTCGACAACCGCTACGGCGCGCGGCCGAACACCCGCTTCGGCGCGGGCCGGATCGACGCGGCCGCCGCCGTCGCCGAGGCGCGCCTCGCGAGCGGGATCACCGGCACGGTGACCGCGTCCGGGAAGCCGTTGGCGAAGACCACGATCACGGTCGCGGCCACCGGCCGGTCCTACACCAGTGACGGCGAGGGGCACTTCAAGGTCCGGGTGCCCGCCGGCACCTACGACCTCACGCTGTCCCGGTTCGGGTACCGCGACGAGCGGGTGCGGGCCGTGGTGGCCACCGGGAAGCAGACGGCGCTGCGCGTCACGCTGAAACCGACCCCGCGGGGCACGATCAGCGGCCGCGTCACCTACGGGCCGACCGGTTCGACGGTGCCCGGCGCGACGGTCCGGGTGCTCGACGTGCTCGACGAGCTCACCGCCGTCTCGGACGGCGACGGCCGCTACACCGTCCAGAACGTGCCCGAGGGCACCTACCAGGTGGCCGCTTCGGCGGCGGGCATCTCGGCCGCGCCCCCGCGGCAGGTCGTCGTGACCGGCGGACACCGGCCGGCCGCGGCCGACTTCGCGCTCCCGCGGCCGCCCGCGACCCAGCGGGTCTCGCTGACCCGTGACGGCGGGCAGATCCAGGCCCACACCTTCTGGCCCGCCATGAGCGGGGACGCCGGGGTGATCGCGTTCGCCAGCGGGTCCGGCGAGCTCGCGCCCGGCGACACCAACGACGACATGGACATCTTCGCGCGGGACGGGCGCACCGGGGCGATCGAACGGATCACGGTGGCCTCGGACGGCACCGGGGCGAACGCGTGGTCGGTCAGCCCGACCGTCAGCCCCGACGGCCGGTACGTCGGCTTCCTCAGCGGCGCGACGAACCTGGTGCCGGGCGACGCCAACGGGATCCCCGACTCGTTCGTCCACGACCGCCGGACCGGCGCGACCGAGCTGGTTTCGGTGTCCTCCGAGGAAAAGCAGGCCGACGGGCTGTCCGGGCAGCCGGTGTTCGGCACCGACGGCCGCTACGCGGTGTTCCTCAGCCAGGCCACGAACCTGGTGCCGGGCGACACGAACGGCAAGCAGGACATCTTCGTCCGCGACCGGGTGGCCGGGACCACCGAGCTCGTCTCCGTGGGCATCGGCGGCGCACCGGCGGACGGTGACTCGCTCGAGCCGAGCGTCAGCGGCGACGGCCGGTTCGTCGCGTTCGAAAGCGGCGCGGAGAACCTGGTGCCCGGTGGCGGCAACGCCCACCGCGACGTGTTCGTGCGCGACCGCAAGACGGGGACCACGGAAGCGATCCCCGCGCCGGGCGGGGCGGAGGCCACGCAGCCGTCGATCAGCGCGGACGGCCGGAAGGTGGCCTACGTGGTCAGCCCGGCCGACGGGCCCTCGCAGGTCTACCTCTACGACCGGCAGGCGCACACGAACACGCTGGTGTCGCAGGCGGCGAGCGGGACCGGCGGGGCCGACTCCTACACGGCGAGCCCGCGGATCAGCGGGGACGGGAGCGCGGTCGCGTTCTTCAGCTTCGCCGGCAACCTCGTGCCCGGCGACGGTGACGGCGCGTCCGACGTGTTCGTGCGCGACCTGCGCACGGCGAAGACGGAGAAGGTCTCCGGCGCGCTCGGTGGCCGGGAAGGCGATGCCTACAGCGACTTCCCGGCCATCAGCACCGACGGAAAGTACGTGGCGTTCGAAAGCGAGGCGACGAACCTCGTCGAGGACGACACGAACGGGCGCTCGGACATCTTCGTCCGCGACCGGGCCCCCGGGCCCGCGCCGCGCTTCGCCGTGGCCGACCTCCGCACCGAGGACAGCCATTGGTGGTCGCCCGCCCGGGTCTCCGCGTCGGTGAAGGACGTCGGCGAGAAGGCCGGTGAGTACCAGGCGGTGCTGTGGGTCGACGGCGTGGTCGCCGCCGAACGGCCGGTCTCGGTGCGGCCGAGCCAGACCACGTGCGTCACGTTCGAGCTGCCGAACCTGGCGCGTGGCACGCACACCGTGCGGCTCGGCCCGCTCACCGGTTCGGTGACCGTGGGCCGCTGAGTGACCCGGCCGGGAGGGTGATGGGCCCTCCCGGCCGGGATCGCACGAAGGTGTGGGTCCCGTTCCGCCGGTGGGTGGGTTAGATTGAGCGCCCGACGAAAGGGGGCCGGTGTGGCCGTGTTCAGCCGGGCGTTCCACGGGCGTCGCGAGCAGGACGCCGCCCTGCCGCCGGGCCAGTACCTCACCGAGGACTTCCCCGTCCTCTCGGCCGGGCCGACCCCGCCGGTGTCCACGAGCGACTGGTCGTTCACGGTCACCGCCGAGAGCGGCGAGCGGCATGCCTGGACCTGGGCCGACCTGATGGCGCTGCCCGCCGAGGAGCCGACCGTCGACATCCACTGCGTCACCCGGTGGTCGAAGCTCGGCACGACCTGGCGCGGTGTGTCGCTCGACGTCCTGCTGGAGGACGTCGAGACCGCCGCGGACTATGTGCTGGCGCACAGCCACGGCGGCTACACGACCAACCTGCCGCTGGAGGACGTGCTCGACGGCAAGGCGTGGCTCGCCTTCGAGTTCGAGGGCGAGCCCCTCGAGCCGGTGCACGGCGGGCCCGTCCGGCTGCTGGTGCCGCACCTGTACTTCTGGAAGTCCGCCAAGTGGATCAGCGGGCTGCAGCTGATGCTCGACGACCAGCCCGGGTTCTGGGAAGAACTCGGCTACCACAACTACGGAGACCCGTGGCGGGAACAGCGCTACGACGGCGACTAGGCCACCGGCGGCTGACCGCCCGGCTCGTCGAGGTCCGCGACGAGACGGCCACCGCGCGCACCCTGCGGTTCGCCGTGCCGGGCTGGCCGGGGCACCTCGCCGGGCAGCACGCCGACCTGCGGCTCACGGCCGAGGACGGCTACAGCGCACAGCGCAGCTACTCGCTGTCCGCCCCCGCCGACGGCGAGTTCGTCGAGCTGACCGTGCAGCTGGTCGCGGGCGGCGAAGTCTCGCCGTACCTCGTGCGCGACATCGAGGTCGGGGACGAGGTCGAGGTGCTCGGCCCGCTCGGCGGCTGGTTCGTGTGGCGGCCGGAGCAACCCGGCCCGGTGCTGCTGATCGGCGGCGGCTCGGGGATCGCCCCGCTGATGGCGATGCTGCGCGCCCGCTCGGCGGCGAGCCCGCCGTTCCGGCTGCTCTACTCGGTCCGGACCCCGGCGGACGTCTACTTCGCCGGCGAGCTGGACCGCCCGGAGGCGACCGTGCTGTACACGCGGGAGACACCGGACGGCGTCGAGCGCGTGCCGCACCGGATCGACGCGGCGGACCTGACGGCGTACGGGCTGCCGGCCGCGGAGGAACCGACCTGTTACGTGTGCGGGCCGACGTCGTTCGTCGAGACGGTGACGGGCTTGCTGATCGACGCCGGCCACGACCCGGCCCGCGTCCGCGCCGAACGCTTCGGAGGCTGAGATGACCGACGGACACCTCGACGGCAACGTCCTGGCCGGGCCGCTGAGCAGCGTGTTCACCGCCGAGGTGAGCACCGCGGTCGCGGTGTGCGCGGGCTGCGGCCGGTCCGGCCCTCTCGCCGCGGCACGCGTGTACGGCGCACCGATGGGTTACGTCGCCCGGTGCCCCGGCTGCGACCAGGTCCTGCTCCGCTACGCGGAAGCCCCGACCGGCACCACGCTCGACATGCGCGGGATCGCCACACTGCGGCTGACGACGGCGGGCTGACGCGGCCTTCACCGGCGCGCGGGGGCTGCCTGCACGACGCCGATCGACAGCCACACCAGCGATCCGCCGGCCACGACGTGCACGACGCTGGTGAGCGGGGTGTCCGGCAGCCGCGCCGCGACCGCCAGCACGGGCAGCGCCACCAGGTAGCCCACCGCCGGCACCCGGGGGTGGACCCCGGCCCGCAGCGTGGCCACCCCGAAGCACACCGCGCCGGCGGCGAAGACCAGCGCGCTGCCCAGCAGCGCCACCGTGGTCGGGCCGCGCAGCAGTTCCTTCGTCACCGCATCGTCGAGGAAGAACAGCGCCAGGTTCAGCGTGAACGCCGCGCCGCCGAAGAGGCCGAGACCGACGGCGTTCACCGTGTAGGCCACCGCGCCGAACGCACCGGCCGCCGGGGCCTGCCGCAGGTGGAGCACGGTCAGCAGCGGGACGGCGAACGCCGGGGACAGCCCGAGCACGAAGCTCGTCGCCGCGGTTTCGCCGGTGCCCGCTTCGATCAGGCCGGGCACGGCGATGGCGAGGCCGGCGAGCGTTCCGCACCCGGCCCCCAGTCTGGTCAGCATGGGAAACCTCCTTGGCAGGCAACAGTTTCGGTGAACGGTAGGAAGCGCGCCGGCCCGCGGGAAGTGCCGGACGGGCCGGGTGCGCGTGGCCGGACGACACGTGCCGTCCGGCCGAACCTGGTCCGGCAGGCCGCGGACGGCCGTAGGCTCGGGTGATGGTGACGCGGATCGTGCCGTGGGTTTCCGGCGCCGTGTACGGGATCGTGCTGGTGGCCGGGCTGTACTCCGCGGTCGCCGGCCTCGGCCCGGCGAACGGGGTCCGGCTCGCCGGCTTCGCCGCCGGGGTCGGGGCGCTGTTCGTGCTGGACACCGTCGAGCGGCGGGTGGCCCGGCTGCCCGCCGCGTTCCTCGTCGCCCGGCTGGTGCTGTTCTTCGCGGTCGCCGCGCTCGACGGATCCGGGTTGTCGCGGGCGCTGTTCGTGCTGGTGCCCTTCGCCGCGTACCTGACGTTCGGGCGCACGGCCGGGCTCGTGCTCGGCGGGCTCTGCCTGGCGGTGCTCGTCGGCGGGCTGGCGGTGTGGGTGCCCGGCTGGTACCGGGACACCGGCGCGGTCTCCGACGTGCTCATGTTCGCCACGGGCCTGGTGCTGGCCCTGGCCATGGCCGACGTCGCGGTCCGGGAGCGGCGGGCCGCGGCGCGGGTCGCGGAGCTTTCCGCCGCGGCCGAACGCAACCGGCTGGCCCGCGACATCCACGACAGCCTCGGCCACCACCTGACCGCGGTCTCCATCCAGCTGGAGAAGGCGGCCGCGTTCGCCGGCCGGGACCCCGGCGTCGCCGGCCAGGCGCTGGCCGACGCGCGCCGCTCGGTCGGGTACGCGCTGGAGGACGTCCGGACGTCGGTCGGCACGCTGCGGGGTGGGCGTTCCCTGGCCGGCGCATTGGCCGAGCTGGGCGTCGCGATCGAGGTGCACGGCGAGGAACCCGACCTCGGCCCGGCGACGGTCACCACGCTCTACCGGGCCGCGCAGGAGGCGGTCACGAACGCCCGCAGGCACGGCCGGGCCGATCAGGTGCGGGTGTCGGTGACCTTCGGCGCCGCCACCCGCCTGGTCGTCACCGACAACGGCCGCGGCTTCGACACCGGCGCGGCCCGGTCCGGGTTCGGCCTGCTCGGCCTGCGGGAACGCGCCGCACTCGTCGGCGGCACGGTGTCGGTGGACAGCGAGCCGGGCGCGGGCACCCGGGTCACGGTGACCGTGCCGTGAGCGTGCGGGTGCTCGTGGTCGACGACCAGCGGCTGGTCCGCGAAGGCATCGCGTCCCTGCTGGCCATCCAGCCGGGGATGTCGGTGGTCGGCACGGCGGCCACCGGCCGCGAGGCCGTCGAGCGCACCCTGGCGCTCGGCCCGGACGTGGTGCTGATGGACGTGCGGATGCCGGAAATGGACGGCGTCGACGCGCTCACGGTGCTGCGCCGCCGCGCCCCGGACTGCCGCGTGGTGATGCTGACGACGTTCGACGACGAGGAGTACGTGGTGCAGGCGCTGCGGGCCGGCGCGGCCGGGTACCTGCTGAAGGACCTCCCGGCCGCGGAGCTGGCCGAATCGGTCCGCCTGGCCCACGCCGGCGTCACCCAGCTCGGTCACGCGGCGGCCCGCCAGGTGGCCGCGGCGCTGTCGGCGCACCCGGCGTCCGCGGAGGCGTTGACGAGCCGGGAGACCGAGGTGCTGCGCATGGTCGCGACCGGGGCGACGAACCGCGAGATCGCGAAGACGCTGTTCCTGAGCGAAGGAACGGTGAAGAACCACATTTCCCGCATCCTCAGCAGGCTCGGCCTCCGCGACCGCACCCAAGCGGCGATCCACGCCAGGGACCGGGGCCTGATCTGACGCTTCCGCCGCCGCGGCGAGCGCTGCGTGGGTGCGCCGCACCCAGGAGAAGCCCACACTGGTTGCGCACGGCGCCGGCCCCGATGGTGGGTGCATGGCCCCACCGAAGATCGACCCGGCCGCGCTGACCGACGCGGCCGGACCCCTGCTGTTCGCCAACGCGACGATCCACACGCTGGACCCCGGCCTCGGCGACCTCGGGAACGCCGACCTGCTGCTGGCCGGCGACAAGATCGCCGGCGTCGGGCCCGGCTTGCCCACCGACGGCGCGACCGTGGTCGGCTGCGGCGGGCTGAGCATCGTCCCGATCGCCGGGTTCAGCGACCTCGCACCGGGCAGCCCGGCCACCTTCGCGGTGATCGACACCCACGGCCGCAAAGCCTGGGAGCACCTCATCTGGCGCCCGGAGCACGCCGTCCTGGTGATGGCCGACGGCGTCGCACAGGCGACCACGTCCTCGCCGGCTGCCCCGTCCGACAGCCCGTACGTCGGGATGTGGGTCGACGAATCCGGGTTCCTGCACCAGGAACTCACCCCCGGCGGCCGCTACGACGAGACCCGCGGCGGTCGCCCGCACGCCTACCAGGGCAACTTCTGGATCGACGGCAACCGCATCGTCTACCTCGACGACCAGGGGTTCTGGGCGTACGGCGAGTTCCGCGACGGCGTGCTGCACCACGCCGGCTACACCCTGCACCCAACCCCCGAGGAGCGGTCATGAGCATCCTGTTCACCGGCGGCGCCGTCGTCACCATGGACCCGGAACTGGGCGACCTGGCCCGCGGCGACGTGCTCGTCAGCGGGGAGCACATCGTGGCCGTCGGGCCCGATCTGCGCGACCACCCCGCCGCTCGTGCCGCCGAGATCGTCGACACCACCGGCCGGATCGTGAGCCCGGGCTTCGTCGACACGCACCGGCACGCGTGGCAGGCGCAGCTGCGGCGCAGCATCCCCGACGTGACCGACCTCGGCGCCTACGTCACCAGCACCCTCGCCCGGATCGCCCCGGCCTACACCGCACACGACATCTACATCGGAACCCGCCTCGCGGCCCTCTCGGCGCTGGACGCCGGCATCACCACGATGCTCGACTTCTCGCACAACTCACGCAGCGCCGCCCACTCCGACGCCGCGATCCAGGCGCTGGTGGACACCGGCATCCGCGGCGTGCACGCCTCGATGGCCCCCCACTTCGGCGACTGGGACGAGCAGTGGCCGCAGGACGTGCGGCGACTGCACGCGGCCCATTCCTCCGGGCTGGTCACGGTCCGGCTCGCGGCACTGGCGAGCGGCGACTTCGGCGGGCCGCTGATCGAGTACGGGCCGCGGCTCGCGGCCGTCGCACAGGACCTGGGGATCGGGGTCAGCGTCGACGCCGTGTTCGGAACGTCGTCGTCGACGGCGATCCTGGGCTGGGCCCGCGCCGGGCTGCTCGGCCCGGACGTCACGCTGATCCATGCCACCGGGCTCACCGCGGAAGCCTGGCGGGCGATCGGCGACACCGGCACGACCATCTCGCTCGCGCCGACCTCCGACGCCCAGATCGGCCTGGAGACCGCGGTACCGGCCGTCGACGAGGCGCTGGCGGCCGGGGTGCGCCCGGGGTTGAGCATCGACGTGGAGGTGGCACTCGCCGGCGACATGTTCACCCAGATGCGCACCCTGCACGCGATCCAGCGGATGCGGGCGGTCAACAGCGCATACGGCACGAACGCCACACCGCACCGGATCACGACCCGCGACGTGCTCGATTTCGCCACCCTGCAGGGCGCCCGCACCAACGGGCTGGCCGCGGTCACCGGTTCGCTCACGCCCGGCAAACAGGCGGACCTGCTGGTCGTCAACGCCACCGACGTCAACACCATGCCGCTCAACGACGCGGTGGGCACGCTCGTGCTGGGCGCCGACGCGCGCAACATCGAAACGGTGCTGGTCGCGGGGGTGCTCCGCAAGTCCGGTGGCCGGCTGGTCGGCGTCGACGTGACCCAGCTGCACGAGCAGGTCGTCGCTTCGCGGGACTCGATCCTCGCCACGGCGGCCTCGTAAGGGCTCCGGGTTCACGGCGTGACGAGCGCCTCGAACTCCTTCGCGACCTCGGCGGCGCTCGGCAGATCGGCGATTTCCGCGGCGATCTGCCGGGCACGGTCGCGAACCGACGGCGCCACGGCCTGCTGCTCGACGCCGCTCGCGCCGCCGGGCACGAAGCGGTGGTGCTCACGGCGAAGGAGCCGGCGCCCCGGCCGGCTCCGGCCACCGTCTGGCCGGCGGGCCTCGCCGTGGCGGCGAACGTCGAAGAAACCCTGCGCCGCACGGGATCCCACCCGGCGCACCCGGGCCCGGGAACGATCGAGTACTTCGCCGGGGTGCGCGTCGACCCGGCCATCGAAGAGACCTTGAACTTTCTGTCCACATTGGACCCAGACCTGCTGGTGGCCGAGGAGCTCGACCACCTCGGTCCGCTTGCCGCGACGATGCCGAAGATCCCGTGGGTCGAGCACCGGGGGGCCATGGTGTCCACTGTGGACGCGGCCGGGTTCGACGTGCTCGCCACCGCGGACGACCTGCCTGCCGCTCCCGGCGTGCACGCCCTCGGCTTCGTGCCGCTCGCGAAGCTGCTCCCCGAAGTGGACGTCGTGGTGTCCGCCGGCGGCACCGGCACGGTCCTGGCCGCACTCACCGCGGGTCTGCCCCTGGTTCTCCGGCCGTTCTTCGCCGACCCCCCGTGGAACGCGGCACAGGGAGCCGCAATCGTCATCGACGCCCCGGCCGACGCCGGCGAAGCGGCCCGCCGCATCATGAACTCGGCCGACCACCGAACGGCAGCCGCCACCGCCGCCGAGGCGATCGGCACGATGAACTCCGCCGAGCACGTCATCGAGCAACTGGCCGGCCTGCCGCGCTGACGCGAGCGATCTTTTCGG
Source organism: Amycolatopsis sp. NPDC004747 (assembly GCF_053601335.1). Lineage (NCBI taxonomy): Bacteria > Bacillati > Actinomycetota > Actinomycetes > Pseudonocardiales > Pseudonocardiaceae > Amycolatopsis > Amycolatopsis sp. NPDC004747. Next base: position 235,133 of record NZ_JBSGBQ010000009.1, on the reverse strand, counting down.
GACGAATTCAACAGTAGCGATACCGTCGGCGACGGTCATGAGGTAAATGGGTCGTCCCGAAACTCCGAGCGGTCGCCGTCACCACCCGACGGGGCCTTGGCGTCACATTATTGGGACAGGCAACTTGGAGCGGTGTGTAACAACGGAGGCCGCAGCGACGTCCTTGACGGAGGCCGGGAACCCACGACCCCCGGACCGCATCATGAACCAGCGAGCCGTCAGTCCCACCACCACGACGGATCGCACAGCACCAGGAACACCTCGCGAACTGGGAGTCAACTGCGATGAAGCGGGCAGAATCACATACCAGCCAAACGAGGGAAGCGGTAGAACTCGTCTGGCGAGATCAGCGGTTCAGGGGGAGGAACGCATGAGCGAAGCCGGAAACGCGCACCCGCCCCCGAAGCAACCACACCGGCTCGCCGCCGACGTACCCGCCAACGAAGCCAGCGAGCTGCGGCGCAGATACCTGGCCGGCGACACACTGAGTACACTGCTGGAAGATTTCGACGGCAGCTACCGAACGTTGCGCACCGTACTGGAGGAGCAAGGCGTCAGATTTCGGCCACCACAGCCGAAAATGCCACCCGCGCCGCCCGGGTTGATCGAGACCTACCGCAGCGGCAAGTCGATCATCGAAACCGGGAAGACCTTCGGGCTCGGCCGTGACATCACCAAGCGCATGCTGATCGAGGCAGGCGTCAAGCTTCGAGGCCGCGGTCGCCCTGCGAAGAAGTCAGCCCGGAGCGCTGCGACCGAGCCCGGCGCGCGGGGCGAGCAACCGCGCCGACGGCGAGGCGCCCAGCCGTAGCCGGGCGCCTCGGCGCGTCAGTTGCCCGTCGAGTAGTAACGCCAGTAATCGACCGATTCCAAGTGGGAGCCCGTGGCAACGGAGATCGACTCCGGAGCGGGAGCCGAGACGACGTAGGTCGACTCCTGGACGGCATCCCCGGTACCCTGGGACGGCGCTTGGGCGGCCGCGGGCGTCACGGAGAGCACTCCCATCACGCCAGCCAAGACCACGACCGGAGGCATTGCTCGCTTCAACTCCGCCATCCTTCGATCTGGAGCTGCTACGGATAAGCAGCTACCTTTATCAGGGACGACGAGACTCTAGCGTCAACGGATTTACCCCCGAACGTGACCCCCCTCCACCGATCCGGCGACGGCCGTCAACTGGGAATGCAGATTTCGCCAAGATCCGGGGATTCTAGGGCCTACTCTTCAGTAAGGGTTCACCCGGTCAGGGGTGGCCCTTTTAGCGCTCCGTGATAATTGATCATGCTACTCGACTCCGCGGTGGAGCACAACGATCACGACAGCAAGATGATCACCCAGTGACACCGGGTAACAAATACTAAGGAATCCTGCCCCGATCGGACGACTCCGCACAGTAAAGCGCCGCCCAGAACAGCAGGAACCCTTATATCAAGCGGCGCCCTGCGGCGCACGCCGCGGCAGCCGAGAGGGCATTCAGCCGCGGCGCCGAGCCACAACCGAGCGTCGCCAAGATGCACCAGGACGGTGCCCTACACCGCCTCGTCGGAGCCGGCTCGCAGCGAACGGTTCCCCTCCAGCGCCGACAAGCGCGGCGACGGCATCGCGACGGTGTCGCGGTCGCCGTCACGAGCCTGTGGAACCACGGCGAAATCCAGCTCCTCCAGCAGCGCCTCGATCCGCCTCGCCTGCCCGACGCGCTCCCGGTCGCGGAACAGCCGCGCCGCCCGCTGCCAGAGTGCGCGCGCGTCATCGACGTTGCCCCGGTCGCACAGGATCCGGGCCAGCGTGTCCAACGCCCGGCCACGCCCGGTTGCGTGCCCGGACCGGTCCGCGAGCTCGACCGCCCGGTGCGCGTGCTTCAGCGCCGCCCGGTCGTCACCCTGAGCGTGCCGCAGCCGCGCGAGAACGGTGTTCAACTTCATCGCCGCCGGCAGGTGCTGGCTCGCCTTCACCAACCCGGCCGCCTTGCGGCACTGCTCGTCGGCTTCCTCGCACCGGCCCATCCGGGTCAGCAGGTCCCCCATGGCGATGTGGGTCAGGATCCGACCGAGCTCGTCGTCGATGCGTTCCCGCGACACCAGCGCCCCCTCGTACAGCTCGAGCGCCTCGCGCTGGTGACCGCCCTGCTCCAGGAGCGCGTCCGCGAGGCGGTGCATCGCCGCCGCGCACCGTTCCGGATCCCCCAGTGCGCGTGCCGCCGCCAGCGTCTCCCGCGACATCGTCACCGCCTGCGCCACCCGGCCGGCGTGCAGGTGCCGCCGCGCCATGTTCAGCATCACCGTCACCCGGCCGATGCCGATGCCGTGCGCATCGACCAGCCGCAACGCCGCTTCCAGGTACGGCTCGGCCTTCGAGTCCTGTCCCATCAGCAGCAGGACGTGCCCCAGATCGTTCAGGCTGGAAGCCTCGGCGGCCACGTCGCCCACCGACGCGGCCGAGGACGTCGCGACCGTGAACCCGGTGACGATGTCGCCGAAGTAGCCGTGCCGGTCGAACACGTCCGCGGTGAGGGAGGGCAGGGTGAACGCGATCTCGTGCAACCGCACCCGCGCGGCGAGTTCGACGGAAGCGGTCAGGGTCGAGCGCTCGCGCAGGAACCACTGTCGCGCCGCCGCCGCGGTGGCGAACCGTGCCGCCGTGACACCGGCACTGACCTGCGGCATGTCCAGACGCCCGCGTCCCGGGTACACCGTCCGATGCGCCTCGAACGCGGTCAGCAGGTAGAACTCGAGCAGCCTGCGCCGCGCCTCGTCGACGTCGGGCAGCTTTCCCGCCAGCGATGCCGCGAACAGCTGCAACAGGTTGTGCATCCGGTACCGGTCGAGATCACCGGGCTGGTCGATCAGGTGCGCTGCCACCAGGACGTCCAGTGATCGCCGCACGCTCGAGAGCGGCCGGCCGTCGGCGGCCGCCACCGCCTCCGAAGCCACCTCCACCCCGGGGTGCAGCCCCAATATGGCGAACGTCCGCTGCTCCGCCGGCGCCAGCCCCTGGAACGACAGCGTGAACGCCGACCGCAGGCTCCGCCCCGGCCCGTCGCCGTCGTTCCCCAGATCCAGCAGCATGTCCGCGTCCCGCAGAGCCTCGGCCAATGTGGTCAACCGCATTCCCGCCCGCGCCGCCGCCCGCACGGCGACCAGGGTCAACGCCAGCGCGTTGCCCTGGCACAGCACGATCAGCCCGCTCACCCCGGCCGAGTCCTGCCGGACCCGCAGTCCGACGCGCCGCTCCAGCAGTTCCCGCGCCGCTCGTGGCGACAACGGCGCCACCGTCACCACCGGAGTCGTCCGCACCGCCGACAGCGCCGAGAGCCGCTGGCGGGTCACCACGACCACCGTGCAGCCGGCCAGCACGCCCAGCAACGGCTCGACCTGGTCGGTCCGCGCCACGTTGTCCAGGATCACCAGCATCCGCCGCTGCTGCAGCAGGCGGGTCAGCCGCGCCGCACGGGCGATCGAGGACACGATCTGGTCGACCTGCACGTCGAGCAGCTCCAGCAGCATTTCGACGACGTCCGCGGCGGTGGCCCCGGAGGTCTGGCCGTCGCCACGCAGATCGAGCATGACCACGCCGCTCGGGTAGCGGCTCGCCACCCGGTGCGCCCATTTCAGGGCCACCGTCGTCTTGCCGACGCCCGGCCCGCCGGTGAGCATGACCACCTCCGAGCGAGGCAGGCCGGCCGAGTCGGTGGTGAACGCGTCAAGCTCCGCGAGCACGCCCGCCCGCCCCACGACCCCGTCGACATCGGGCGCCAGGTGCCAGACCCGCGAGGGTGCCTGATCCTCGACGGCCCGCTTCTCCACCGGCGACGAGGGAGGAGCCGGCTTCGCCAGGACCGGGAACGTGACCGCGCCCGGCTTGATCACCTCGTTGTAGACGGCGAGCAGCTCATCGGCCGCCTGCGGGTCCCCGAGCTCCTGGAACTCCCGGTGGACCCGCCGGAAGTACTCCGACGCCTCCAGACCGCGCCCCGCGGCCACGAGCGCGCGCACGCGCAGCTTCGTCAGGCTCAGCTCCATCGGGTGGGCGGCGTCCAGCTCCTCCAGCCGGGCCACCACCAGCTCCGTCTGCCCGAGCAGCAATTGTTGGGCGGCCACGAACGCGTTGGCCGGGATCCACTCGTTGCGCTGCCAGCGACGGCGCCAGTCTTCGGCGGCCTCGGTCCGCAGGTCCACCAGCGGCTCGTCGCGGCGCAGCCGCAGCGCCGCCAGCGCCTCGACGTGCGCGCGGTCGTGCTGTCCCTGCTCGTGGAACTCGCGCGCGCGGGCCATCATCACCCGGAACAGCCGGTAGTCGATCCGCTGTTCGTCGAGGTCGAGCCGGCAACCGCCCTTGGCGATGCTGATGCTGCGCGGATCGACGCCCTCGGCTTGGAAGGTCTGCCGCAACCGGGCGCCGACCTGGTGCAGCGTCCCGAGGCTGTCCTGCGGCAGGTTCTCCCACTCGTCCCACGCCCAGGCGACGACGGTGTCCACCGGGACCCGCTGGTTCGGCTGCGCCAGCAACGCCGCCAGTACCTTGCCGGGACGACCGCGCACGGGCTTCACGCCCGGATTCCCGTGCAGAAGCAAGGCCGTTTGCCCAAGGATTCCGAACCCGATTTCCACCCCGACCCCTCCCATGGCGAAACCCCATCGCCAGCCCTCGCCGCCCTCAGCATTTTCACACTCGTTCCGACCGACGGCCAGCTCGCCGCCACCAATGTCCCGAAATGATGATCACGCTGATCACCCATGCGTACCCGAACCGGCAGTACACCCCCGGTTTTCCGTCGACGAGGAGCGACTGATGACAGATTTCGGACACCAAGCCCGGGTGGACAGTTTCGCGACAGAAGGGCTCCACCACCACCGATGGATCACCGGCCGGAAACGGTCACGAATGCGCAACACAACCAGAAATACCACACTGACGATCAACGTTGATCAACCGTCAACGATCGGATCGGTGAGCTGAAAGCCGTTTCTCAAGCCCTCCCCGCAGTCTGGATTCAAGCCCACGACGCGAAGGGAGACCCCGATGACCGGCACCTGGACAAGCAACTCCGGCGGCCAGGCCCATCGGCATTTCACCACCCGGAAAAGCACGAATTCCGCACTGCGGTGCGCGATGCAGCCGCTCGACCGGCAGGGGCGGTGACCGGCACCGTGGACGCTCACCACTGCTGCCCGCCGGACCCCGGCGGCCCGGACCAGCGCCACTGTTTGTGGTCCACGACCCCGATGGCAGGCAGGCGCGCCGGAGCCGTCGCCCCCACCAGGGAAAGGAGGTGGTGGCGGTGATCGAGTTCCTCGAGTCCGAGCAGCAGATGAAGTTCTGCAACAAGACCAGCAACAAGACGTGAGCGGGACCGGCAACACCACGGTGAGCGGAGGAAGTGTCGTGTATCGCCCCCGAATCAAGTCGAAGCACCAGCCGGTGCGGCTCGGTACCGGTCAGGTCCGGATCGGCGGGACGGTCCCGGGAATCGCGACGCGCCTCTCGGACCCGGACGGCTGGGTGTGGGCGCTGCTCGGCGCCCTCGACGGCACGCGGACGGTGGACCAGGTCGTCACCGAGCTGGCCCACCGCTTCCCGGACAGACCCGTGGCCGACGTGACCCATGAGGTCGTCGGTGATCTGGGGGCGCTGATCCGGGCCGGGTACGTGGAGAACGCTGCCGAGGCCGCGCCGCCGGCGTTGTCGGACCGCGAGCGGCAACGCTACGGCCGCAGCCGGGAACTGTTCCGGTGGATGGCGCGGACCGGCCGCCGCTCGAGCTGGGACACCCAGCTGCTGCTGCGCCAGGCGCGGGTCGTCGTCATCGGGGTCGGTGGCACGGGCAGCACCGCCGCGTTGGACCTCGCGCTGTCGGGCGTCGGCGAGCTGCACTGCGTGGAACCGGACGTGGTGGAGCTGTCGAACCTCGCCCGTCAGATCCTGTTCACCGAACACGATCTGGGCCGGCCGAAAGTGGACGCGGCGGTGCGGGAACTGCGGGCGCGCAACTCCGACGTCAGGATCACCGGAGAGGCGCTGACGATCACCGGCCCGGCGCAGCTGCTCGCGCTGGCGGCGCGGTTCGACCTCGTCGTCCTGGCCGCGGACCAGCCGGCGGAAATCCGGACCTGGACCAACCGGGCGTGCCGGGCGACGGGCACCGCGTGGGTGCACGCCGGCTACCACGGCCCGCAGATCAACTACGGCCTGTACCGGCCGGGCACCGGGCCGTGCCACGAATGCATCGAAACCGCGGAACGGGAGCACCACACCGAAGTGGCACCGGCCGGCGGGTGGGACCGGATCCAGGCAGGCAACGCCGTGTCGGCCGGGGTGTCCGGAAACCTGGCGGCGCACGCCGCGATGAGCCTGCTCACCGGCGTCCCGGCGCTGCCGGCCAACCGGGAGTACGCGTTCAACCTCGTCACCCTCGACGGTGATGCGGTGTCCACGCTCGACGTGCCGCGACCGGACTGCCCGGCCTGCGGGCCGCACCCCGCCTGAACCGGCTCCCGCCGTCGACCGCCGTCCCGGTCAGCGGCGGGGGCCGGTGGCGATCCTGGCTTCCAGCTCGGTCAGCCGCCGGCGCGTCTGGGCGGCGCGCGGGTCCTCCAGCTCGGTCAGCACCGTGCTCGCCTCCCCCAGCGCCTGCGCCGCGGCGGGCAGGTCACCGAGGCACTCCAGCGACGCGGCCAGGGGCAGGAAGGCGTCGGCCAGGTCGACGCCGGTGTAGCCGAGTGTCCGGTAGCCGGCGATCGCCTGCCGGCACAGGCCGGCCGCGGTGTCGTGCCGGCCCAGGCCCTGCCAGGCCAGCGCCATGTCGACCAGAGCGCCGGCCTCCCCGACCGGGTCCCCGGCCCGGCGCCGCAACTCCCCGCCCCGCTCGGCGTACTCGAGCGCCCGGTCGAACTCCCCCAGCTGCACACTGAGCCAGCTGAGGTTGCACAGCGCCACGGCTTCGGACCGGGTCAGCCCCGACTCGGCGGCCACTTCCGACGACCGCCGGTAACACTCCTGCGCCTCGCGGAACCGGCCCTGTTCGCACCGGATCCGGCCCAGCCCGGACGAGGCGGAAACCCGGCAGTCGGGATCGTGGAGTTCGTCCGCCAGGAGCAGGATGCGGGTGATGGCGGCTTCGGCCTCCGCCAACCGCCCGATCCGGCACAGCGTGTCGGCCTGCACGTCCAGCAGCAGGACCTCCACGCCCCGGTTTCCCGTGGCGGCCGCGGAGGCCACCCCCGCGGCGGTGGCCTCCAGGTGCAGCGCCGACCACGCGGCGCCGCCGGCCGCCAGGAACCGGCACGACACGGCCAGGGCCATCGTCAAGCCGTCCAGCCCGGCCGCGGCCGCGCAGCGGACCGCGGCGGCCAGGTTCGCGTGCTCGCGCTGCAGCCACGCGAGTGCCTCGTCCCGGTCGGCGAACCCGACCTCGGGCCCGCCCGCGGCGACCTCGTCCGGGACGGCACCCGACAGTGCGGGAAGCGCAGCCCGGTCGGCCTTCTGCGCGACGCGCGCGTACCAGGCCAGGACCTTTTCCAGCGCCTTCCGGCGCCGGTGGGGCGGGTCGTCGCGTTCGGCGCGGTACCCGGCGTAGGCGTGCAGCAAGTCGTGCATCCGGTACCGCCTGCGCCCCACCGGCTCCACCAGGTGCAGCTCGGCCAGGTTTTCCAAACACCGGTAGGCGTCCCCCGGATCGAGCCCGGTGAGCGCGGCGGCCGCGTCCGCCCCGAATTCCGGGCCCGGGTGCAGCCCCAGCCTCCGCAGCACGCGGGCCTGCTGCGCCGGCAGCTGGTCGTAGGACCAGTCGAACACCGAACGCACCGCATCGGCCACCAGTCCGTCGGCACCGGGCGGGTCCCCGGGAGCGGCTGCCTGGTCGTTGCCGATGTCGGCAGCGATGTCGGCGAGCGCGTACCGCGGGCGGGCGGCGGCGCGGGTCGCGGCCACCCGCACGGCCAGCGGCAGCCCACCGCACAACCGGACCAGCTCGGCCGCCGCGGACGGTTCCCCGTCGGCCCGGGCCGGTCCGACGATCTTCCGCAGCAGGACCAGGGACTCGCTCGCGGTGAACAGACCGAGGCCGACCCGGTGCGCGGCCGCCGACACGGCCAGGTCGGCAAGACCGGCGCGGCTGGTGACCACGGCCATGCAGCCGGGCGTGCCCGGCAGCAGCGGCCACACCTGCTCGGCGTCACCCGCGTTGTCCAGCACCACCAGCACCCGCCGCCCGGCCAGCACCGACCGGAACAACCCCGCCTGCGCGTCCAGCCCCACCGGGATCTGCGCCTCCGGCACCCCGAAGGCGGACAGGAACGACCCGAGAACGACCTCCGGCGCCAGCGGAGCACTCGGGCCGTAGCCGCGCAGGTTGACGAACAACGTCCCGGCCGGGAACCGCTCCTGCACCCGATGAGCCCAGTGCACGACCAGGGTGGTTTTCCCACCACCACCGGTCCCGTCCACCACGGCCACCACGGCGGTGTGGTCGACCTCCGGCAGAAGCGCATCCAGCGCGCCGAGCTGCTCTTCTCGCCCGGTGAAGTCCCGCAGCCCGACGGGCAGCTGCCGCGGCGCCGGCAGCGGCTCCCGCCGCGGCGAGGGCAGGACCACGTGCTGGATGCTGCCCGCCTGGACCACGGAGCCGGCCACGCTGCCGCTGATCGCGTTCCCCACACTCTGACTGCCGGTCACATGTCGCAGTTTCCCGCGGTCACACCGCCTGCACGACCCCGTACCCCGATCTCACCCCGATGGACCACGCCCTACCGGGAATTCCGGAATTCCTCACGGTCGCTGCTGTGGATCGTCTTCGTTGCCGGGCAGTGGCCGGGCAAGGAGCACTGGGAGGTCTACCCGGTGAAGGCCGACTCGGCGACGTCCGGCACCCACGGCGACGATCTCCCCGGACCGGCGAAGCGGGGCCGGGTCACGCGATGGTGGGCAGTGCTACCGCACCGGCGGTTCCACCGACAGGGCGTGCCGGAAGACGCCCCGCGGGTCCCAGCGGGCCTTGACCTGCTGGAGCCGGGGGTAGTTGTCCTTGTAGTACAGCGTGTGCGCCGGCACGCCGGAGGTGTTCCACGCCGGGTCCGCCAGGTCGGTGTCGGGGTAGTTGATGTAGGAACCGTCGTTGACGTCGCCGGGCACCGGCACCCCGCCGGTGTCGGCGTACACGTCGCGGTAGAAGCTGCGGATCCAGGAAAGGTTGGCCGCGTCGTCGGCCTCCTCGGCCCACGCCGTCTGGTAGACGGCTTTCATCACCGCGTCGCGTTGGGCCACGGCGGTGGCACCCGGCGGCGTCGCGTTCACCTGGCCGCCGTAGCCGACGAGCAGCAGGCCGGACTCCGCGCCGCCGGCGGAGTCCGTCAGGTGGCGGTGGACGACCGCGAGCTGCCGGTCGGTCAGCGACCGGCGCAGGTAGCCGGCCTTGAGCTTGAACCGGCGGGTGGCCGCGTCGCCCAGCTCGCCCGTGCCCGGCCAGGTCGTCTTGTGCAGCCACGGCAGTGTCCGCCGCAGGTCCGCGATCGGCCGGACGCTGGTGCCGTCGGTCACGGCGGTCACGAAATCGGTCACCACGCCGTCCGCGCCGGGCAGGTCCGCGTCGACCTGCCCGACGACCGAGAAGTACCCGGCGTTGCGGTGCTGCGCCAGGAAGAGCCCGAACAGACCGGCCGAGCGCGAGCCCGGCGCACTGTTGTGCTCGTGCCAGACGCCGAAGTTGCGCATGAGCGTGGTGAACACCTGCTCGGTCATCCCCGCCCAGGGCCAGGCGAGCACGCACTCCAGCATCCGCCGCGGCGAGGCCGGCAGCAGCCGGGCCGGGTCGCCGGTGGCGCCGGGCGAGCGCAGCCAGTACCGGGTGACCACCCCGAAGTTGCCGCCGCCTCCCCCGGTGTGTGCCCACCAGAGGTCCCGGTGCGGGTCGTCCGGCTCCCGGGTGGCGGTCACCGCCCGGACCGTGCCGTCCCGGTCGGCCACCACGACCTCCACGCCGTACAGGTGGTCCACCACCGAGCCGTACCGGCGCGACAGGGTTCCGTACCCGCCGCCCGCGAAGTGCCCGCCGGCGCCCACCCCCGGGCAGCCGCCACCGGGAATCGTCACGCCCCAGCCCTTGAACAGCGCCCGGTACACCTGTCCGAGCGTGGCTCCCGGTTGCACCGAGAACGCGCGCTTGCCGGCGTCGTAACCGACCTCGTCCATGGCCGAGAGGTCGAGCAGCACCCGCACCGCCGGGTCGGTCGTGAAGTTCTCGAAGCAGTGGCCACCGCTGCGCACCGCGACCCGTTGCCCGGCCCGCACCGCTTCGGCCACCGCACGCACCACCTGATCGGCCGAGCTCACCACCCGGATCTCGTCCGGCCGTCCCACGTGCCGGAAGTTGTTGCCGCGCACCAGGCTCTCGTACCGCGGATCGCCCGGCCGGATCTTCACCGGCCCGGACGCCGGCGGCTCGGTGGCCGCCCGCGCGGGTACCCCGGCGGCCAGCGTGGCGCCGGCCGCGGCACCCGCACCGGCGAGCAGCACCCGACGACTGACCTGGTTGCGTTCCGATCGGCTCATCCGCGATCCCTTCCGGCTCCGGTTCACTGGCACGCACACCGTCCCAGCACCGGTACCGGGCCCACATCGCCCGATCCGAAGGCCGGCGGTGGAAACCCGGTCCACCGGACGGCCAAGCCGCATCCACCGATCGGCTGATGCGGTGCACCTCGGCCGTCAGTCCCGCGGGGTCAGGTAGCCGCGGGAGAACGCGGCGGCCACGGCGGCGGCCCGGTCGTTGACGCCCAGCTTCGCGTACACGTGCAGCAGGTGCGTCTTGACCGTCGTCTCGCTGATGAACAGCCGCTTCGCCGCCTCGCGGTTCGTCGAGCCCTCGGCGATCAGCTCCAGCACCTCCAGCTCCCGCCGGGACAGCGGTGCCGACGCCGGTTTGCGCACCTGTCCCAGGAGCCGGGTCGCGACGGCGGGGGAAAGCACCGCCTGCCCGCGCGCGGCGGCCTCCACCGCGCGGACCAGCTCCGCCCTCGTCGCCTCTTTGAGCAGGTAGCCGGTGGCGCCCGCTTCGATGGCCGGCAGGACGTGGCTGTCCGTGTCGTACGTGGTGAGCACCAGCACCCGTGCCGGGATCCCGCGCCGCGCCAGCTCCTTGATGGCGGTGACCCCGTCGGTCCCGGGCATCCGCAGGTCCATCAGGATCACGTCGGGGCGCAGCCGCTCGGCGGCCGAAAGCGCCTCGGCGCCGTCACCGGCTTCGCCGACCACCTCGAAGCGCGGATCGGCGCCGAACATGCCCCGCAGGCCGTCCCGCACCACCGGGTGGTCGTCGACGATCAGCAGGGAAATCACCATTCGCTCCCCACGGGGATCGCCGGCACCGTCACGGTGATCGCGGTACCCCCGCCCGGCTCGGACTCGACGTCCAGCCGCCCCGCCAGCAGCCGCACCCGCTGCCGCATGCCGGCGAGCCCGAAGCCCCCGTCCGCGGAGCGGGCGGCGCGATCGCGGCCGGGCGGGAAACCCGTTCCGTCGTCCAGCACGTCGAGTGTCACCACGTCCTCCATGTACGACAGGGTCAGGGCGACCCGGCTGGCCCGCGCGTGCTTGGCGACGTTGGCGAGCGCCTCCTGCGCGGTCCGCAACAGGGTCACTTCGACGTCGGTGTGCAGCGGCCGGGCGTCGCCGGTCGTGGTCAGCACCGCCTCGACGCGGTTCACCTCCGACCAGCGTCCGGCCACGTCGCCGATCGCGTCCGGGAGGCGCGCCCGCGCCAGTTCGGCCGGTCCCACCGCGTGCACCGTCCGGCGGGCCTCGGTGAGGCTGTCGCGGGCCAGGTCCATCGCGTTCGCCACGTGCCGGCGCGCCACCGCCGGTTCGTCCGGCGCCTGCTCGGCGGCCTGGAGCTGGGTGAGGATGCCGGCCAGCCCCTGTGCGAGGGTGTCGTGGATTTCCCGCGCCATCCGCTGCCGCTCGTCGAGCACGCCGGCCTCGCGGGCCCGCACCAGCAGCCGAGCGTGCAGGCGCGCGTTCTCCGCCAGCGCGGTCTCCAGTTCGGCGTTGGCCTTGTGCAGCTCGGCCAGCGCCCGCTTCTGCCGGTGGTTGCGCCGATCGGACATGACGTCGGCGTGGAAGGCCAGGGTGGCCATCACCGTGGTGAGCACGCTGACGGCAGGCCACCTCCACCACGCGTCGGCCGTGATGTCGGCGGCGCCGCCCACGTAGGAGACCGCCGAAACCGCGGACGTGGCGGCCACGCCGACGTACCGCCACCGGCCCTTCAGGTACTGGGAGGCGTGCACGTAGCCGATGAAGGCGAAGAAGCCGAACCACGGCGTGAGCACCACCAGGCAGGCGGTCAAGCCCACGAGCCCCGTGTAATAGAAGCCCATCAGCGGGCCGTTTCCGTGCAGCTCCGGGTGCAACGTGTGGAACCACAGGACCCACGTGGTCAGCAGAGCGCAGAGCCCGAGCACCCACGCCAGGTGCACCTGCGCGTTCCAGAGCGGCTGCAACAGGGTCAGCACGACGCTGACCGCCAGCAACGGGTACGGGAGCACGTTCAGGACCGCGGTCTCCTTGCGCTCCCAGCGGTCGAACTCCTCGCGCAACTCGGCCTCGACGCTCACGACCTGCTCCCAGCGGAAGGATTTCCCGGCCGGGACCGCCCTTCCCGGCGCCACGGCCGGGCGCAACGGCTCCGGCCGTGTGTCCCGCCATGGTCGCACGCGTTCGACGAAGTCCGGGGCTCGGCCGGGCCGGCCGAGGTAGCCTTGCGCCCAGGGTCCCGATCGAGGGAGATGCCGGTGGACGTTTCCTCAGCGGTTCCCGAACAGCTGCGCCCGGTGGTGACGACGTCGTCCGGGACCGTGCGGGTGGTGTTCGTGCCGCGAGTGACGCGCCTGCTGGCCAAGACGTGGGCCGGCAGCCTGGCCATCCCGTTCGCGGTGGCGGGCCCGCTGCTCGTCGCCGTCGTCCTGCCACTGGTCGCCGTCTTCTTCGGCTGGGCCGCGATGTGGCACACCGCCCTGGTGCTCGGCTGCGTCCTCGCCGCCCTCGGGCTGGTGCTGTCGGTCGCCATGCCGTGGAGCCTGCGTTCCGAAGCGCGGTGGGTCGAGCTGAACCCCCGGGAGCGCCCGGCGCAGGTGCTCGTCAAACGGGTGTCCGGGGCCACGCGGACCGGTGCGTTGCGGTCGATCGCCGTCATCGAACACGTGAAGCTCGCCGAACCCGCCGGTGTCGAACTGGAACTGCGCACGGCGGACGAGACCGTCCAGGGTGCGGAGCGGCTCGAGGTGGACGCCCGGACCCTGGCGGACTGGCTGGGCAGCCTGCCCGGCGTCGAGGTCGAACACCGGAAGGTCGTCGACCGGGTGAACCCGACCCGCGACCGCTGGTGGCGGCGCCCGCAGGTCGCGGCGGTGTGGCAGGTACCCGCCGACGCCGTCCCCGTGATCGCGGGCGAACTCGGCGTCCGGTGCGACGCCTTCGTGCCGCGGGCCGCAGCCATGAGCGGGAACACCCGGGCCATCGACGTCTACGACCCGGACGACGTCCAGGAGATCACCGGCGGGCTCTCCCGCGAAACCGTCGCGGCGTTCATGCTGCGCCGGCTGACGAGCTTCACGCGTGAGGCGAGGCTGCCCGCCGGCGACGACCCGCTGCTCCACCTCGTCGAGGACGCCGAACTCGCCGAGCGGTACCGCACCGCGCTGCAGCATCTCCGCGATCCGGGCACGGAAGCCGACCCGGCCGTCACGTTCGCGCAGTACTCGCTGTGCCAAGCGGTGCGCGGTGAGCCCGTTCCGGCCGCGGGGCCACCACAATGGACAGCACCGCCCGACTTCGAAGCGGTCCTCGCGGCCGCGATGGCCGCCCCGTTTCCCAGGACGACCCGGTACGCCTGAACGAGCGGCAGCATCACCGGTCGGAGCCCGGGTCGGGGCCCGGACCGGCGCGCACCGGGCGGCCACCTCGCCCCCGGGCCGAGGTGGCCGCCCGGCTCCGGGCTAACCCTCGGCCGACAGCTGGAACTCGACGCCGCCGAGGTCCTCGTCACCGGTGGACTGGGAGACGCGGACGACGAAGTCCGTGCCCGCCGCCGCGTCCGCGGCCGTGAACGTCACCGCCGTCTCCAAACGCTCCTTCGGCTGGATCAGCAGGCCCTGCAACACCGCCTGCCGGCCGTCGGTGATCTCGACCTGCGTCTCCCCCACCGGGCGCACGCCGGTGCCCTTCTGGCCGCTCTGGCGCCAGCGCTCGGCCAGCACCTTGCCGAGGTCGACCACCACCTTGCCGGGACCGCCCGCGAACGGCTTGCCGGGCTGGGTGAAGAGCAGGTCGGTCGGGGTGGGCCGGTCCGCGGCCGGGTTGCCGAGGGTGAACGGGTGCGTCACCGGCGTGCCGGGCCTCAGCTTGACCGAGTCCACGTTGCGCCACGCGATGTTGTTGTTGTTCCGCGTGTTGACCAGCGTGTTCGAACCGGGCAGCTCGGGGAAGGTCATCGGGTCGGTCGCCGAGATCCACCGGGCGAGCAGGCAGAAGTGGCCCGGTCCGGGCACCGGGGCCCACGGGATCGTCACCTGGGTGGTGCCCGCCGGCACGGTCACCGTCGGCGAGGACCCGATCGCGGTCCAGTCCACCGGCCACAGCGCCGCCCCGCCCTGCGCGGTGTAGGAGACCTCGACGTGACCGGTCGACGCGCCGGACCCGCCCGGGCCCGGGTTGTTCAGCGTGACGACCACGTAGCTCGTCGCGCCGACGACCGGGTTGGTGCCCGCGCACGGCGGCGGCGACGCGCACACCTTGATGTCCGGGCTCGTCCAGATCGGGTTCAGGCCGTGCGGCGCGACGCCGGTGTCGGCCGGCGCGTCCTTGATGAACACGTCGGTCTTCCGGCAGTTCTTGAGCGCGTCGAGGATCGCCGCGCCCGCACCGGTGCCGTTGGCCGGCGTCGCCGCGTACGTGCCGCCGGTGGTGGTGGCGTAGTCCTGCATGATCGTCGAGATGCCGGGCAGCGCGGTCGTCTGGACGTAGACCGCCGAGACCTTGATGCCCTGGTTCGCCGCCTGCACCGCCCGCAGGTGGGCGTTGGCCTGGTCGGCCGCGGTGAAGGTGTCGTCGAAGCCGCCCGGGTGCGCGTCGGTCACCAGGATGACCATCTTCGTCGCGTTGCTGCGCCAGGTCCCGGAGAAGTTGCCGGTCTGCGGGCGCCCGGTCGCGGGCAGGTTGTTGACGGCGGTGTTGACCGCTTCGTCGGACGCTTCGGGCTCACCGGCGCCGCCCGCCGCGGTCAGCGCGTTGATCTGCGGGGTGACCACGGCCAGGTCGAGCGGTGCGAGGTCGGTCCGGACCGTGACGTCGTCCGTGAACGTGACGAGGCCGAGCTGGTAGTCGTTGCCGGAGTTGGCCTGCACGGCCGCGGCGATGTTGCCCAGCTCGCTCTTGATGTTGGTCAGCGCCGGGCCCATGCTGCCGGTGTCGTCGACGACGAACGCGACGTCGAGCGGCCCGCACGGCGAAGTGGGCTGCGGCGCGGCGGCCGGGGCCGCGGCCGCGGGGACCACGGGCAGGAAAGCGGCCGCGGCGGCGAACGCGAACGCGGCGGTCAACGGTCTGCGGCGCCGGGGCCGCGATCTGGTGTTCATCCGGTTTTCCCCTCACACGAGTCGGAACGGGTACTGCGAACCGAGCGTCACCGCGACCGGTTGTGAACCGGTTGTCGCCGCCCCCGGAGATCGGCTGGTTGGCTGTTTTCGCGCCCCTCCAAGCTGGTTACGCTCGCTGAGCGGTCGTGCCGCGCGGGAAGGAGCGGGCGTGTCCCACCCCGGGGAACTGCGCGTGCTGGGGCCGGTCGAAGCGATCGGCCCGGCCGGACCGGCGACCCTGCACGGGACGCGGCAGCGGGTGGTGCTCGGCGTGCTGGCGCTGCACG
Organism: Amycolatopsis sp. NPDC004747; assembly: GCF_053601335.1. Lineage (NCBI taxonomy): Bacteria > Bacillati > Actinomycetota > Actinomycetes > Pseudonocardiales > Pseudonocardiaceae > Amycolatopsis > Amycolatopsis sp. NPDC004747. Next base: position 219,223 of record NZ_JBSGBQ010000009.1, on the reverse strand, counting down.
CGGGCACCGTGCTGCCGATCCCGCGGCTGGTCGACGTCCTGTGGGGCGAAGACCCGCCCCGCACCGCGGTCAAGACGCTGCACAGCCACGTCGCGCGGCTGCGCCAGGCGCTGGAAGGCTGCGGGTTCCCGGGTGTCCTGGTCACCCGCGAGCCGGGCTACCTGCTCACCGTCCCGCCGGTGACGGTCGACGCGCACCGCTTCGAGCAGCAGGTCCGCGCGGGCGCGGCCGACCTCGCGGCCGGCGCCGTCGAACGGGCGGCCGCCACCCTGCGCGCGGCGGTGACGCTCTGGCGCGGGGACGCCTTCGCCGACGCGGCGCCGTCCGGCTGGGGTCGGCGCGAGGTCGACCGGCTGCACGAACTGCGGCTGGGCGCGCTGGAAGACCTCTGGGACGCCGAACTGCGGCTCGGCCGGCACGAACAGGCCGTCCGCGAGCTGCCCCGGCTGCTCGCCGCCGCCCCGACCCGGGAACGGCTGACCGGGCTGCACATGCTCGCGCTCTACCGCTGCGGGCGGCACACCGACGCGCTCGACGCCTTCCAGCGGCTGCGGCGGCGCCTGGCCGACGAGCTCGGCGTCGACCCCGGCCCCGAACTCCTGGCCCGGCACACGGCGATCCTGCGGCGGGACCCCGCGCTGGACCTCCGCCCGGCCACGACCGGGCCCTCGCAGCTGCCCGCGGGGGTCGGGCACTTCACCGGACGCGAAGCCGAACTCGCGGCGCTCGACGCCGTGCTCGACGAACCCGAACGGCCGGTGGTGGTGGTCTCGGGCGCGGCGGGCATGGGCAAGACCGCGCTGGCGCTGCACTGGGCGCACCGGGTCGCGGCCCGCTTCCCGGACGGCCGGCTGTTCCTCGACCTGCGCGGCGAAGACCCGGACGAGCCGCTGCCGGGTGCGTGGGCGCTGACGCACCTGCTGCGCGGCCTCGACGTGCCCGAAGAGAACATCCCGGGCGACCAGGCCGGGCGCGCCGCGCTGTACCGGTCGCTGCTGCACGGGCGCCGGTGCCTGGTCGTGGTGGACAACGTCGCCGGCCTCGAGGACGTCCTGCCGCTGATCCCGGGCACCGGCCCGGCCCTGCTGCTCGTCACCAGCCGGCAGCACCTCGCCGCGCTGGGCACCCGCCACGCCGTGCGCCCGATCGCGTTGGACGCCTTCGGGCACGCCGACTCGGTCGCGCTGCTGGACCGGGTGCTGGGCGCCGAACGGGTGCGGCGCGAACGGGGCCCGGCCGCGCGGGTGGCGCGGCTGTGCGGCGGGATGCCGCTGGCGCTGCGCATCGCGGCCGCCCGGCTGGTGGGCGCGCCGAAGCGGCCGATCGCCGAGCTCGCCGCCGAGCTGGCCGGCGCCGGACGGCTGGAAACCCTGGCCGTGGAAGGGGATTCCCGCACCGTCCGGGCGGTGCTCACCACGGCCTACCGGCCACCGGACGCCGCGCAGGCCCGGTTCTTCCGCCGGGCCGCCCTCGGTCCGGGGGCCACGTTCAGCACCGCGCTCGGGGCCTCGCTCTGCCAGGTGCCGGGCGCCGACGGCGACCGCGCCGCGGCCGGGCTCGCCGCCGCGCACCTGGTCACGGCCGCCGGCGCGGCCCGGTTCCGGTTCCACGACCTGATCCGCGAGTTCGCGCGGCAGTGCGCGCGGGCCGACGAGCCCCCGGCCGCCCGCGCGGAGGTCGCCGACCGGCTCGTCGACTGGTACCTGGTGGCCGTGGCGGCGGCGAACCGGGCCATCGACCCGAACCGCGACCTGGTCACGCCGTCACCGCGGTTCGCCGCGCCGGACGTGCCGGTCGGCGCCGACCGGCACGCGGCGCTGACCTTCCTCACCGCCGAGCGCGCCAACCTGCTGCCGGTCGTGCGGTTCGCCCGCGAACACGGCCGGGCCGAGGCCGCGTGGCAGCTGACGTACCTGCTCACCAGCTTCTACGACACGGCGGGGCACTGGCACACCCGCGTCGAGCTGTGCCGCGAAGGCGCCGCCGCCGCGACCGGGCTCGGCGACCCGCTGGCCGAGGCGGAGATGCTGCGGGCGCTGGGGGTCGCGTACTTCATGACCCGGCGGCTGCCGGAGGCACTGGAGACCAACGCGGCCGCGCTGCGGACGGCGCAGGCCGCCGGGGACGTCCAGGGCGAAGGGCACATCCACAACAACACCGCCAACGCCTACGCCGAACTGCGCCGCTTCGACGAAGCCATTGCCGCGCACCGGCTCGCGGTGGCCCGCAACGCCGCGGCGGGCAACGACCTCGGGCACGCGCTCTCCCAGCGCAACCTCGGCCACACCTACGTCCGGATGGGCCGCGCCCCGGAAAGCCTGGCCCCGCTGACGGCGGCGCTGACGACGTTCCGCGCCCTGGGCAACGCCCGGCTGGAAGCCGCCACGCTCGACACCCTCGGCGAGGCGCACCTGCAGCGCGGGGACCACCAGGCGGCGCTGGCGCACCTCGGCCGGGCGCTCGCGGTCAGCCGGATGCTCGGCGACCGCTGGCTGGAGTGGGAGGCGCTGCTCGACACCGGCCGGGTCCACCTGGACCGGAGCGACTTCGCCACCGCGTCGGACTTCTTCGGGCAGGCCCTCGACCTCAGCCGCGACGTCGGCGACCGGCACGGCGAGGCGGCCGCGCTGGAGCACCTCGGGCGGGCCCGGCTCCGGGCGGGCGACCTGGCCGCCGCGCGCGAGCACCTGGAACGCGGGCTGGCCGTGCGGGCCACCGTCCCCGACGGCTACGAGCAGGCGCACCTGCACCGAGACCTCGGCGACCTGGAGGCGCGGCTCGGCCGGCCCGCGGACGCGGCCCGGCAGTGGGCCACGGCCGCCGCGTTGTACTCCCAGGCCAACGCGACGGCCGAGGCCCGCGAGGTGGCTAACCGCCGGGCTTGATCGTCACCTCCGCCCGCGCGTTCCCCAGCGTGCCGGCCGAGGTGGCGAACAGCTCCAGCACGAACCGCGACTCGCCCTGGCCGGGTTTGCCCTCCAGCAGCTCGACCTTGGCGCTGCCGCCGGACGCGCCGGACGGGATCGTCACCGTCGCGTCCTTGACCGGCACGTACGCCGGTTCGCCGGTGCCGAGCGGCAAGGTCCGGTAGTGCACGGTGACCGGCGCCTTGGCCGGGCCGCCGAGCCCGAGCCCGACCCCGACCGCGCAGACCCGCCAGCAGATCTTGCCGCCGTCGGTGGAGACCACGAGCGCGGGCCCGTCGGCGCCGTCGTCGTCGAGGATCCCGCCCGCGGCCAGGTCGTCGACCAGTACCAGGCCGACCGGATCGAACAGGCGCAGCAGAAACGGCTCGTTCGCCTCCCTGGCCGCGTCCTTGACGACCTGGACGGCGACGGTGCGCGAGCCGGAGTCACCGGTCCAGCTCAGCTGTCCCGCGGCGGGGACGTAGTCGGCCGGGCCGGTCGCGCCGGGCGAGCCGTCCTCGGTCTTGTAGGCGACCGAGCCGGTCGGCGCGCACCCCGCGGCCGCCGTGACGGACACGGTGAACGCGAACGTGGTGTAAGCCGGGCTCGGTTCCCCGGCGGCCGGGGTGCCCTCGTAGAGCGTCCGGTCGGCCACCGCCACCGACGCGGGCCCGCAGCCAGGGGCCGCCGCGCCCGCGGGCACCGCCGTTCCCTGGCCGAGCAGGAGCACGACCACTGCGAGCACCGCTGTTCTCATCGGAGTCCCCTTGCGTCCGGGCCCGCGGTGGAGCGCGCCACCCGGCATGCCTACCGCACCCCGGTTGCAGCAGGGTTGTGACCGGGGTGCGGCAGGCGGCGGCTCACCCGAGGTCGCGCACGTACACGTTGGGGGTCCACCTGTCCGTGCCGGTCGCGAAGTTCGTGGCGACGGACTGGAACGCCACGTGCTTGCCGTCGGCCGAGATCGACGGCGTCGCGGAGTCTCCGTTGCCCTCCGTGCCGTTCGTGGCGACGCTGGCCCGGGTCGTGGTCGCGGTGTCGCGGTCACGGACGAACACGTCCCCCACGCTGTTGCGGTCGAACGGCACGAGCCGCCACGCGAAGGAGTCGAACGCCGTGTAACGACCGTCGGCCGAGATCGACGGGCGGACGCCCTGGGTGGTGCCGAAGGGGTCCTCGGCGCCCGTGTAGAGGACGTTCAGCCGGGTGACCGTCGACGTCTGCCGGTCGACCAGGAAGTTGTCGACCTGGCCGTTGGTGTCTCCCGGGTTCGGCAGCAGGTTCCAGGCGGCCGACTGGTAGGCGACGTACCGCCCGTCGGCCGACATCGTGGCGAAGTTGCCGGCGCCTTGCCCTTGGTCACCGTGGGCGTTGACGCTCACCCGGTCGGTCAGCCCGGTCAGCTTGTCGTGCACGTAGACGTCGGTCGCCTGGTTCGTGTCGGTGCGCGTCAGGGCGGCGTCGGATTCGAAAGTGACGTAGCGGCCGTCGGCCGAGATCGACGGCCGCTGACTGGCCCGCGTGCCCTCGATGCTGCCCGAATCGACGCTGACCCGGATGGTGCGGTCGGTCTGCTGGTCGTACTCGAAAACGTCTTGGACACCGTTCGTGTCGCGGTCGACGAGGTTGCCGGCGTTGGAGTCGTAGGCGATGAACCGCCCGTCGGCCGAGATCGCCGGGTTGAAGCTGTTGCCGTTGCCCGCGGCACCCAGCAACCCGCCGCTGACCCGGCTCGTCCACCCGATCAGCCGGTCGTGGACGAACACGTCCCAGTTCAGGTTGGTGTCTCCCGGAGCCAGGTTGTTCGAGAACGACACGAACGCGACGTACCGGCCGTCGGCCGAAATGGACGGCGCCCAGCTGTCGCCGTTCCCCTGGACACCGTTGCGGTCGACGCTGACCCGGGTGGTCACCCCGGCCACCCGGTCCCGCACGAACACGTCGTCGACGCCGTTGGTGTCGCCGCCGACGAGGTTGCGCGCCGAAGACCGGAAGGCCACGTACCGTCCGTCGGCGGACACCGACGGCTCCCCGCTCGCCCCGGTGCCCGGCTTGCCGTCGACGCCGACGCTGATCAACGTGGTGGCGGCCGTGGTGGCGGCGGCCGCCGTGCCACCCGGCACCAGCGCCGCGGCGGTCGCGACGCACAGGGCGAACCCGACCGTGCCGCGGCCGGTTCTGTGACTTTTCATCATTGCCTTTCCGCTGGATAAAGGGAAAACATGGTTCACCGGGTCGGCAGGACCGGCTGGAACCGTTCGTTGACGAAGCCGTAGCAGGGGTTCTGCACCAGCCGGCGGTAGTTGTCGGTGTTGATGCCGTCCACCGAAAGGCACAGGCCGCTGTTGACGTTCTGGAACTCCGCGACGCCGTGGTAGTAGTCCCAGAGCATCCGCCACTGCTGGTTCGTGCCGACGAGGCAGGTGTACTGGACGATGGGGTTCCCCTGGTTCGTCCCGTAGGCGTAGTCGTCGAGGCACTTGCCGGTGCGCACGTTCTGCAGCCAGAACACGGCCGGGTCGTCCGTGGCCTGCCCCATCCGCCACCGCTGGTTGTTGCCGTAGTCGCAGGAAAGCTGGTCGACCGGGGCGAAGTCGTCGAGCCGCCCCTTGTCGACCTGCACGCACTTGGGGCCGCCGGTCCAGCTGCCCTCATTGGTCTGCCAGGCCCTTGCGTCGCCGCTCACCGGCGGGTAGATGGTCCGGTCGGCGTGGGCGGGCACGGCACCGGCCAGCACGAGGGCGGCGGTCGCGAGCGGAACCGGCACGGCGGTGCGGATCACGCGTGGTAGCTGAAGCATGCGCGAACCCTAGGGAGCACCGCCCGGCCGGCTCCAGGACGAACCGGCGGAAAAGCCGGCAGAACCCGGTTCCCGCCGATCAGCGGTCCGCGGCCATCGCGGGGTGCGCGCGGACGCGGGCCTGGTCCGGCAGGCCGATGGGGAACGTCAGCGCCTCGCGGAAGAGCCGGGCGGCGCCGTCCGCGTCACCGCCGGCGGCGGCCGTCTCGCCGAGGGCGAGCAGCGCGAGCCCGGTCGCCTGGGCGTGTTCGGCCCGCCGGGCCAGCTCCAGCGCCCGCCGGCCGGTGGTGGTGGCCTCGTCCCAGCGGGCCAGGCCGGCCTGGGATTGGGCCAGCAGGGCCAGCGCGAACGCCTCCGAGCCCGGTTCGCCGAGCGCGGCGAACGTGGCGGCGGCCTCGGTCAGCAGGGTGGCCGCGCCGGCGTGGTCGCCGGTGTCGTTCCGCACGGCGCCGAGGTTGAGCTGAGCCACCGCGACACCGCGCCGGTCGCCCAGCTCGCGCTTGCGGCGCAGCGCGGCGGCGTGGTACTCGATCGCTTCGGCGTACGCGCCGCGGTCGTGCGCCAGCGCGCCCAGGTTGTTCAGCGCGATCGTCTCGCGGCGCGCGTCGCCCGTGGTCCTCGCCTGGTCCAGCACACCGGTGTACGCGGCCGCGGCGTCGTCGTACCGGCCCGCGAACTTGTGGGCGTTGCCGATCAGGGTCAGCGTCGCGGCCCGGCCGTCCGGGTCGGCGCCGAACGCCTCGGCGGCGGACGCGGCCAGTGCCAGCGCCGCCTCCGGGTCGCCGCTCTCGTTGGCGGTGACCGCGGCGCCGTGCCACGCCCACGCCCGGGCCTGCTCGGTGGGCGCGGCGCCGGCCGCCGCCGTGAGCATCCGCCGTCCCTCGGCGAAGCGGCCCCGGGCCACGTAGTGCTTGGTCAGTGCGCGCACGGTTTCCACGCACAGCAGGGCCGGCGCGGCGTCGACGGCCTGCTGGATCGCGGCCCGCACGTTGTCCTGCTCGTCGCCCAGCCGGGGATCGCCGTCGCGGACCAGGCGCAGGAAGTGCCCGGCGTGCGCGTTGCGGTCGTCCACGCTGGTGAGCTGGTCCTCGACGACCTCGCGGATGGTGTCCAGCATGCCGATCCGGGGTTCGCCTGCCCGTTCGGTGACGGTGACCAGGCTGTGCGCGGCCAGCGTCGTCAGCGAAAGCGGCGGTGCGCCCAGCACGGCCTCGACGTCGACCGGGTCGGCGCCGCCGGAGAACGCGCCCAGCAGGCCGAACAGCCGCCGGTCGGGATCGGTGAGCCCGCGCGTGCTCCATTCCACCGTGCGGCGCAGGCTCACGTGCCGGTCGGCCAGGTCCACCGCGTCGCCGTGCAGGTCGCGGACCTGGGCGAGCACCTGGGCCGGTGCCTGGGTGCGCAGCCGCGCGGCGGCCAGCTCCAGCGCGAGCGGCAGGCCGTCGAGACGGCGGCACAGCGCCGCGACCGCGACCGCGTTGTCCCCGGTGAGCGCGAACCCGGGCCGGACCGCGGCGGTGCGTTCGACCAGCAGCCGGACGGCCGCGTTGCCGGCCAGTGCCGCGGGGTCGTCACTGTCCGGAATGGACAGTGGAGCCAGCGGCCAGAGGTGCTCGCCCCGCAGCCGCACCGGCGACCGGCTGGTCACCAGGACAGTCAGCCCCGGGCACCCGGCCAGCAGCGTGGCCACGGTGGTGGCCGCCGCGGCCACGTGCTCGAAGCTGTCGAGCACCAGCAACCACCGCGCGTCGCCGATCAGCGCGGCCGGGTCGGGCGTCCGCAGGGACTCGGCCAGCGCCTGCGGGACGTCGTCGGCGTCCCGCAGGGCGCTCAGGTCGAGGCCGTGCACGGATTCGAACCGGCTCGCCGCCTTCCAGCCGACCTCGAGCGCGAGGCGGGTCTTGCCGACCCCGCCGGTGCCGGTGATCGTGACCAGCCGCACCGGCGGATCCCGGACCAGCCGGAGCACCGCGGCCAGATCGTCGGCCCGGCCGACGATCGAGGTGACCGGCGCGGGCAACGCCGGGCGGGCCGCGGTCCGCCTGCGACGGGTGTCCGGCGGCGGCGCCGTCCGGGCGCTGCGGGCGAACGCCTCCCGCTCCTCCGGCGTCAGGCCCAGCGCCCCGGTGAGCGCACGCAGGGTTTCGCGCTGCGGACGCCGGGTGGCGCCCCGCTCGATCTCCCCGATCGCGCGGACGCTGACCCCGCTCAGCTCCGCCAGCTGCTCCTGCGAGAGGCCGCGGCTGCTCCGCAGCCCTGCCAGCATCTCGGCCAACGCCGTCTGCCCCCGGTGCACCGCCACATGGTAAGGACGGCTGCGGAAGCGCCGCGGTTCGCTTCCGGGACACGTCACCGGCGAAGCCGGCCCTTGCCGGCCGAGCCGGTGCGGCGGCCGGACCCGCACGCGGACCGCCCGCCGCGCGGCCGTGGGACAGGGCGATGCCGGCGGCCGGCGGGCAACACCTAGGCTGGGGTTCTCGGTTTCGTCTTGGAGGTTTCGTGGAGCGGCTGGTGCCCGACGTCACGGGTTTCGACGCGGCGCCGGCCCGCCGGGTGCTGGCCACCGTTTCCTGCCCCGACGCGGACGACATCCCCAAGGTCCCGGACGGCGGGCGGTCCCGCGACCACGAAAGCGGGCGGGTGCAGGTCATGCACAACGGCCTGCTCGTCGAAGAAGGCGGCTACTACGGCGCTTGGATGACCGAAATCGTCCGCGCCCTGCGCGGCCACCACGAACCGCAGGAAGAACGCGTCTTCCACCGGGTCGTCGAGCGGCTCGCCGCCGACGGCGGCAGCCCGGCCATGATCGAATTCGGCAGCTTCTGGACCTATTACGGCCTCTGGTTCTGCCACACCATCCCCACCGGCCGCGTCGTCGCCCTGGAACCCGACCCCGCCTACCTCGGCGTCGGGCGCCGCAACGCCGCGCTGAACGGCTACACCGACCGCGTCCGCTTCGTCCACGCCGCGATCGGCGGTCACCCCGGTGAGCCGATGGAGTTCGAAGCCGAAAGCGACGGCCGGACCCACGTCGTCGCCCAGCACGATCTCGCCTCCCTGATGGCGGCCGCCGGCCTGCCGCGGGCCGACCTCGTGCTGGCCGACGTCCAAGGCGCCGAAACGATCCTGCTCGAACGCGCACGCGGCGACTTCGCGGCGGGCAAGGTGCGGTTCCTGATCGTCTCCACCCACCACCACACCATTTCCGGCGACCCGCTCACCCACCAGAACGCCCTGCGAACCCTGCTCGAGGCCGGCGCCCACCTCGTCGCCGAGCACACCGTCGGCGAATCCTTCAGCGGCGACGGCCTCATCGCGGTCTCCTTCGACCCGCGCGACAAGGACTTCACCGTCCCGGTCAGCCACGCCCGCTACCGCGAATCCCTCTTCGGCGAACTCGAACACGACCTCGCCGCCGCGCTTTCGGCGAGGATCGACGCCGACCACGCCTGGAAGTCCGCCGACGAGTACGCCAGGCACCTCGAGCGGGAACTGGCCCGGGTCACCGCCGAACACGACCGGCTACGCGCCGAGCGGACCGCCGCCTCCGACGGGTAGCCGAAGCAGGCTCGTGACCACATCGGACCGTGCGGCCCCGCGGCCTTTGCGGACGAGACTCCGAACGGCCCAGCCGCCTCCCGCCAACGGTGCAGGCCCACGGCTTTCTCCGAGCCGGCCGGTTCCGTTGGCCGGGCGGGAAAGCCAGGCTGGTAACTGAGACGTAACTCACCACGATCCCCCCCGGAAATCAAACGGCCGATACTCGACAGCCATGACCGCGCGGATAGGACCGGTTCCGGCAGATCCCTACCCCTGGCCCTACGACACCGTGGTGCCGGTCGAGAGGGTCGCCCTGCTGTGCATCGACTGGCAGACCGACTTCTGCGGACCCGGTGGCTACGTCGAGCGGATGGGCTACGACCTCGAACTCACCCGAGCGGGCCTGCCCGGCACGCAGAAACTCCTTGCCCACGCCCGAGAGATGGGCATGTTGGTGATTCACACCCGGGAAGGTCACCTGCCGGACCTGACCGACCTGCCGCCCAACAAGCGCTGGCGTTCGGCCCGGATCGGCGCGGAGATCGGCAGTGCGGGGCCGGCCGGGCGCATCCTGGTCCGCGGCGAACCGGGCTGGGAGATCGTCGACGAAGTCTCGCCCGCGCCCGGCGAGGTCGTGATCGACAAGCCGGGCAAGGGCGCGTTCTACGCCACCAACCTGGATCTGGTGTTGCGCGCCAACGCGATCAGCCACCTGATCCTGACCGGCATCACGACCGACGTGTGCGTGCACACCACGATGCGCGAGGCCAACGACCGCGGTCTGGAATGCCTGATCCTGTCCGACTGCACCGGCGCGACCGATCCGGGAAACCACGCGGCCGCGCTGAAGATGGTGACCATGCAGGGCGGCGTGTTCGGGGCCGTGGCCACTTCCGACGCCGTGATCGGGGCGATCACGACCGACTGATCGACGACGAAAGGGCCCGACAGCCGATGACCACTCCCCTCGCGGTCGACGCCGACCCCACATCGTTCCTGTTCGAGCCGACCACAACCGCCCTCCTCGTGATCGACATGCAGCGGGATTTCGTCGAGCCCGGCGGGTTCGGCGAATCGCTCGGCAACGACGTGAGCCGGCTGCGCGAGGTCGTCGCCCCGCTCCAGCGAACCCTCGCCGCGACGCGCGCCGCCGGCGTGCTGGTGATCCACACCCGCGAGGGGCATCTGCCCGACCTGTCCGACTGCCCGCCGGCCAAACTCCGACGCGGTCGCCCGTCGATGCGCATCGGCGATCCCGGTCCCGGGGGCCGCATCCTCATCCGGGGTGAACACGGCCACGGCATCATCGACGAGCTCGCGCCCGTCGACGGTGAACCGGTGATCGACAAGCCGGGCAAAGGCGCGTTCTACCACACCGAGCTCGCCGCGGTGCTGACCGCGGCAGGCATCACCTCCCTGGTGGTGACCGGCGTGACGACCGAGGTCTGCGTGCACACCACCGTCCGCGAAGCCAACGACCGCGGCTACGAATGCCTGGTGCTGTCGGACTGCGTCGGTTCGTACTTCCCCGAGTTCCAGGACGCCGGTCTGGCCATGATCTCCGCGCAGGGCGGCATCTTCGGGTGGGTCGCGCCGTCGTCCGCCTACCTCGCCGCGATTTCCGTTCTCGCCACCCCGGCCCGTTGAGCCCCGCGGAAGGAATCGGTCATGTCCCTCTTCACGCGCGCCCGAAGCCACCCCGATTCCGACGTCAAGTTGCCGTTGTGGGTCAGCGGTGACCTCAACGCGTTCTTCGGCCTCGGCTTCAACGTCCTGGTGAACGTCCTGGTGCTCACCGGATTGTGCCTTGGCGTCGCCAAGATCCCGTCCGGCGACGTGTACGGGGTGATCCTGCCGGCACTGGGCATCCAGCTGTTGATCGGCAACGTCTACTACACCTGGCTCGGCCGGCGCCTGGCCCACAAGGAGAACCGCACCGACGTCACCGCCATGCCCTACGGGCCCAGCGTGCCGCACATGTTCATCGTGACGTTCGTGATCATGCTGCCGGTGTACCTGCGCACGAACGATCCGGTCAAGGCGTGGCAGGCGGGCCTGGCGTGGTCGTTCATCATCGGGCTGATCGTGCTGGCCGGCGCGTTCGTCGGCCCCTACGTCCGGCGGTTCACGCCGCAGGCGGCGATGCTGGGCACGCTCGCCGGCATCTCCATCGCCTTCATTTCGATGCGCCCGGCCGGCCAGATGTGGGCGGCCGCGTGGATCGCGCTGCCGGTGTTCGCGTTGCTGCTCATCGGTTTCTTCGCCGGGGTGAAGCTGCCGTTCGGCATCCCGATCGGCCTGGCCGCGCTGGTGGTCGGCACCGCCATCGGCTGGATCGGCGGCTACATGCACCCCGCCGACGTGTCCGCGGCCGCGCACGACATCGTGACCGGCCTGCCGTCGTTCCGGTTCGACCTGCTGGGGCACGGCCTGGCCGAGATCGGCCCGCTGCTGGCCACCGCGATCCCGTTGGGCATCTACAACTTCACCGAGGGTATGACCAATGTGGAGAGTGCCGCGGCCGCGGGCGACAACTTCAACCTCCGCAGCGTGCTGCTGGCCGACGGCATCGGCGCGATCGTCGGTTCGGCGCTCGGCTCACCGTTCCCGCCGGCCGTCTACATCGGACATCCGGGGTGGAAGGAGGTCGGCGGCCGCACGGCGTACTCGATGCTGACCGGCGTCGTCATCGCGCTCCTGTGCTTCGGCGGCCTGTTCGGTCTGCTCAGCGCGCTGCTGCCGGTGCCGGCGATCGTGCCGATCCTGCTGTACATCGGCCTGCTGATCGGCGCGCAGGCGTTCCGGGTCGTGCCGCGGCCGCACGCGGTGGCGGTGGTCATGGCCATCATCCCGAACGTCGCGTCCTGGGCGACCGGCCAGATGGACAACGTGCTGTCGGCGGCGGGCACCAGCGCGGCCAAGGTCGGTGAACCCGCCCTGGAGAGCGCGGGCGTGGTCTACCAGGGCCTGCACCTGCTCGGCGACGGCGCCATCCTGGCCGGGCTGGTCCTCGGCGCGATCACCGCGTTCCTCATCGACAAGCAGTTCTGGTGGGCCGCCGGCTACGCGGCGGCCGGCGCGGTGCTGTCGTTCGTCGGGTTGATCCACGCCGAGCAGGTCGGCTGGAACGCCGGTGGCGGCCAGGTCGCGCTGGGCTACCTGTTCTTCGCCGTGGTGTGCGCGGTGTTCGCCCTGCTCCACCGCGATTCGACGGCCGGCGCCGAGCCGCAACCGGCCGCCTCGGACATGATCGAGGCGAAGCCCGCGGCCTCCGCCTCGTGAACCCCACCGACCGGGTCGCCGAGCTCGGGACCACCGGCCCCGTCGTCGACGACCCGGCCGTGCACGCCGAGGTCTCGGCGGCCTTCGCGCGCTACGAAGCCGCACTGGTGGCCGGCGACCACGCCGTGCTGGACGAGTCGTTCTGGGCCAGCCCGGCCACCGTCCGGTTCGGCATCGCCGACCACCAGCGGGGCATCGACGAACTGCGCGCGTGGCGCGCCACCCAGGGACCGCTCGACGGCCGGGAAACCCGGAACACCCGGATCACTACCTTCGGCGCCGGCACCGCCGTGGTGACCACCCTCTTCCGCTACCCCGGCCGGCCGGTCGTGGGCCGCCAGAGCCAGACGTGGGTCCGGATGCCCGAGGGCTGGCGGATCGTCAGTGCCCACGTTTCGGAGATCAGCACCGGGATCGGCTAGCCGCGGCGGTCAGGTTCAGCAGTTCGCGCAGCACCTCCGCGGCGATGTCGGCGAGAGAACGCTGCTCGTCTTCGCGGATCCACTGGGTGAACGCGATCGCGAACACGGTCGCGCCCGACTCCGCCGCCAGGGTGGCGGCCACGTCGTCGACGCCGCGGCGGCGCAGGGCGTCGGCGACCGTCGTGGCGATGCTGGCGAGCTTGTGCCGCTCACGCTCCCGCAGCGCCGGGTTCTGATCGATGACCGACTGCCGGGTCCGGGAGTGGGCCCGGCGCTCGTCCGGGAAAAAGGACGCCGAAGACCGCAGGGCGCCGGCGACGAGCTCGATCGGGGACGCCTCCGGCGGGGCCGCGTCGATGCCGGCGAGGAACGCGTCCACGAGCCGCTGCTGCCCGTGGAAGAGGACCTCGCGCTTGTCGCCGAAGTGCCGGAAGAAGGTGCGCTCGGTCAGGCCGACGGACTCGGCGATCTCCATGGTGGTCGTCTGCTCGAACCCGCGCGTGGCGAACAGCTCGAGAGCGGCCTTCTGAAGCCGCTCGGCGGCTCCGGGTTCCCAGCGCACCATGACGTCGAGTGTAGGTGATGACAGCGGCTGACTTGGCGCGTACGGTGATGTCTGTGACTGACGTCAGTCGCAGACATCACTACCGGCTTCACTCAGGGAGAGCGCGAAATGCACGTTTTCGTCACCGGGGCCTCCGGCTGGATCGGCTCGGCCGTCGTCGACGACCTGCTCGCCGCGGGCCACGAGGTCACCGGGCTGGCCCGGTCCGAAGCGTCCGCCGCCGTGTTGACGGCGAAGGGCGCCCACGTCCGCCGCGGCGACCTGGACGACCTGGCCGGCCTCCGCGCCGGCGCGAAAGACGCCGACGCCGTCATCCACCTCGCGAACAAGCACGACTTCGCCCACCCGGCCGTCTCGAACGCCGCCGAACGGGCCGCCGTCCAGACCATCGGCGAGACACTCACCGGCACCGGCCGCCCGTTCCTGCTCGCCTCCGGCATCGCCGCCCTCGCCAAGGGCCGGCCGGCCACCGAGGACGACGCCTCGCCGTTCCACGGCCCCGACTCGCCCCGTGGCGGAAGCGAGAACCTCGCGCTCGAGTTCGCCGGCCAAGGGGTGCACGCCGTCAGCCTGCGGTTCGCGCCGACCGTGCACGGCACCGGCGACCACGGGTTCATCGCGGTCCTGTCGGCGATCGCCCGCGAGAAGGGCGTTTCCGGCTACCCGGGCGACGGCACCAACCGCTGGGCCGCCGTGCACCGCACCGACGCGGCCCGGATGGTCACCCTCGGGCTCGAGAAGGCACCTGCGGGCGCTCGTCTGCACGCCGTCGCCGAAGAAGGCGTGCCGACCCGCGAAATCGCGCAGGCGATCGGGCGCGCGTTCGACCTGCCCGTCGCGTCGATCCCCGCCGACGACGTCCCGGCCCACTTCGGCTGGATCGGCGGGTTCTTCGGGATGGACCTCGCGGCGACCAGCGCCGCGACGCGGCAGCTGCTCGGCTGGACACCCGGCGGCCCGTCCCTCCTCGACGACCTCGCGGCCGGCGCGTACTCGGCATAGCCGCGGCGCCGGCGGGGGACGGCCGCTGAACTAGGGTGTGCGCATGATTCTGCGGCGTACCCTGCTCGCGGCGATGGCTTTGGGCGCGGCGATCGTCACCGGCTGTTCCTCGGGCTCGGGCGGTGGCGCGTCGCTGCCCGACGCCGTCGCCCTGCTCAAGGACAGCGCGTCGGCCACGGGCGCCGTCACCAGCACGCACTTCACGCTGAAGGTCAACGGCACCGTGCCGGGCCTGAGCGTGCACAGCGTCGACGGTGACCTGACCAAGGCCAACGGGGGCGGCGCGAAGGGCACCGGCACGCTGGAGCTGATGGGCCAGGTCGTCGACGCCCAGTTCGTCCTCGTGAACGGCTCGCTGTACCTCAAGGGGCCCACCGGCGGGTTCCAGCAGATCCCGGCCGCGCTGAGCTCCTCGATCTACGACCCGTCCGCGATCCTCGACCCGCAGCGCGGCATCCCGAAGGTGCTGTCCTCGGTACAGGGCCCGAAGACGGACGGGACGGAAGACGTCGGCGGCACGGCGACCTACCGCGTCACCGGGACGGTGCCGAGGGACGCGCTGGCCGCACTGGTGCCGGGGGTGTCCTCGGACGCGAACGCCACCTTCTGGCTCCGCCAGGACGGCGGCCACCTGCCGGTCAAGGCTGCGCTCGGGTTCCCGGGCAACGCGAGCGTGGACGTCACGCTGTCCGACGTGGACAAGCCGGTCACCGTGACCGCGCCGGCGTGACCGGGCCGTCCGGCTCGCCCGGCGGCCGCGCGCTCGCCGTCGGTGCCGGTGGTCTCGCCGTGCTGCTCGGCGCGCTGGACACCTACGTCGTCGTCGGCCTGCTCCGGCAGATCATCGACGACCTTGGCGTTCCGGTGAACCGGCTGGAGATCGTCACCCCGGTCATCACCGGCTACCTGCTCGGCTACGTGGCCGCGATGCCGCTGCTCGGCCAGTACTCCGACCGGTTCGGCCGCAAGCTGCTGCTGCAGGCCTGCCTCGGCGGTTTCCTCGCCGGGTCGGTGCTCACCGCGCTGGCCGGCACGGTGCCGCTCCTGGTCGTGGGCCGGGTCGTCCAGGGGACCGCCGGCGGCGCGCTGCTCCCGGTCACCCTCGCGCTGGCCGCGGATCTGTGGCCGGGGAACCGCCGCTCCGCCGTGTTGGGCGCCGTCGGCGCCGCGCAGGAGCTCGGCAGCGTCCTCGGGCCGCTCTACGGCATCGGGCTGGCCGCCGCGACCGGCTGGCGCGGCGTGTTCTGGGTCAACGTCCCGCTGACCGTGCTGGCCGCCGTCGCGGTGCAGGTTTCCGTGCGGGGCGGGAAACCCGCCGAGCGGCCGCGCGTCGACCTCGCCGGTGTCCTGCTGCTGGCCCTCACCCTCGCGTTGCTCGTCATCGGCCTGGACAACCCGAACCCGCGCGAGCAGGTGCTGCCGCCGTGGGGCGTGCCGTTCCTGATCGGCGCCGGGGTCAGCCTGGCCGCGTTCCTCTGGTGGGAGTCGCGCGCCGAAGTCCGGCTCGTCGACACGGCGAACGTGGCGATGCGGCCGTTCCTCACCGCACTCGGGACGAGCGTCGCCGCGGGGGCGGCGTTGATGATCACGCTGGTCGACGTCGACCTGTTCGCGCAGACACTGCTCGGCCGCGACGACGGCGGCAGTGTCGAGCTCCTGCTGCGGTTCCTGGTCGCGCTGCCGGCCGGCGCGCTGCTCGGTGGCCTGCTCGCCACGCGGATCGGCGAACGCTGGATCGCCGGCGCCGGCATGCTGGTCGCGGCCGGTGGCTACCTGCTGATGTCCCGCTGGCCCGCCGACGTCCTCACCGCCAGGTCCGTCCTGGGCCTGCCGCGCCTCGACGTCGACCTGGCCCTCGCCGGGCTGGGGCTCGGCCTGGTCATCGCCCCGCTGTCGACGGCCGCGCTGCGGGCCGTGCCGCGCGCCCAGCACGGCGTCGCGTCGGCCGCGGTCGTGGTCGCGCGGATGACCGGCATGCTGGTCGGCGTCGCCGCCGTGTCCGCATTCGGCCTGCACTACTTCCACACGCTGACCGCGTCGCTGAACCCGCCGATCCGGATCCTGTTCCCGTCCCAACCGGCCTACGACCAGGCCCTCGCCGGCTACCTCGGCGCGGTTCGCGAAGCGCTGCTGACGGAGTACCGCGCGATCTTCCTGATCACCGCCGTGGTCTGCCTGGCGGGCGCGGCCGTCGCCGTGTCCATCGGCGGCCGGACGTCCACGGCTGTCGTGCGCGGCGAGCCGGGCCGGTCGCCCGCGGCACCTTGATCAGACCGCGTGGTTCAGCCGGGCGCGGATCTCCGCGGTCTGCGGGGCGCCGAGTTCCTCGCAGATCGCCAGTGCCCGACGCCAGCAGTCGACCGCCGTGTCGAGGTCGCCGAGGATCTTCGCGATGTCACCGATGGAGGTCAGGCTCCTCGCTTCGCTCCAGCGGTCGCCGACCTCGCGCCACATCCCGAGCGCCTGCCGGTAGTGCTCCTCGGCCTTGTCGAGTTCGTCGAGGTCCTGGTAGGTGTCCCCGAGGCTTTTGAGGATCTGGGCTTCCCCGCCCGGGTCGCCACTGCCCCGTCGCAGGTGCAGCGCCTGCTGGAGGTAGTCGATCGCCTCGGCGTACCGTCCGAGACCGCGGCAGGCGTCGCCGAAGCAGTGCAGGGCCTGGCTTTCGCCGTATGGGCTGTCCACGGCGCGGAACAGGGTGAGCGCGTCCTGCGAACAGGCCAAGGCGTCGGCGAATCGCTCCAGCTCCCACAAGGCGATGCTCAGGCTGCCCAAGGTCCACGCCTCGGCGTAACGGTCGCCCAGTTCGCGCCAGACGCCGAGGGCGCGCTCGAAGCTGTCGATCGCATCGTCGTACCGGCGGAGGTTGCGGTACGCGATTCCCAGCCCGGCGAGCAGCCAGGCGTATCCGCTCCGGTCGGCCTGCCGCTCGGCCGCGGCGAGCCCGATGCGGTAGGCGATGATCCAGTCGACCCAGGGCGTCCGCAGGGTGAAGTAGCCCCACAACGCGGTCGGGAGCTGCCAAGCGATGTCCAGGTGCGACTCGGCCGAGGCCTGCCGGGTCGCGGCGACGAGGTTGAGGCGTTCCGCCTCGCACCACTGCCAGGCGCGCCCCTGGGTTTCGAAGGTCAGCGGACGGCAGCCGTCGGGTGGTTCGCCGAGCGGGGCGTGGCGCCGGCGCGGGGCGAGTTGACGGTCGGCGGCGTCGGCGGAATGCAGGTACCACGTCAGCAGCCGCAGTTTCGCGGCACCGCGGCCGGCTTCGGTTTCGTCCTCGCCGGCGCGTTCCGCGGCGTACAGCCGGAGCAGGTCGTGGAGGCGGTAGCGGTTGTGGCCGACCTCCTCCACGAGGTGCACGCTCGCGAGCGCGTCGAGGTTGCGCCGGGTGTGCTCGATGCTGAGGTTGGTCAGCGCCGCGGCAGCGGGGATCGAGATGTCCGGGCCGGAGTGCAGGCCGAGCAGGCGGAACACGTGGGAAACGGCCGGCGGGAGCGCCCGGTAGGACCAGGAGAACACGACGCGCACGGCCGTGCTCTCGTCGTCGTCCGCGGCCAGCAGGTCGAGCCGGTCGCGTTCGCCGGACAGCTGGCGAGCGAGTTCGGCCAGGGTGAGCCTGGGGTGCGCGGCGACGCGTTCGGCGGCGATGCGCAACGCGAGCGGGAGGTATGCGCAGGCGCGCGTGATCTCGGCCGCCGCGGCCCCCTCCTCCGCGACCCGGTCTTCGCCGACGATCTGCTCGAGGAGGGAGTACGCCTCCGTCGGGTGAAGCGGGTCGAGGGTCAAGCGGGCGGCGCCCTCGCGGGCGACCAGGCCGGACATCCGGTGGCGGCTGGTGATCAGCACCCGGCACGTGGCCGACCCGGGGAGCAGCGGGCGGACCTGCTCTGGGGTGGCGGCGTTGTCGAGGACGATCAGGACACGCCGGTCGGCCAGCAGTGAGCGGTAGAGCGCCGCCTGCCCCTCGAGGTCCGCCGGCATGTTCCGGGTGGTGACCCCCAGCGCTCTGAGCACCCGTTCCAGGACCTGCTCGAGCGGCGGGGGCGCGACCGGGTCGTAGCCGTGCAGATCGAGGTAGATGTCGCCGTCGGTGAACCGGCTTCTCACCGCGTGCGCCCAGTGCACGGCCAGCGCGGTCTTACCCATGCCGGCCGCGCCGACGATCAGGAACACCGTGGTTTGGCCGGGCCCGCTCGTCCCGGGCTCGACGAGCAACGAGTCGAGCTTCGCGATGTCGGCGAGGCGGCCGGTGTAGTGGGCGGTGCTCGCCGGGAGGTGCCGGGGTACGGGCAGCACCCGGGGTTCGGCGCCCGCTGCGGGACTCGGTTGTCCCACCGGGTCGGCGAGGTCGCTGTAGGGGTTGTCCGGCAGGGCGATCCACGCCGCAGTGACGGTCTCCTTGGCCGAGACAGTCACGTTTCGGTAGGTCTCGGGCCTGGCGGTGACGCTGTGCCGCACCACCTCGTCGAAGAACCAGCTCGACGTGATGAGTGCGAGGATGCCCCGCGACCCGGCCAGCGCGGCCCTCAGCTCGGCCGAGTTCACGAGGCGGAACGTCAGGTTCACCGACGCCGCCGTGACGCCGTGGTCGTCGTAGTTGATCTCTCCCGCGTGCACCGCGATCCGCAACCTGATGCGGGCTTCGGGCCCGTGCAGGTGGTTGTGCGCCGCGAGTGCGTCCACCACCAGGGCGGGAAGTGCCTCCACGAAGAGGCTTTTCGGCACTTCCGGCGGCGCGAGGACGAAGACGCCGTCACCGCGGTCCTCCGTTTCACAGGATTCCCACGGGATGCCGGCTTTGTCGAAGGAGGTCCGCAGGCAGCGGTAGAGCCCGCGCCGGACCGCGAGCTGGTGGTGGTTCGTCCGCTGCCACGCGCCGAACCCCTCGACGTCGACCACGACGATCGTGCGGTGCACCGCTGCCGTCGACTTCGCCATCACCACGTCCCCCGCCGGTTTCGCCGTCCCCCACGAGATCAGCGCCCGGACCATGATGAACTTGCTGCCCACCCCGCTGGGCGGTTCTCACTCGAATGGCCGCTTCCCACTGGACAAGACAAGGACACGCCCACGGCGCGAACCGGTCGCCGGCGGTGGGGCCACCCGGCGGGAAGCGATCCGGAGCTCTCCCGGGACCGCGGTCAAGCGAGGATGGACCGGCCCAGCCCGGTCAGCACGGCGTCGTCCTGCGGGGTGTGGACCCGGCTGCACAGCACGTCGCGGTAGTGCCGCTGCAGCGGGTTGGCCCGGGTCAGGCCGGGATTCCCGGTCAGCGCGACGGCCTGCTCCACCGCCTCGACGAGCAGCCGGGTCGCGAGGACCTTCGCCACCCCGGCCCGCGCCACCGCGGCCGGGTCGCCCTCGTCGGCCCGGCGGGCGAGCCCGAACAGGATCTCCTCCGCCCCGGTGATCCGCGCGGCGATCTCGCCGACCGCGGTCTGGAACCTCGGCAACGTCGCCAGCGGCTTGCCGAGCCCGCTGGGGACGCGGTCACGCAGGAACCCGGTGAGCCAGTCCAGCGCGTTGCGCGCGACACCGAGGTAGATCGCGGGCAGCGCGAGCGGGAAGGTGAGCACCGGCGGCCGCTGGGTGTCCGGTGTGGACAGTCCCGGTGGAGCCGCCGCCGGGACGTCGGTGAACACGACGTCGTGGCTCGCGCTCGCGCGCAACCCGAGGTGGTCCCAGGTCGGCTCGATCTCGATGCCCGGAGCGCCGGCGCGGACCAGGAACCCGCCCACCCGCGGCGAAGCCTCGTCGGTCCGCGCCCAGACCACCATCCACCGCAGGCCCACCGAACCGGTCGAGTAGATCTTCCGGCCGGACAGGCGCCAGCCGTCCGCCGTACGGCGGGCGGTCGTCGCGGGCAGGCCGCCGCGGGTCGGCGAGCCGAGCTCCGGTTCGACGCGCAGCGCGTTGATCAGCACCGGCCGCTCGGCGGATTCGGCGAGGACCTGCCGGTAGACCTCTTCGGGCCATGACGGCTCAGTGCCCTGGGCGGCGTGCACGAACAACGTCATCGCGGTGACCAAGGCCACCGACGGATCTCCGCGCCCCAGCTCGGAAAGCAGCCGGGCGGTGTCGAGAACACCGGCGCCCGGACCGCCGTAGCGCGGGTGCACGGTCGTGGTCAGCAGGCCGGCGGCGTGGACCAGCTCGACGCCCTCGTGCGGGAACGTCGCTTCGCGGTCGTGCTCGCCGGCCCGCGCGGACAGCGCACCGACGATCGACGGCAACGCGGCCAGGTCGGGCTGCGGCACGGTGGCGACGCTCGTGGTCACGAGTCCTCCCGGGGTATCGGCGAGCGGGCCGACGATAAGCCGCCCGGCGGAGGCGGAGCCAGCACCGTCCACCAAATGGACACCCGGAGATGCCCAATTGACACCGCCGTCGCTCGTGTCGTTCGCTGAAGCGAGCATTGTGCTGCGGCGAAAGGAAAGCAGATGCCCGTCGAGTTCGTCGGCATGATCGGCACCCAGGACGCGAGCGAGACCCGGCCCGCCAGAGGCCCGGTGATCGACCCCGCCTACGTCCGCCGGTTCGCCAGGGCGCACGAGGACGGCGGCTTCGACCGGGTGCTCATCGGCTACGGCGCGGGCTGGCCGGAAGGCCAGCAGGTCGCGGCCTACGCGGCCGCGCACACCGAGCGCCTCGGCCTGCTCGTGGCCCACCGCCCCGGGTTCGTCGCGCCGACGCTGGCGGCGCGCGCGTTCGCCACCCTCGACCACTTCAGCGGCGGCCGGGTCGCGGTGCACACCATCACCGGCGGCAGCGACGTCGAGCAGGCCCGCGACGGCGACTACCTGCCCAAGGACGAGCGCTACGAACGCACCGGCGAGTACCTGGAGGTCCTCAAGCGCGCCTGGACGTCCGGGTCCGCGTTCTCCCACCACGGCAAGCACTACCGGCTCGACGACTACACCCCGCAGGTGCGCCCGCTGCAGAACCCGCGGATCCCGCTGTACTTCGGCGGTTCCTCGGCGGCGGCCTACCGGGTCGGCGGGCAGCACGCCGACGTGTTCGCGCTGTGGGGCGAACCGCTCAAGGAAACGGCCGAGCAGATCGCGTCCGTCCGGGCGGCGGCGAAGGCGGCCGGACGGCTGACCCCGCCGCGGATCAGCGTGTCGTTCCGGCCCATCCTCGCGCCCACCGAGGAACTGGCGTGGGAACGGGCCGAGCGGATCCTCGACAAGATCACCGCGAGCGGCGCGGCCAAGGCGGCCCGCGAATGGCGTGACGGCGGCGCGCCCACCAACGTCGGCAGCGTCCGGCTGCTGGCCGCGGCCGCGAAGGCCGACCGCCACGACCGTGCACTGTGGACCCCGCTGGCCACGGCCACCGGTGCCGCGGGCAACTCGACCGCGCTGGTCGGCACGCCCGAGACGGTGGCCAAGGCCCTGCTGGACTACGTCGACATCGGCGTCACCACCCTCCTGATCCGCGGTTACGACCCGCTCGACGACGCCATCGACTACGGCAGGCACCTGCTGCCGCTGGTGCGCTCCGAGCTGGCCCGCCGCGAGCGGCAGCCGGCCGCGGCGGCCGCCGTATGACCCGCGCCCGCTGGGCCCCGCCGGACGGCGTGACCGTGCGCGGCACCGTCGTGGTGCTGCCCGGCCGCGGCGAGCACCCCGGTCTCTACACCCGGCTCGGCACGCGGCTGGCCTTCGACGGCTACCGGGTCGTCGCGGTGGCTTCCCCGGCCGACGTCGCGGGCGAACTGCGCGGCGGCCCGGTCCCCGTGGTCCTGCTCGGCAGCGACACCGGCGCCGTCGCCGCCCTGAGCCTGGCCGCGGAGCTGCCGGTGCACGCGGTCGTGGCGGCCGGGCTGCCGCTCTCGGCCGACGCCACGCCGGATCGCTCGTGGGAGGCCGAGCTCGACGTCCGGACCGCGTGCCCGGTGCACCGCGAGCTGCTCGGCACCGACGACCGCCTCCGGCGCGGCGCCCTGCTCTCGGAGCCCGCCGGCATCCCGGCGGCGCTCCCCCGCACGCCGGTGCTCGTCCTGCACGGCGGCGCGGACCGGGTCGCGGACCCGAAGGCCGCGAGCGCGTTCGCCGAGATGCTCCCGGCGGGCCGGTTCGCGCTGGTCGAGGGCGGCCGGCACGACGTGCTCAACGACGTCGCCCACCGCAGCGTGGCCGCCGAGGTCGTCCAGTTCCTGGAGTGGCTGCGCGCCGGGACGCGCGGGCCGGTCCTGGTCCGGGGATGATGGCGGGCATGCGCATCTCGGCCAGGGCGGACTACGCGATCAGGGTGCTGCTGGAGCTCGCCGCGGACACCTCGCGGCCGATCACCTGCGAAGCCGTCGCCGCCACCCAGGACATCCCCGCCCGGTTCATCAAGGCGGTCATGCGGGACCTGCGGCAGGCCGGGCTGGTCCGCAGCCAGCGCGGCTGCGAAGGCGGCTACTGGCTGGCCCGGCCGGCCGGCGAACTGACCGTGCGGGACGCCGTCGTGGCGGTCGACGGCGAGTTCCTCTCCGTCCGCGGCGAACCCCGCCCGGCGCTGGCCTACCACGGAACGGCCGCCGGGCTCACGCCGTTCTGGTCCGGCCTCGAGGCCGGGCTCGACGCGCTGCTGCGCGCCACGACCATCGCCGACCTGCTCGACGGCGCGGCGCCCGCCCGCGTCGCCACCTGAAAGGACTTCGCGTGAGCGACCTCTGGCACCAGCCCCTGCGCCACATCCGCGGCGCCGACCTCACCGGCGACACGAACCAGACGAGCGGCATGCGGCGGCTGGAGGCGATCTCCGGCAAGACGGTCGGGTCGTCGAAGGTGTGGATGGGCGAGACGCACGTCGCGCCGGTGACCAACTCGGGCGACCACCACCACGGCGAGGCCGAGACGGCCATCTACGTCAAGTCCGGTCACCCGGTGTTCGTCTTCGCCGACGGCGAGGAGGAAATCCGGATCGAAACCGGGCCCGGCGACTACATCTTCGTTCCGCCGTACGTGCCGCACCGCGAGGAGAACCCGACCGACGAAGAGGCGGTCGTGATCATCGCGCGGAGCAGCCAAGAAGGCATCGTGGTCAACCTGCCGAGCCTGTGGTCCCCGGTCGACGTGCCCGAGGACTGAGCCGTGCCGCTCGAAGTCGTCGAGTACACCGACCCCGCCTGCCCGTGGGCGTGGGGGTCGGAGCCGAAGTTCCGCCTGCTGCGGGCGGAACTGCCGGACGCCCGGTGGCGCCGGGTGTTCGGCATCCTCTTCGACGACGACGAGGACCCGGCACCGGACCCCGCCGCCGAAGCCGCCTGGTACGCGAAGTTCATCGACGGCGTCACCGAGTACACCGGCGCCCCGAAACCGCCGCACCTGGCCTGGGTCGCCCGCACGAGCTGGCCGGCGTCGCTGGCCGCGAAAGCCGCCGAGGCACAGGGGGAAACCGTCGCCGACCTGGTCCTGACGCGGCTGCGCGAAACGACGTTCCGGCACGGCACCCCGGCCGACGACACCGGCCGGGTGCTCGCCGCCGTCGAAGGCGTACCGGGTCTCGACGTCGATGCCTTGCGGACGGCGATGGCGAGCGACGAAGTGCGGCAGGCCGTCCGGGACGACTGGCGCGAAACCCGCAACCCCTGCCCGGAAGTCCTCGACATCACCGCGCCCGGACCGCACAGCGGCCGCGCGAAGCACCTCGAACACCACGTCCGCTACGCCCTGCCGACGCTGACCTTCACCGGTCCGGGCGGCCGGTTCGTCGTGCCCGGCTGGCGTCCGCTGCGCGAATACTTCGACGCCGCGCGCGCCGCATCGGTCCACAGTGGAGCTCTTCCCGGTTCGTGGGAACCCGGTCGCGGCCGTTGACTCGGCCCGGCCGCGGGGGAAAATAGATACACGCCGGTGACCATTTAGCCCGGCGCCGCAACCGAATCTCCGCGGCCGACACCGCATTGGGGAGTTCCGCATGCCCTCGAAACCCCGGCTCGCCCTGCTCGTGGCCACCCTGCTCGGTCTCGGCACCCTGACCGCGTGCGGATCGTCCACATCGGACGCCTCCGGCCCGGTGGTGCTGCGGGTGGGCGACCAGACCGGCGCCACGCAGTCCCGGCTCAAGGCCGCCGGGCTGCTCGACGACCTGCCCTACAAGATCGAGTGGTCGCAGTTCGCCGCGGCGGTCAACCTGCACGAGGCCCTGCGCGCGGACGCGGTCGACATCGGCGGCGCCAACGACTCCCCCACGGTGACCGCGATCGCCGGTGGCTCGAAGATCAAGGTCGCCGCGGCCTGGAGCAACGGCGGCAAGGGCACCTACCTGCTGGTGCCGAAGGACAGCCCCGCGCACACCGTCGCCGACCTCAAGGGCAAGCGGATCTCCCCCACCACCCGCGGCAGCGTCGCCCACTTCCTGGTGATCGGTGCGCTGAAGCAGGCGGGGCTGACCGACAAGGACGTCACCCTGAACTTCCTCGCGCCGTCCGAAGCGAACGGTGCGTTCTCGACCGGCAGCATCGACGCCTGGGCCACCTGGAGCGTCTACGCCGCCCGTGCCCGCGGCGAACTGGGCGCCCGGGTGCTGTCCGACGGCGCGGGCATCAACTCCGGCCTCAACGTGCTCTCGGCCACCGACAAGGCACTCGGCGACCCGCGCAAACGCACCGCCATCCAGGACTTCGCGAGCCGCGTCGACAAGAGCTACACGTGGTCCAAGGACAACCCCGACGCGTTCGACAAGTGGTACGCCGGCTTCGCCCACCAGCCGATCGAGATCGCGAAGCAGGTCAGGCCGGACGAGACGACCTACCAGCGCATCCCGGTCGACGCCACGCTCGCCGCCCAGCTGCAGAAGACCTACGACACCTGGGTCCAGCAGGGCCTGTTCCCCGGCGGCAAGAAGCTGACCGACTACGTCGACTCCGGGCTCGATCCGCGATGACCCGCGCCGTCACCCGGCCGGCCGTCGTCCGCTTCCCGTACCGGGCCGTCTCCTGGCTGTCCCCGGTCGCCGTCCTCGCGCTGTGGGAACTGCTCGCGCGGACCGGGCTCCTGCCGAAGCAGGTGCTGCCGGCCCCGACCGGCGTGCTGGCCAAGGCGGGCGACCTGATCGCCGACGGCGAACTGCCCGCCAACCTGGTCGCCAGCCTGCAGCGCTCGGCCACCGGGTTCGCCATCGGGGCGAGCCTCGGGCTCGGGCTCGGCCTGCTCGTCGGACTGTCCAAAGTGGCCGAGGCACTGCTGGACCGCAGCATCCAGATGGTCCGCGCGGTGCCGTTCCTGGCCATCCTGCCGCTGGTGATCGTCTGGTTCGGGATCGGCGAAGCCGGCAAGATCTTCCTGATCGCGCTCGGCACCGCCGTCCCGCTCTACCTCACCACCGTGCTCGGCATCCGCCAGATCGACCCGAAGCTGCTGGAGATGACCGACGTCGTCGGCCTCGGCCGCGCCGCGCAGATCCGCTGGGTCGTGCTGCCGGGCGCGCTGCCGTCGATCCTCGGCGGGCTGCGGCTGTCGCTGACGGCGGCCTGGCTCGCGCTGGTCATCGCCGAAACCCTCGGCGCCGACGCCGGGCTCGGGTTCATGGCCACCAACGCCCGGGAGTTCCTGCAGACCGACGTGATCGTGCTCGTCGTGCTCATCTACGCCGTGATCGGGATCCTCTGCGACCTGGTCACCCGGCTCCTCGAACGCCGGCTGCTGCGCTGGCACCCCACCTACGCCCGCCTGACCGCCTGAGGACTCCCCATGACACTCTCCCGCCGCACGTTCCTGACCGCAGCCGGGCTGACCGCCCTCACCGCCCCGCTCGCCGCGTGCGCCACCGGCTCGGCCGGCGGCGCCACGCAGGGCAAGGTCCGGCTGACCTACAGCACCATCTCCGTCCCCAAGGCCCGCGGCGTGCTCGAGAAGACGCTCACGGACCAGGGCATCGCCGTCGAGTGGGTCGGCCCGTTCCCCAACCACGCGCCGACGCTGCAGGCCGTCGTCGGCGGCACCGCCGACTTCAGCTTCGGCGGCAGCACCACCCCGGCCGACCAGGCGATCCTCTCGGGTGCCGACCTCGTCTACGTCGCCTGGGCGGCGTCCACCCCGCGGACCACCGCGATCGTCGCCGGGGCCCACACCGGCATCGAAAAGGTCACCGATCTCGCGGGGAAGACCGTCGCGGTCAACAAGGCGGGGCTCGGCGAGTTCCTGCTGGTCGCCGCGCTGGAGAAGTACCAGGTGCCGCGCGAGTCGGTGAAGGTCACCTACCTCAACCCGCCGGAGGCGTCCGCCGCGTTCGGCGCCGGGAAGATCGACGCCTGGGCCATCTGGCAGGGCTTCCGCGAGATCGCCGAGGTCCAGTACGGCGCCAAGCCGATCTTCGTGGACGGCGACGAGCTGGACTTCCAGATCGACTTCACCAGCTACCTGGTCCGCCGCGACTACGCCGAGAAGAACGCCGACACGATCCGCACGGTGATCGCCGCGTTCCAGGCCGACTACGACTGGCAGAACCAGCACTACAAGGAATCCCTGGACATCGGCAACGCCGTCTCGCACTACCCGCAGGCCGTACTGGACAAGATGGCCGCGAAGAACGTCCGGACCAAGCTGGCGCTGATCGACGACGACGGGATCGCGCAGCTGCAGCGCGGCGCCGACTGGCTCGCCAAGCGGAAGGTGCTCAGCGGCCCGATCACCATCGCCGACCACGCGGTGAAGCTGTGACCACCGCCGTGCGCGTGCGCGCGCTGACCAAGAGCTTCGGGCCGCGGACCGTCCTCGACGGCCTCGACCTCGACATCGCGCCCGGCGAGTTCGTCGCGCTCATCGGGGAAAGCGGCTGCGGCAAGACGACGTTGCTGCGGCTGCTCGCCGGGCTCGACACGCCCGACGGCGGCGACCTCGACGCCCCGGCCGAGCGGATGGTGGTCTTCCAGGAGCACCGGCTGCTGCCGTGGCGACGGGTCTGGCAGAACGTCGCCGTCGGCCTGCCCCGGGAGGCCGCGGCCCGCGCGCTGACCGAGGTCGGCCTGGCCGGGCACCTCGACGCGTGGCCGGTCACGCTGTCGGGCGGTGAGGCCCAGCGCGTCGCCCTCGCCAGGGCGCTGGTGCGCGAACCCCGGCTGCTGCTGCTCGACGAGCCGTTCGCCGCCCTCGACGCGCTCACCCGGATCAAGATGCACGCTCTGGTCCGGCAGCTCGTCGACGCGCACCGCCCGGCGGTCCTGCTCGTGACCCACGACGTCGACGAGGCCATCCTGCTCGCCGACCGCGTGGTCGCGATGCGCTCCGGCCGGCTCGCGGCCGAGCACCGCGTCGCCTTCGACGGCGAACGCAGCCGCCGCAACCCGGAGTTCGACGAGCTGCGGCACCGGCTGCTGGCCGAGCTGGGGGTCGCCGAGCTGGCGGAGTCCCGGTGAAGGCCGACGTGCTGGTCATCGGCGGCGGCCTCGCCGCGACCTGGACCGCTTTGGCCGCGGCCCAGGCCGGCGGGGACGTGGTGCTGGTGGACAAGGGCTACTGCGGCACCAGCGGCGTCACCGCCACGGCCGGGGTCACGCACTGGTTCGTCGAGCCGTCGCAGCACGAGCGGGCCGTCGCCGAACGGCACGCGCACGCCGGCGGGATAGCCGACGCCGAGCAGGCGCTGCGGGTCCTGCGCACGACGTGGGAACGACTGCCCACCTTGGACAAGTACTACCCGTTCCCGGTGCGGGACGGGAGACCAGACCGAACGAACAACGTGCGCGGGCCGGAGTACCTGCGCGCGATGCGGGGGCTGGTTCACCGCGCCGGCGTCCGGATCCTCGACCACCACCCGGCGCTGGAACTGCTGCTGCGCCCGGACGGCTCCGTGGGCGGCGCGGCCGGGGTCCGGCGGCAGGCGGGCGGGAACTGGCAGGTGCGGGCGGGCGCGGTCGTGCTGGCCACCGGCGGCACGGCGTTCCGCTCCCACCTGCTCGGCTCGCGCGGCAACACCGGCGACGGCCACCTGATGGCCGTCGAGGCCGGCGCGCGGCTGTCCGGCATGGAGTTCTCGAACTACTACACCCTCGCCCCGGCCTTCTCGACCATGGCGCGGTCGATGACGTACCTGTTCGGCACCTACACCGACGCCGGCGGCCGGGTCATCGAGCTGCCGTCCGGGCCGGACCGCAACCGCGTGCTCGGCGCGGCGATGCTGCGCGGCCCGGTGTTCACGACGCTCGACCGCGCGCCGGACTGGGTGCGCCGCAAGATGCCCGTGGTCCAGCCCAACTTCCTGCTGCCGTTCACCCGTCGCGGGATCGACCCGTACACCGAACGGTTCGAGGTCACCCTGCTCGGCGAGGGCACCATCCGCGGGGTCGGCGGCCTGGTCGTGGCACCGGACTGCGCCACGGACGTGCCCGGGCTCTTCGCCGCCGGGGACGTCGCCAGCCGGGTCCCGGTCGTGGGGGCGATCTCCGGCGGCGGCTCGCCGAACTCGGCGTGGGCGGTCTCGTCGGGCACCTGGGCCGGGCGCGCGGCGGTCCGGTACGCCCGCGGCACGAAAGCTTCACCGGTGCGGCCGATCGGGCGGGCCGGGATCCGGCCGGGCGGCCTACCGGCCACAGTGGACACGACCGCGGTGATCGACGTGGTCCGGGAGGAGCTGAACGCCTACGACAAGAACATGTTCCGGGACGAGACCGGTCTCCGCCGGTCCCTGTCCCTCCTGGATTCCCTGTGGACGGACGTCGAGGCGCGCTTGACCGGCACCGGCCGCGACGCCGTGACCGCGCGCGAGACGGCGTCACTGGTCGCCGTGGGCCGCTGGGTCAAGGAAGCCGCGCTCCGGCGCCGGGAAAGCCTCGGCATGCACTGGCGCACCGACGAGCGGGAGGCCGCCGCGTGATCGAACTCGTTCTCGCCGACCGCTGCATCGCCTGCGACAAGTGCGTCCGGGTGTGCCCCAGCGATGTCTTCGACACCGTCCCGGACGCCCCGCCCGTCATCGCGCGCCAGAGCGACTGCCAGACGTGCTTCCTCTGCGAGCTCTACTGCCCGGCCGACGCCCTGTTCGTCGACCCCGACTGCCGCCGGCCCGTGGCCGTCGACGAAACCGCCGTCCGGGCTTCGGACTGGCCCGCGCAGTACCGGCGCGACTCCGGCTGGGGCCGGGCCCGCCGCACCCACGCCAACGAAAGCTGGCGGATGAGCGACATCTTCGCCGCCGCCCGCGCCCTGGGACAGGAGACCCCGTGACGCTCGAATTCATCGGTTACGCCGCCGGCCGCCAGGCCAGCGAGACCGTCGCGCCGGAGGGCCCGGTCATCCAGCCGGAGTACCTGCGCGAAGTCGCCCGCGCGCACGAAGCGGCCGGGTTCGACCGGGTGCTGATCGCCCAGTCGGCGAGCAGCCCGGACGGGTTCGTGCTCGCCGACCAGGTCCTCGCCGCCACCGGCCGGCTCGGCGTGCTGCTCGCCCACCGCCCCGGCTTCGTCGCGCCCACCCAGCTCGCCCGCAAGTTCGCCACCCTCGACGCGTTCCACCCCGGCCGGGTCGCGCTGCACGTGATCACCGGCGGCGACGACGCCGACCAGGCCCGCGACGGCGACTTCACCGACAAACCCACCCGCTACCGCCGCACCGACGACTTCCTGACCGTGGTCCGCCGGACGTGGGACTCGGCCGAGCCGTTCGACCACGAAGGCGAGTTCTACCGGGTCGAGGGCGCGCTCTCCGACGTCCGCCCGGCCGCCGGGATCCCGGTGTACTTCGGCGGCGCGTCGGCCGACGCGATCCGGGTCGGGGCGAAGCACGCCGACGTCTACGCGCTCTGGGGCGAACCGCTGGCCGGGATCGCCGAGCGCATCGGCCAGGTGCGGGCCGCGGCCGGCCGGGACATCGCCTTCAGCGTCAGCCTGCGGCCCATCCCGGCGGCGACCGAAGCCGAGGCGTGGGACCGCGCGCGGGACATCCTGCGGCTGACGCAGGAGCGCGTCGGCGAGTTCAAGGGCCGCCGCGATTCGACCGAGGCCGTCGGCTCCCAGCGGCTCCTGGAGGCGGCCGCGACCGGCGAGGTGGTGGACGAGCGGCTGTGGACGGCGGTGGCGAAGGCGACCGGCGCCGCCGGGAACTCGACCGCGCTGGTCGGCAGCTACGAGCAGGTCGCGGACTCGCTGCTCGGCTACGTCCGGCTCGGCGTCGGCACGCTGCTGATCCGCGGGCTCTCGCCGCTGGCCGACGCCCGCGACTACGGCACCCTCGTCAAGCTGGTCCGGGAGCGCGCGGACGCCGTTACCGTCGGCGCATGAAGCCGAGCACATCGCACTGGGGTGCCTTCTCCGCCGAGGTCGACGCGGAAGGGCGGCTGCGCGTCGAGCCGCACCCGGCGGACCCGGCGCCGTCGCCGCTGCTGGGCAACCTGGCCGCCGCGCTGGACCACCCGAGCCGGGTGGCCCGGCCGGCGGTCCGCCGCGGCTGGCTCGAGCACGGTCCCGGCCCGGACGACCGGCGCGGCCGCGACGAGTTCGTCGAGGTGCCGTGGGACGACGTCCTCGACCGGCTGGCCGCCGAACTGGACCGGGTCCGGACCGAGCACGGCAACCAGGCCGTCTTCGGCGGCTCGTACGGCTGGGCGAGCGCCGGGCGGTTCCACCACGCCCAGAGCCAGCTGCACCGCTTCCTGAACACGATCGGCGGCTTCACCGCGTCGCGGAACAGCTACAGCAACGGGACTTCGTCGGTGCTGCTGCCGCACGTCGTCGGCGACCAGCACGCGGTGCTGCGCCAGGCGTCGACCTGGCCGACGATCGCCGGGCACACCGAGCTGATCGTCGCCTTCGGCGGCGTGCCGGAGAAGAACGTGTTCGTCACGCCCGGCGGGGTCACCGTGCACGGCACACCGGGGCACCTCGCGCGGCTGCGGGCCCGCGTCGCGCTCGTCAGCCCGCTGCGCGACGACCTGCCGTCCACACTGGACGCGCGGTGGTACCCGATCCGGCCCGCCACCGACACCGCGCTGATGCTCGCGCTGGCGCACACCCTCGTCGTCGAAGGCCGGCACGACAGGGAGTTCCTGGACCGCTACTGCGTCGGCTACCCCCAGTTCGAGCGCTACCTGCTCGACAAGGACCCGGACTGGGCGGCCGGGATCACCGGTATCCCGGCCGCCGACATCGTCGCGCTCGCCCGGGAGATGGCCGCCCACCGGACGCTGATCACCGTGACGTGGTCGCTGCAGCGCACCGAGCACGGCGAGCAGCCGGTGTGGGCGGGCATCGCGCTGGCCGCGATGCTGGGCCAGATCGGCCTGCCGGGCGGCGGGTTCGGGCACGGCTACGGCTCGATGGGCGACGTCGGCGACACCGGCCCCGAGCTGCGCGTCCCGTACCTGCCGCAGGGGGTGAACCCGGTCGGCGAGTTCATCCCGGTGGCGCGGATCGCCGATCTGCTGCTGCACCCGGGTCGCGAGTACGACTACGACGGCGAAGTCCGCCGTTACCCCGACACCCGGCTCGTCTACTGGGCCGGCGGCAACCCGTTCCACCACCACCAGGACCTCAACCGCCTGCGCCGCGCGTTCACCCGCCCCGACACGGTCGTCGTCCACGAACCCCACTGGACGGCGACCGCCCGGCACGCCGACATCGTCCTGCCCGCCACCACGGCACTGGAACGCGAGGACCTCGGCTCGGGCCGCCGGGACACCCACCTGATCGCGATGCACCGGATCGCTCCTCCCGCCGGAGAAGCACGCGACGACTACGCGATCTTCGCGGCTTTGGCGGCCCGGCTGGGCGTTGCCGAGGCGTTCACCGAAGGCCGTTCCCCGCGGGAGTGGCTGGAGCACCTGTACCACTCCTGGCGCGAAGAACCGACGTTCGAGCAGTTCTGGGCCGACGGCGAGCTGAAACTGCCGCCCGGCCGCGAGCACCACACGCTGTTCGCGGACTTCCGCGCGGACCCGGTCGCCCACCCCCTGCGCACGCCGAGCGGCCGGATCGAGATCACGTCGGAGACCGTCGCGGGCTTCGGCTACCCGGACTGCCCCGGCCACCCGGTCTGGCTCCCGCCGACCGAGTCCGGGCCGCTGTGGCTGATCGCCAACCAGCCGCACACCCGCCTGCACAGCCAGCTCGACGCCGGCGACGTCAGCAGCGCGGGCAAAGTCGCGGGCCGCGAGCGGATCCGGGTGAACCCGGCCGACGCGGCGGCCCGCGGCATCACGACCGGCGACGTCGTCCGGGTGTTCAACGCCCGGGGCGCCTGCCTGGCCGGCGCGGTCCTCGACGACGCCCTCCGCCCCGGCGTGGTCCAGCTCCCGACCGGCGCCTGGTTCGACCCGGTCGACGACCACCCCACCGGCCCGCTGTGCGCGCACGGCAACCCGAACGTCCTGACGGCCGACGTTCCGTCGTCGCGGCTGTCGCAGGGCTGCGCCGGTCAGCACGCCGCGGTCGACGTCGAACTTTTCACCGGCCCCGTCCCGCACGTGCGGGCACTGCATCCCCCGCTTCGGAAAGGACGCTGATGATCGACCTGGAGTCCGTGACGTCCGAGAGCCACCTGCGCGAAGCCTTCGGCTGCTTCCCCTCCGGCGTCACCGCGGTGTGCGCCCTCGTCGGCGGAGAGCCCCGCGGGCTGGCCGCCAGCTCCTTCACGTCGGTCTCGCTGTCGCCGCCGCTGGTGTCGATCTGCATCCAGCGGACGTCGTCGACCTGGCCCCTCCTGCGGGACCGGCCGCGGCTGGGCCTCAGCGTCCTCGCCGAAGGACAGGACGACGCCTGCCTCAGCCTGTCCGCCAGGCGGGGCGACCGCTTCCGCGACGTCGAGTGGGAGCCCGGCCCGGACGACAGCGTCTTCGTCAGCGGATCGAGCGCCTGGCTGGAGTGCTCGCTGCACGTCGAGGTCCCGGCCGGAGACCATGTGATCGCCCTGTTGCAGATCCACCGCCTGCGCGCGGGCGGAACCCCGCCGCTGGTCTTCCACGGCAGCCGCTTCCGCCGGCTCGCCGCCGTCTGACCTCGGTCCCGCGCCGGACGCAGCCCGCGGTCCTCTGCTTTCCCGGACAAGACGGCGACCGGCTGGCATCCTTCCCGGATGACCGACTTCGCCTTTCGTGCCGCTGCCGGCAGTGTCGTCGGCCGGCGGTATCCGGACAACTTCGACGTCGCCCACCTGACCCGGGAACCGTTGCTCGCGGTCGTGGCGGACGGCATGGGCGACGGGGAAGGCAGCCGCACGGCCGGCCGCACCGCCGTCGACGTCTTCGTCGACCGGATCCGCACGGCGGGCGACACGCTCGACGCCGCCACGCTCCGGGCCGCGGTCGCCGAAGCCCAGGAGCGGGTCGGCGCGGCCGGGCGGCGGATCGGCCTGCTGACCGGCTGCACCCTGACCGCACTGGCCGCGTCCCCGGCCGGTCTGTGGCTGGTGCAGATCGGCGACTCCCGCGGCTACCGCCTCCGAGACGGCTTGCTGGAGCAACTGACCGTCGACCACACGATGGCGTGGCTCGGCGCCGTCAACGGCTGGTACGCGTTCGATTCACCGGAAGCCCACCACGCCCGCTACCAGCTGACCCGCTACGTCGGGCACGACGCGCACCCCGAGCCGGACGTGCTCAACCTCGCCCCCCGCCCCGGCGACGTCTTCCTGCTGTGCAGCGACGGCGTCACCGACCAGGTCCCCTACCCCCGGATCCGCGATGTCCTGCAACGGGCGGCCACCCCGGATCGTCAGGTGGGACAGCTGCTCGCCGACACCGAAGAAGCCGGTGGGAACGACAACGCCACCGCAGTGGTCGTCCACGTCACCGGGCCGGAGCGTGCAACTGGCGCAGCCCGGTGACGATCAGCTCCAGGCCGAAAGCGAACTCGTCCTCCAGCGGCACCGGCAGGGAGTCCGCGACCGTGCGCGTGGCCGGGAAGTCGGCGGACGGCAGGTCGTGGAAGCGCGCCGAGACGCGCTCTTGCTCGGCGTCGTTCCCGGTGCCGGTGAGCTGGATGGCGAACCCGAGGACGTAGCGCGCGAGGGTGGCATAGGCGCGCGCCGCGAGGCTCGGCGGCAACCCGCCGTCCAGCAGGACGGCCAGGCAGCGTTCCCGCAGGGCCATCGCGTTCGGTCCGGTCGGGGTCTGCTCGATCAGCAGGGGCGCGAGCTTCCGGTGCTTGCCCAGCGCGTCGAACATCGCCCGCGCGAACGCCTGGCAGGCCTGGTCCCAGCTCAGCTCCGTCAGGGCCCGGGAGTCGAGGTCGACCTCGGCGAACACGCGGTCGATGACGTGGGTGACCAACGTCGCCCGGTTGCCGAAGTGGCGGTAGAGCGTGGCCGTGCCGGATTCGAGCCGTTGGGCGAGGCTCCGCATCGACAGCGCCTCGGCGCCTTCCTCGTCGACCAGCTGCAGCGCCGCGGCGAGGATCCGGTCCAGCGGGACGGCAGGGCGGCCCCGCGATCGTCGTGCGGACGCGGTGGCTTCGGCCGGCAAGGAGGTTCTCGACACGCTCAGAAGTATGACCGCAGGTTGACACCCCGTGCAATAACGGCAACACTGTTGCCATTATGAATGCCACCCATACCCGGTCAGTTTCGGTGGACGGCCTGCGCGTTCACTACGAACGCGCAGGTCACGGGCCCGCACTGGTGCTGCTGCACGGCAGCGGGTCGTCGTTGGAGGGCTTCGAGCGGGTCGCGGCGCTGTTGTCGGCGTCGTACGACGTGATCCGCCCGGACCTCCCGGGCTTCGGGCGGACCGGGCCGCGGCCCGACCGCGACTACCGCATCCGGACCTACGCGGGGACGATCGCCCGCTTCCTGACCGCCATCGAGGTGCCGCACTTCGCGCTGGCGGGCAATTCGCTCGGCGGCAACATCGCGTGGAATCTCGCTCTGGACGCTCCCGAGCGGGTGGATGCGCTGGTGCTGGTCAACGCCACCGGCTACCCGGAGAAGACGCTGCCCGCGGGATTGCGGCTGGCCCGGAACCCGCTGCTGCGTCCGCTCCTGCGGCGCTGGCTGCCGCGGAGTGCGACCGAACGCGGGCTGCGGGAAGCCGTCGGCGCGAACTCCGCGATCGTGGACGACGCCATGGTCGACCGGGTGCACGCGCTGACCAGCCGTCCGGGGAACCGGTCGGCGTTCGTGGACTTCGCCAACACCGACCAGTCCGACCGCAGCGCCGACATCCCGAAGATCGCGGTCCCGACGCTGGTTCTGCGCAGCGCCGGCGTCGACGGGCAGCACTTCGCCCGCGACATCCCCGGCGCCGTCGAGCGGATCCACGCCGACGGTGGCCACCTGCTGCCGGAAGAGGACCCGGACTGGGTGGCCACGGCGATCACGGAGTTCCTGCGATGAAGTATTTCGTCGCCTCCGATGAGGACCGCCGGCTCGACGTGGCCACGCGCCGGACCCTGCGTGGCAGCTTCGCCGAGCTGTCCGACGGGGTGACGCACTACGAGCTGACCGGTCCCGCCGGCGGGGAACTCGCCGTCCTCGTCGGCGGCCTCACCATTCCACTGTCCTATTGGGACGGTCTCGCGGCCCGGCTGCACGCCCGCGGTCTGCGCACCCTCGCCTACAGCGCCTACGGCCGCGGGTACTCCGACCGCGTCCGGGGCCGCTACGACGAAGAGCTGTTCGTCCGCCAGCTCGCTGAGCTGACCACGACCTTGGACCCCACGCGGCCGCGGCACGTCGTCGGCACCTCGATGGGTGCCCTGGTCGCCATGGCCTACACGACCCGGTATCCCGACGCGGTCACCACGCTCACCGTCGTGGGCCCGGCCGGCTTGGGTGAACGTCCCCGCGCGCAGCGGTTGCTGCGCAACGACGTCGTCGCCGGATTCGTCGCCCGGCGCTTCGGCCGCAAGCTCCTGGAAGACCACCTCGGGCACAACGTCCGCGACCCCGCCCTCTCCGCCCGGCTGGTCGCCATGGTGCGGAACGCCTACCGGTACGAAGGCTCCCTTTACGCGTTCTTCCAAACCCTGCAGGACTTCCCGCTGTACGAACGGCAAGAGCTCTTCCGGCGGGCCGGCAGCCTCGGGCTGCCGGTGCAGCTGGTGTGGGGCGACGACGACCGGGTCACCCCGATCACCCACCTCGACACCGTCCACGACCTGCTGCGCCCCCGGCAGACGCACGTGCTCACCGAATGCGGCCACATGGCCCCCTACGAACGGCCGGACGACGTCGGCGATCTGCTCGCCTCGTTCACCGCTCCCCACACCGAACGGCTCGAACCATGAACGACACCCTCGACGTCCTGATCGCCGGCGCCGGCCCGGCCGGCACCACCCTCGCCATCGACCTGGCCCGCCGCGGCCTGGCCGTCCGGATCGTCGACAAGGCCCCGCACTCCTTCGACGGCTCCCGCGCCAAAGGCCTCCAACCCCGCACCCTCGAAGTCTTCGACGACCTCGGCGTGCTCGACGACGTCCTCGCCGGCAGCAGCGACTACCCCAGGTTGGGCATCCACCTGGGTCCGGTCACCGTTCCGTGGCGGATGTTCCGCAACCGCGACGCCACCGCCGACATCCCCTACCCGAACACCCGGCTGATGCCCCAGTCCCGCACCGACGCCGTGCTGCACGACCGCCTCGAGCAGCTGGGCGGCAAGGTCGAATACGGCCGCGAACTCGCCGAATTCACCCAAGACGCCACGTCGGTCACCGCCACCGTGACCGGCGAGGACGGCCTCGAACGGATCACCGCCCGCTACCTCGTGGGCGCCGACGGTGGGTCCAGCGCGGTCCGCAAGCACCTCGATCTGGGGTTCCTCGGCGAGACCGACGAGCAGGACCGGATGTTGATCGTCGACGCCGTCACCACCGGCCTGTCCCGTACCCGCTGGCACGTCTGGCCCGGGGTGAAGGGCCGGTTCACCGGCGCCTGCCCGCTCCCGCACACCGACCTGTTCCAGTGGATGATCCGCCTGGCTCCCGGCGAAGAACCGCCCGAGGGCGAGGAGGCGATCACCCGGCGGATCCGGGCGCACACCCGCAACCGGCACATCGCCGTGCGCGACATCCAGTGGCGGTCGGTGTTCCGGCCCAACATCCGCCTGGTCGAGGCCTACCGCCGCGGGCGAGTGTTCCTCGCCGGCGACGCCGCCCACGTCCACACCCCGGCCGGGGCCCAGGGCCTCAATACCGGCATCCAGGACGCCTACAACCTCGGCTGGAAACTCGCCCAAGTCCTCGCCGGAGCCGACCCGCAGCTACTGGACAGCTACGAAGCCGAACGCCTGCCGATCGCCGCCGGCGTGCTCGGCCTGTCCACCAAGAAGTACGAAGGCCTCGCCAAACTCGACCCCTCGAGCCTGCGCCGCGGCAAAGAGGAACAACAGCTGTCCCTGACCTACCAAGGCGGCCCGCTCGCCCCGGCCGGAGCCGACCGCACGACGACGTTGCAGGTCGGCGACCGCGCCCCGGACGCCGACCTGAGCGGCTCACGGCTGTTCGACACCTTCCGAGGGCCGCACTTCACCCTGGTCGCCTACGGCACGCAGGCCGCCGCGGCCGGCGACGAACTCCACTGGCCCGCCACCGGAGCACCGCTCC
Source organism: Amycolatopsis sp. NPDC004747 (assembly GCF_053601335.1). NCBI lineage: Bacteria > Bacillati > Actinomycetota > Actinomycetes > Pseudonocardiales > Pseudonocardiaceae > Amycolatopsis > Amycolatopsis sp. NPDC004747. Next base: position 181,254 of record NZ_JBSGBQ010000009.1, on the reverse strand, counting down.
GCCGCCTCACCGTCGACGGACCTGGCAGCTTCCGCACCAGCTACGGAATCGAAGGCGACACCCTGCTGCTCGTCCGGCCCGACGGCCACCTCGGCCACATCGCGACCCACGACTTCCTCACCTCAACCCGTGCCGCCGTGCGCGCCATGATCCCGGAGGCGGCCGGATGAACCGCGTCCTGCTGCGCGGCGCGCAGGTCATCACCATGGCGGCGAACCGGCCCGACACCGAGCGCGCCGACATCCTCGTCGACGACGACAGCATCACCGCAGTCGGCGAAAACCTCGACCCGACCGGCGCGCAGATCGTCGACGTCACCGGCCGGATCATCATGCCCGGCCTGGTCAACGCCCACCTGCACACCTGGCAGACCGCCCTGCGGGGCGTGGGCACCGACTGGACGCTCGCGGACTACCTCGGCCGCATGCACGGCGCCGTGGCCCGCCACTACCGCCCCGAGGACCTGCGCATCGGCACCCTCGCCGGCGCGCTGAGCCAGCTCGACCGCGGCACCACCACCCTCGGCGACTGGTGCCACAACACGCCCACCCCGGAGCACACCGACGCCGCCTTCGACGGCCTCCGCGCATCCGGCGTCCGCGCGGTGTTCCTGCACGGCACCCCCTACTCCGCACCCGACGCGACCCACCCGGTCGGCGAGGTCGACCGGCTGCCCACCAGTCCACTGCTCGGCATCGGCATGGCCGTCCGCGGACCCCAGCTGTCCACTCCGGACACCGCGGTCGCCGACTTCCGCGCCGCCGCCGAACGCGGCCTCGTCGTCTCGATGCACCAGAGCGGCGGCGAACCCGGGCCCGGGTGGACCGCGGTGCGGGACGCCGGGCTGCTGAGCCCCCGCACGAACGTCGTGCACGGCGCCGGGCTCACCGACGACTGGCTCAAGACCCTCGTCCACGCGGGCGCGACCCTCACCAGCACGCCCGAGAACGAACTCGGCCAAGGCCACGGCTTCCCCGTCACCGGGCACCTGCTCCGGCTGGGCGCCGCGCCGTCGCTGGGCACCGACACCGATGCCGTCACGCCCGCCGACGTGCTCTCCGCCGCCCGCATCGCCCTGGCCCACCAGCGCGGCCACGACCACGAGCACCACCGGCAGACCACCGGCTCCTTCTCCCACACCGCCACGATCACCGCCAAGCAGGCACTCACCTGGGCCACCGTCGAAGGCGCCCGCGCACTCGGTCTCGCCGACCGCGTCGGCCGGCTCGAACCGGGCAGGCAAGCCGACCTCATCGTCATCGACGCCCCGGCACCGAACCCGATCGCCACCGCACTGCACGCCACCGCCGCCGACATCGAAGCGGTCATGATCGCCGGACGCTGGCGCAAACGCGACCACACCCTCCTCGACGTCGACCTCGGCGCCGTGCGAGCCCAGCTCCACGGATCCGCCGAGCACCTCATCCCCCACCTCCCGGGCTGATGAGCACGCGGGCCGAACTCGCCGGCCGGACCCGGGACGACCTGCTGGCCGCGGCGAAACGGCTGTTCGCCGAACACGGTTACCTCGAGACCAGGATCACCGACATCGCCGCCGCGGCCGGCCGCGCCGTGGGCTCCTTCTACACCCACTTCGGCGACAAGGAGCAGCTCCTGGCCGTGCTGCGCGGCGAACTCGCGGAGACACCGGCCCCCGGCCCGGGTGACGACCCGATCCGCGAGCACGTCACGGCCTGCTGGACGGCACTGCGCGCCCACCGCCCCACCGCCATCGCCCTGCTGCAGTCGGCGACCGCAGCCGCGCCGGCCTCCGGCCGGTTGCGGGACGAGCTGACCGCCTGGACGGCACCGCTGCGCAAGCACCTGGAGAGCAGGCGCGACCGCGGTGAGCCGCTGCCCGGCGACCCCGAGCTGCTGGCGGCGGCCGTGGGCGTCGTGCTCGCCGGCCTCAACCACGCGCTGCCGGCCGACGACGGCCGCGTCGCCGACACCGTCACCAACCTGGTGCTCTACGGCCTCGCCGGGCCCCGCGCCGGCGCCGTCGGGAGATGAGACGGCCCGGAGCTCGAGAGCGACGGTGGAGCGCCACGACGCAACGGAGTCGCCCGCGCGAGCCGTGGCCTGCCTGGTGCCCGGGCACCGAAAGTCCCCGGAGCGAAGGCACTCCGGCCCTCCCGCCATCGGGCGCCGTGGTGCGAAGGTCGAGGCGGAAACCACCCCCGGCAGCAACCCCTGACAACGAGGAAAGCCGATGACGGACCGAGCATTCCCGGACGAGTTCACCGTCAAGACCGCGGTGGCGATGGCCGTCCGCGCGCCGTCGGTGCACAACTCCCAGCCGTGGTACTGGCGGATCGGCGACAGTTCCCTGCACCTCTACGCCGACCCGGACCGGCTCCTGCACGAAACCGACCCCGACGGCCGCGACCTGATCCTCAGCTGCGGCGCCGCCCTGCACCACGCCCGGGTCGGCTTCGCCGCACTCGGCTGGGCCGCCGAGGTGCACCGGCTGCCCAACCCCGCCGAGCCCGACCACCTGGCGGCGATCACCCTGCACCCGCACGACCCCTCCCAGGACGAGATCGCCATGGCCGCCGCCATCCCCCGGCGGCGGACCGACCGGCGCCGCCACAGCTCCTGGGCCGTCCCGCGCGGCCACGTCGAAGCGATGTCCCGGGCGGCCGCGCTGGAAGGCACCGTGCTGCAGGCCGCGGAGAACTCCGCGCGGTACTACCTGGCGACGGCAATCGAGGAGGCCGCCGACCGGCACGCCGCCGATCCGGGCTACCGCACGGAGCTGGCGGCCTGGAGTGGCCGCCACCTCTCACCCGACGGCGTCCCAGCCCGCAACACCCCCGCACCGGACGACACCCCGGGCGCACTCCGCACCCGCCCCTTCGCCGACCCACAGCTGGCCCAGCCGCCCGACGCCAAGGCCGAAGACGACGAGACCGTCCTGCTCGTACTGAGCACCGCCTCCGACGACCGGATGTCCCGCCTGCGCGCCGGCGAAGCAACCAGCGCCGTAATACTCACCGCCAACGCCTTCGGCCTCTCCTCATGCCCCCTCACCGAACCGCTCGAACTGCCCGACGTCCGCGACACCGTCACCGAACACGTCACCGGCGGGTCATTCCCCCAAATGGTGCTCCGCATCGGCTGGGCCCCCGCCAACGCCGAGCCGCTGCCGGCAACACCGCGACGCGACCTCGAGGACGTGCTGCAGCCGCTCGACGCGCCGCCCGCACACTTCCAGGCCCGCTGAGGAAAGGAGGCCGGTCATGCCGTACTGGCACCACCCCGGAACCATGGGCTGGACCGGCTGGGCAGGCGGCATCGGCATGCTCGTGCTGATGGTGCTCGTCCTGGCCGCGGTCGCCGCTCTCGCCGTGGTCCTCGCCCGGCCGGGACCGCAGGCGCCGCCACCGGCCGATACCGCCCGCCGGATCCTCGACGAGCGGTTCGCCCGCGGCGAGCTCGACCAGGAGGAGTACGAACGCCGCCGGAACGCCCTGACGAGAACGAGATGACCCCGCGCGGACCACTCCGGGAGGACCTCATGGACCGGCTCAGCCCGCTCGACGCGGCCTTCCTCGAGATCGAGGACGAGGACCCGGAATCGTCGCTGGCCATCGCGTCGGTCGCGATCGCCGAGGGACCGGTGCCCGGCCACGACGAGTTCACCGCGGCCGTGCTCGCGCGGCTGACCGGGATCCCGCGCTACCGGCAGAAGGTGCGCACGGTGCCGTTCGACCTCGGGCCGCCGGTCTGGGTCGACGACCCGGCGTTCGACCCGCCCGCGCACTTCGGGCGGGTCGCGCTCCCGGCACCGCACGACGAGAACGCGCTCTGCGAGCTGGTCGCGCTGCTGATGGGCGAACGGCTCGAACGCGACCGGCCGCTGTGGGAATTCTGGGTGATCGAGGGCCTGCCGGACGGGCGCTGGGCCATCCTGACGAAGGTGCACCACGCGCTGGCCGACGGGATGGCGGCGACGCGGCTCCAGACCGTCCTCTTCGGCGACGCCCCGCTCGACCCGCATCCCGCCGCGGAAGCGGCCGACCCGGGCGCGGCCGAGCTGCTGCTGGACGCCGTCGGCTCACTGCTGCGCGCACCGTGGACCCAGGCCCGGCTGCTCGCCCGCGAACTGCTGCACCCGAACCGGCTGGCCCGCCGCGTCAGCGACGCCGCCCGCGGTCTCACGGCGATGGCGTCCGCGCTGCTGCCGGCGTCCCCCACGCCGTTGACCGGGCCGCTCGGGCGCGACCGGCGCTACTCGACCGCGTCGGTGCCGCTGGCCGACGTCCAGGCCGTCGCGCGGGCGTTCGACGTGACGGTGAACGACGTCCTGCTGGCCGCGGTGACCGGCGGGTTCCGGGAACTGCTGCTGCAGCGCGGCGAGACGCCCGCCGCCGACAGCGTGCGGTCGCTGGTCCCGGTGTCCGTGCGGACCGGCACCACGCTCGACAACGAGGTCTCGCTCCTGCTGCCGCTGCTGCCGGTCGACCTGGCCGACCCGGCGCAGCGCCTCGTCCGGGTGCACCGGCGGCTGGGCACGCTCAAGGCCGCCAAGGAAGCCGACGCCGGCGCGCTGCTCACCGCCACCGCCGCGCACGAGCCGTTCGCCCCGGTCGCGTGGGCGATCCGGGCGGCCGCGCACCTGCCGCAGCGCAACATCGTCACGGTGACGACCAATGTGCGCGGCCCCGCCGAGCCGCTGTCCGCGCTCGGCCGCCGGATCGTCCGGATCCACCCGTACGTGCCCATCGCGCTGCGGGTGCGGATCGGCGTGGCGATGCTCAGCTACGCCGGCGAGGTGACGTTCGGGATCACGGCGGACGCGGATGCGGTCCCGGACACCGAAGTGCTCGCCAAGGCCATCGAGCGGGAGTTCCCGGCGTTGCGGGCCGCGGCCCGCTGAAGGTGCGGGTTGATGGATTGATAGAATCATCAATCCAGGAGGTACACATGCCCGTCCGCTCCCGCACGACCGAGCCGCTCTACCGGATCAAGGCCGACCTGTTCAAGTGCCTGGCCCACCCGATCCGGATCCAGGTGCTGGAGGTGCTGGCCGCGGCCGGCGACGAGGGCACGCCGGTCACCCGGCTGCTCGAAGTGACCGACTGCGAAGCGTCCCACCTGTCCCAGCACCTCGCGGTGCTCCGCCGCAGCGGTGTCGTCACCTCCACCCGCACGGGCAACGCCGTCGAGTACTGGCTCGCCCAGCCCCTGGTCGCGGAGCTCCTGGTCGTGGCCCGTGCCTTCCTGCTTTCGAGCCTGGCTCCGGATTCCGGCCGGCTCCGGACCGCTCAAGAACTGCCGCCGCTGCCCGGAGCCAGCCCGCAGGCCATCCTCGACGCGATCGCGGCCGAGGCGTGAGCCGCCTTGCGCCCGTCCGGGACCTGCTGCCCGGCCGGGCCGACTACGACCTGCGGCCGCCGGTCCTGCGCGCGGACCTCCTCGCCGGCCTCACCGTCGGGGTCGTGGCCCTGCCACTGGCGCTGGCCTTCGGCATCAGCTCGGGGGCCGGCGCGGCGGCCGGGCTCGTCACCGCCGTGGTGGCCGGGATCGTGGCGGCGGTGTTCGGCGGCTCCCCGGTCCAGGTCTCCGGCCCGACCGGCGCCATGGCCGTCGTCCTGGCGCCGATCGTGGCCGCCCACGGGACGTCGTCGGTGGCACTGGTCTCGATCCTCGGCGGCGTGGTCGTGCTCGCCGCGGGCGTCGCGCGGCTGGGCAGGCTGGTCGGCTACCTGCCCTGGCCGGTCGTCGAAGGGTTCACGCTCGGCATCGCCTGCATCATCTTCCTCCAGCAGCTCCCCGCCGCCGTGGGGACGGCCGCGCCCGCGGGCCGGAACCCGCTGCTGAGCGCCGTCGCCGCCGTCACCCACCCGAGCGCCGTGGCGGGCTGGACGGTCGCGACGGTCGCCGTGGTGGCGCTGGCGATGCTCGCGCTGCCGAAGCTGCACCGCGGGATCCCGGCGTCGCTGGTGGCGGTGATCGTGGCGACGGTCGCCGCGGAAGTCACGCACGCCCCGGTGCCGCGCATCGGGACCCTGCCGAGCACCCTCGTTCCCACGCTGCCGCACTTCACCTTCGGCGTCGTCCACGACCTCGCCGGGGCCGTCGTCGCCGTGGCCGCGCTGGCGGCCATCGAATCCCTGCTGTCGGCGCGGGTGGCCGCGACGATGACCCGTGGCGGGCCGCCGGTGGGCCGGACCCGGCCGGACCGCGAGCTCGTCGGCCAGGGCCTGGCTTCGATCGTCAGCGGCCTGTTCGGCGGGATGCCTGCGACCGGCGCGATCGCCCGCACCGCGGTCAACGTCCGGTCCGGGGCGCGCACGCGGCTGGCCGCGGCCGCGCACGCGCTGGTGATCCTCGCGATGATCTATGCCGCCGGCGCGCTCGTCTCCCGGATCCCGCTCGCCGCCCTCGCCGGCGTCCTGCTGGTCACCAGCCTGCGCATGGTTCCGCTCGCCACGATCCGCGAAGTCGTGCGCGCGAGCCGCTCCAGCGCGGCCACCTTCGCCGTGACCGCGCTCGTCACCGTCGCGGCCGACCTCATCCTGGCGGTGGAGATCGGCCTGCTGGTCGCCGCGTTCTTCGCGCTGCGCCACCTCGCCGGTGCCGCCCGGGCCCGGCGGGACCCCCTCCCCGGCCCGGCCACCGACGGCGACGAGCACATCGCCGTGTTCCGCTTCGAAGGCGCCATGTTCTGGGGCGCCTCGGAGCGGGTGGCGGCGGAGATCGCGGCCGCGGCCGACGACGCCCTCGTCGTCATCCTGCGCCTGTCCCGCCTGCACCTGCTCGACGCCACGGGCGCGAAGGCGCTGGGCGAGACCATCGAAGGGCTCGAAGCCCGAGGCATCGCCGTGCTGCTCAAGGGAGTCCAGGACCACCACCGGCACCTGCTGACCACCACCGGCGCCCTCCGCACCGGCGAGCGCCTCTTCACCAGCCTCGACGACGCGGTCGCCCACGCCCGCGCCCAGGTGACCGCGGCGTCGGCTCAGGCTCGCTGAGCCACCCCGGCGAATTCGTCGGCCGGCGCGGTCACCGGGAACTCCGGGACCGGCTTCCTTCGCGTGCGGGGTCCACCGGCGTACGCGGTCCTCGGCATCCGGCACCCAAGGGCCTCCGCAGCGGGGACCTTCGGCCCCAGAAACCGTTCGGGAACCGGAACAAACTGACCGCAGCACCGAACGAACGGAGGTTTGTCATGTCCATCAAGCCGGACGCACAGAAGACGGCTCCCACCCAGCGGGCCACCGAGCCGGCGACGGTCCCCGACTTCGTCGCCGAGCCCACCGCCGGCGGGAAGTCGCTGGCCGTTCTGCGGTTCGCCACCGGGTTCGTGTTCCTGTGGGCGTTCCTGGACAAGCTGTTCGGCTGGGGTTACGCAACCCCGTCGAAGGGCGCCTGGATCAACGGTGGCTCCCCGACCAAGGGCTTCCTCAGCGGCGTCGACGCCGGCCCCTTCCAGTCCATGTTCCACGCCTGGGCCGGCACCTGGTGGGCCGACACACTGTTCATGCTCGGCCTCGCCGGCATCGGCACCGCCGTCATCGCCGGCATCGGCCTGCGCCTGAGCGCCGCCGCCGGCTCACTGATGATGCTCATGATGTGGGCCGCCGAATGGCCCTTCGCCCTCAGCACCAGCACCGGCCAAGCCACCCACTCCACCAACCCCGTCATCGACTACCACATCATCTACGCCCTCGTCCTCATCGCACTGGCCGCCACCGCGGCCGGGAACACATGGGGCCTCGGCCGCCGCTGGGCCGCCCTCGCCGGCGACCGCACGTGGCTGCGCTGAGCACTTCGCCCCAGGGCGCCCGCGACCGGCGGGCGCCCTTTTCCCCTGCGCGAAAGGAACAACGATGAAGGCTCTCGTGTACGACGGACCGGGCCGGCGCAGCTGGACCGGCCACGCCGACCCCGAATTGACCGCGCCCACCGACGCGATCGTCCGCGTGGACGCGGTCACCATCTGCGGCACCGACCTGCACATCCTCAAGGGCGACGTGCCCGAGGTCGAGCGCGGCCGGATCCTCGGCCACGAAGCGGTCGGCACCATCGTCGAGACCGGTTCCGCCGTCACCGGCGGCAAAGCCGGTGACAAGGTCCTGGTCTCCTGCATCACCGCCTGCGGCCGGTGCGAGTACTGCCGCCGGGCCGCCTACGGCCAGTGCCTCGGCGGCGGGGGCTGGATCCTCGGCCACACCACCGACGGCGTCCAGGCCGAGTACGCCCGCGTCCCGTTCGCCGACACCTCGACCTACGTGCTGCCGCCCGGGGTCAGCGACGAGGCGGCGCTGATGCTCGCCGACATCGTCCCGACGTCCTACGAGGTCGGCGTCCGCAACGGCGGCGTCAAACCCGGCGACACGGTGGTGATCGTCGGCGCCGGGCCGATCGGGCTGGCCGCGATCACCAACGCCCAGCTGTTCGCCCCCAGCACGATCATCGTGGTGGACAAGGAGCCGGCCCGGCTCGACGCGGCGAAGTCGTTCGGCGCCGACGTGCTGGTGCAGCCCGGTGACGCGGCGGCCGCGGTGGCCGAGGCGAGCGGCGGGCTCGGCGCGGACGTCGCCATCGAGGCGGTCGGCGTCCCCGAGACGTTCGAGCTGTGCACCCGCCTGGTGCGCCCGGGCGGCCACGTGGCCAACGTCGGCGTCCACGGCGCACCGGCGACGCTGCACCTCGAAGAACTCTGGATCAAGAACGTGACCATCACGACCGGTCTGGTCGACACGTCCAGCACGCCGATGCTGCTGCGGATGCTCGCGGCCGGCCGGCTGGACACGAGCCGGTTCGTCACCCACCGGTTCGGGCTCGACGAGATGGACGAGGCCTACGACGTCTTCGCCCACCCGCAGGACAGCAACGCGCTGAAGGTCGCGCTGTTCCGCAGCTGAACCGACGAAAGCGGCCACCGTCCGGCTTGGACGGTGGCCGCTTCTTCGTGGCTCAGTAGGTCGGCGGTTTCCGGCTCAGCACCCCGGCCGGCCCGGACGGCGTCGGGGACACGCCCCGATCGTCGAACCGGCCCTGCAGGGTCTCCCGCACTTCCACCACCCCGTCGACGCGACGGACCAGCGCCACGATGACCGGGATCATGCTCTGCCGCTCGACCGTGCCGTTCAGGGTCACGATGCCGTTGTGCACGGAGACGTACAGCGAAGCCGGATCCATGGCCATCTCCCGCAGCAGCACCTCCTCCCGGACTTCGTCGCGGATCTCGCGGTCGGTGCGCAGGAACACCCGCAGCAGGTCCGAGCGGGAGACCACGCCGACGAGCTTGCCGTCGTCGTCCACCACCGGCAGGCGGTGGAAGTGGTGCTCCTCCAGCAGCTTCGCGGCCACCGCGACGTCGTCGTCCGCGCGGACGACGACGGCCGGGGCCGTCATCAGGTCCGCGACGAACGCCGCACCGGCCTTCCGCTTCGCCTGCCGCGAACCGGGCTTGAGCAGCCCGTGCGGAGCTTCGCGCTCGAGCAGGTCTCCTTGGGAAACCACGCCGAGCACCCGCCCGTCCTCGTCGACCACGGGCGCCCCGCTGATGTTCCACGAGGCCAGCAGCAGCGCCACGGCTTTGAACGGCGTGTCCGGACCCACGGTGGTCACTTCGGTCGTCATGACCGAACCCACCTTGCGACGGCTGGGCATCCTGACCTCCTTCACAGCAGCGGCCCGGGAAGGTACCCGACCGCGGGCTCCGGCTCCGGCGTCGCGTCCTTCTCCGGCTCCGGAACCGTTCGCGCCGGGATCACCACCACGGGGCAGCTCGCTTCGCGCAGGCAGTGCTCGGCGACCGAGCCGACCAGCAGCTTCAGCAACCGGCTGTGGCCGTGGCTGCCGAGCACGAGCATCGAGGCCGTCTTCGACGCCTCCTCCAGGGCCACCGTGGCCGAGTGCTCGACCAGCTCGGCCCGGATGGTCACGCCCGGGTGCTCGGCCCGCACCTCGCCGACGACCTCGTCGAGCTGGTGCCGTTCGCGGTCGGCGACGGTCTGCGGGGTGCCGGCGACCGCCGCACCGAGGTCGTAGACCGGCTCGAACGTCCACGCACGCAGCGCGACGACCTGACGGCCGCTCACCGCCGCCTCGGACACCGCCCAGCGCAGCGCGGCCACGCTGATCGCCGAATGGTCCACACCGACGACGATGTCGCCCTGGTTTGCCGTGGTCATGTCAGTTTCACCTTCTCTTCGTCCTCAAGAACGGGTTTTGCGGTCCAGGTCGGCGAACCACTCCTGCTGCCAGCGGGCGAAGCGGAGCCGGTCGAGCGAGAACACCGAAAGCCGGTAGGCGACGGCCAGCACGATCAGCGCCGCCAGCCACAGGCCCAGGCCGACGCCGGCGGCGTCGATCACCACGGCCGCGCCGCTGAGCGGCGGATCGACGGGGTTGCCGTCGCGGTCCACCCAGATGCCGAAGGTGTGCCCCTTCAGGGTGCCTTCGTCGGCGACGACCCGGCCGAAGCGGCGGGTTCCGTCCGGCAGCACCCAGGTCGCGTCGGTCGGTGCGCCGTTGCCGACGAGGCCGCTGCGTGGGCTCACCGACAGTTCGGGACCGTCGGCGAGCAGGGTCGCCGTCACCGCAGAGCGCTCCGCCAGCTCCTGAGCCGACTGCGCCCGCTGGTGCCCGAAGGTCTCCGAGCCGAAGCTCGCGGCGACCGGCAGGGCGACGAGGGCGAGCAGCACCACGAGGGCGAGCAGACCGCCCTGGACGCGGTCCGAGGGACGCGCCACCGAACCCCGGCGCGGGATCAGCGTGCGCCACATCCGCGCGATCCGGTTCATGGGGCCGTCCTTCCGTTCGCTGTTCCCTTTCTCTTCCAGGATCACCGGACGCCGGCGTTCGCCGAAGAGGCCTTGGACCCCGGACCGGAGTCCGTCGGCGGGCAGGTCGGGGACTTAGGACCCTGTACCGGCCGCGGAACCCGGCGGGAAGGTCGGGGCACCCGACGGGAACGGAGCCCGAACCATGCGCGCACGCGACATCATGACCACCCCGACGTTCGCACTGGCCCCCACGGCAACGCTCGGAGAAGCCGCGGAAACGATGACCGCGCACGGGTTCACGACGATGCCGGTGGTCGACGCGGACGGGCGGCTGCTCGGCGTGCTGTCCGAAGTGGACATCCTGCGGTCGCCGGCCCCGCCCGGCGACCCGGACACCGGCGCGATGCTCGACGGCGGCCCCCGCACGGCGGGCTCGGTCATGCGCACGACCGGCCTGGCGGTGCCGCCGGACACCGACGTGCGCGAGCTGGCCCGGCGCATGACCGACGCGGGGGTGCGCTCGGCGCCGGTCGTCGAAGGCGGGCACGTCGTCGGGATGGTCACCTTCCAGGACGTGCTGCGCGCGACGGCCCACCGCTGAGCGGTGCCTGCCGGGGCGGCGGTCCCGAGCGGAAGCACCGGTTTCGGCACGCGGTTCGCCGGGCTCAGCACACCACCCGCTCCCCGTCCTCGGGGACCACGGCGCAGCAGTCCGTCTCCGCGTGCAGCACCTTCGCCAGCGCGTGCGCCGGTTCCGCGTCCCCTTCGACCACGAACGCCGTCTCGGGTGCCGGGGTCGCGGCCGCCCAGGCCAGGACCTCCGCCGGGCCCGCGAACGCTCCCGTGTCGCCGAGCGCGGTCACCTCCGCGCGAACCGGGACGTACCGGCCGTGGATCTTCAGGTGGCGGGCCCCGTCCGCGAGCTGCGCCGCGCGCGTCCCCGGCGCCGGGTGGCCCAGCAGGACCACGCCGTTGCGGCGATCCGGCAGCAGCCTGGCCAAGTGCCGGAGCACCCGGCCGGCGTCCGCCGTCGCCAGGCCGGCCAGGATGATCGACGGCCCGTCCGGTGGCTCCGCCGTCAGCTCCGGCGCCGGCACGCGCGCGCCGCCGCGCAGCTCGGCCGTCGCCTGCCGGTGGACCTCGAGATCGAGGGCGCCGTCCAGGACCACGGGCAGAGGGGGGAGCTGACCCGTCCGCGCGAGTACGCGGAGCGTCTCCGTACCGCCGTCCGCCGGAACCGGGACGAGCACGCTGCCGCCCCGCCGGGCCGCCCGGTGGACCGCCGCCGCGAACCGATCCGGCAGGTGGCCGTCGGCGGGCGGGCCGGGTGCGGCGAGGACCAGCACGTCGGAGCGGGGACGCGGGTCCGGTGCCCGCAGCAGCGGGTGGTCCGCCGCGCCCAGCGGGCCCGCGAACACCACCGAACGGCCGGCGGCCCGCACGCGCACCCAGGCCGCGCCCAGCCGGCCGCCGGCGCGGCCGAACTCGAACTCCACGTTGCCGAGGCGGTGGAGCGAGCCGAACTCGACCGGCCGGACCAGGGCCAGCGCGCGGGTGACGTCCTCCGCGCGGAACGGCGGGACACCCGGCGGCGGCGGGCACGCCTGTGCGGCGTCTTCGGCGAACTGCTTCGCGGCATCGGACAGCACCACCGGCAGCAGTGCGGCGGTGCCGGGGGTCGCGAACACCGGCCCGCGCTAGCCTTCGGCGGCCAGCTGCGGCAGGAACCCGGCGTGCCCGAGGTCGGCGCTCGGCAGGATCACCGCGTCCGCCGCGTGCAGTTCGCCGGGGCACGGTGAGAAGTTGCGGCGCCACGCCGTGTCCGGCCCTTCGAACAGCCCGCACCCGACCAGCAGCGTGGTGTCCGCCGCCGCCAGCAGGTACCGGGCCCGGCCCAGGAACGTCAGGAGCGGGTCGGGGCGGGCCGGGACGTGCGCACCCGGCCACGGGCTCGCGCGGTGGGGCACGTCGGACATCGGGTCTCCCTCGGCGGTGTCAGCCGGCGACGTCACGAACACCGCACTGGTCACCGGTCAGGGCGGGGTCGTTCGCGGTCACTCCTCGGCACGGAGCCGGATGCCCCGCCGGACTCATGGTCGCGGGGCCGGCGGCGCCCGCACCGGAGCACAAAGTCCTCCGCTCCGGCGGAATTCGTCCCCTACCGGGCCGGCGCCCGCCGGTCGCACGATGACGCGTCCCGGAGAAAGAAGGAAGTCATGAGCATCGATCGCGTCATCATCGTCGGCATGGACGGCTCGCCCCGCGGCGACGCGGCCCTGCGGTGGGCCCTCGAGGTCGGCGCCCACGCGGGTGACACGGTCCGCGCGATCCTCGTCCGGCCGCGGGACGAGCTGCTGCCCGGCACGTCGTTCGCCATCCAGCCGCACGGCCGGGTCCCGGAGGCGGGCTACTCACTGGTGGAGCACGTCGCCGGCCTGGGCATCGAGACCCCGGCCGCGCTGGAGATCCGGACGGTCCACGGCGACCCGGCGACGGAGCTGGTGACGGCGTCGGCGGACGCGGACCTGCTGGTGCTGGGCGCCCACCGCGGCGGCGCGGTGGCGGACCTGGTGCTGGGCAGCGTGGGCCGGGAGTGCGTGCGGTATTCGCGGTGCCCGGTCGTGGTCATCACCCCGGAGTCGGCACGCCGCCTGATCCGGGCGTAGCCCGTGAAAGTTACGCCGTGAAAAGCCTCTTTCACGGAACTGGCCAGCAGAAAGGAATCCCGCGCCGATCGGACATTGAGGCGGGCCCTCGGCCGTGTTAGCGTTCACAGCCCTGCCGCAGCCCGGCTCGCCGTCAACGCCGATGGGGGTTCCGTTGTCACCAGCACGCCCCGCCGCTTCCCGACGCCTCTTCAGTCCTCTGTGGACGTTGTGTGCACTGATCGCGGCCTGCTTGTCCCTTGCGGTGACGCCGAGCGCCGACGCCGCGCCGGCTCCGCTCACCAAGCCGCCGATGGGCTGGAACTCCTGGAACTCCTTCGCCGGGGCGATCGACCACACCGTGATCGAACAGCAGGCGGACGCGATCGTGGCCTCCGGGATGAAGGACGCGGGCTACGAATACGTCAACATCGACGACGGGTGGTGGACCGGCAGCCGCGACGCGAGCGGCAACATCACCGTCGACACCGCGAAGTGGCCGGGCGGGATGTCCGCCATCGCCGCCTACATCCACGGCAAGGGCCTGAAGGCGGGCATCTACACCGACGCCGGCCGCAACGGCTGCGGCTACTACTACCCCACCGGGCACCCCGCCTACCCGGGCACCGGCGCGGAAGGCCACTACGACCAGGACTTCCTCCAGTTCTCCCGCTGGGGCTTCGACTACGTGAAGGTCGACTGGTGCGGCGGCAACGCCGAAGGGCTCAACGCCCGCACGTCCTACACCGCGATCAGTGACTCGATCTCGCGTGCCACCGCCCAGACCGGCCGCCCGATGGCGTTCTCCGTCTGCGAATGGGGCGGCAACCAGCCGTGGAACTGGGCGCCTGCCATCGCCAACCTGTGGCGGACCAGCGGAGACATCATCTACTGGGGCGAGCGGCCGTCGATGTCGCGGATGCTGGCCAACTTCGACGCGGCCCAGCACCCGAGCGCGCAGAGTCCAGGCCACTACAACGATCCCGACATGCTCATCGCCGGCCTGCCCGGCTTCTCCGACGCGCAGAACCGCACCCACCTGAGCCTGTGGGCCATCTCCGGTGCCCCGCTGATCGCGGGCAACAAGCCCAGCGACATGAGCGCCGCCACGCGCGCCACGCTGACCAACCGCGAGATGATCGCCATCGACCAGGACTCGCTCGGGCGGCAGGGCACGAAGGTCGCCGAGGACGCTTCGGGGCTGCAGGTCTACCAGAAGGTGTTGTCCGGCACCGGACGCCGGGCGGTCGTCCTGCTCAACCGCACCGGCTCGGCCGCCACCATCACCGCCCGGTGGTCCGCCCTCGGCCTGTCGGGCCCGGCGGTCGTCCGCGACATCTGGGCGGGCGCCGACCGTGGCACCTTCACCTCGAGTTACGCCACGTCGGTCGGAGCCGGGGAGGCGGTCCTGCTCACCGTCACCGGCACCGACGGCACTCCCCCGGCCGGTGGCGGGCCGATCACCGGGAAGCAGTCCGGCCGCTGCCTCGACGTGCCCAACGCGAGCACCGCGAACGGCACCCAGGTGCAGCTGCTGGACTGCCAGGGCGGCCCGGGGCAGACCTGGACGCGCACGGCGAGCCGCCAGCTCACCGTCTACGGGAACAAGTGCCTCGACGCGTCCGGCCAGGGCACGGCCAACGGGACGGCCGTGGTCATCTGGGACTGCAACGGCCAGGCCAACCAGCAGTGGACGGTGAACGCGAACGGGACCATCACGGGCGTCCAGTCGAACCTCTGCCTGGACGCCAGCGGCCAGGGCACCGCGAACGGCACCAAGGTGCTCCTCTGGGCGTGCAACGGCCAAGCGAACCAGCAGTGGACCGCACCCTCGGCGTGAGGCGTCACTCGTGAGCGGCGCCCCGGCGGGTGGCCCACCGGAACAGCTCGTCCACCCCCCAGACGATGACCGGCATCGGGAGCAGCATCGCCACCACCCAGGCCGGGAGCGCCGCCGTCCCGAACAGTGCCTGCAGCGGGGGCAGGTAGACCAACGCCGCCGCGAACACCAGCTCGAACACGATCCCGCCCAGCAGCAGCCGGTTCGTCGTCAGGCCCACCGAGCGCAGCGACACCCGCTCGGTGCGGGCCGCGAACGCCGTGCCCACCTGGCAGAACACGATCGCCGCGAAGCTCGCCGTCGTGGCCTGCAGGTACGCCGTGTGCAGTGCGCCCGACGAGACGTCCGCGCCCGGGTGCCAGCCCGCCGCGTACAGCACCGCGAAAAACGCTCCCAGCACCAGCACCCCCGACACCAGGCCCATGATCCCCCAGGCCCGCAGCAGCATCCGGCCGGTGACCACGCCTTCGGACCGCCGCCGCGGGCGGCGGGACATCAGGCCGGGCTCGGCGGGTTCACGCCCCAGCGCCAACGCGGGCAGGGTTTCCGTGCCGAGGTCGATCGCCAGGATCTGCAACACCGTCAACGGCAACGGGATCATCCCGCCCGACACCGCGAACAGCAGGAACGGCAGCACCTCCGGCACCGCGTGCGCGAAGATGTAGAGCACGAACTTCCGGACGTTGTCGAACACCCGGCGCCCCTCCCGGACGCCGGCGACGATCGTGGCGAAGTTGTCGTCCGTCAGCACCACCGTCGCCGCTTCCTTGGCCACGTCCGTGCCGCCGATGCCCATCGCCACGCCGATGTCCGCGCGGCGCAACGCCGGCGCGTCGTTGACGCCGTCGCCCGTCATCGCCACCACTTCGCCGCAGTCGCGCAACGCGTCCGCGATGCGCAGCTTGTCCTCCGGCGCCGCGCGGGAGAACACGATCTCGCCGTTCGCCGTCAACGCTTCGTCCAGAGCCGGCTCCGGCAGCCCGGCCAGCTCCTCGCCGCTGATCACGCGGTCCGCGCCGATCCCGACGCGGCGGGCGATCTCCGCGGCCGTGCGGCCGTTGTCACCGGTCACCACGTGCACCCGGATGCCCGCCGAATGGCAGTCCGCGACCGCCGCGGCGACCTCGGGGCGGGGCGGGTCGACCAGGCCCACCAGGCCGAGCAGGGTCAGCTCCGTCTCGGCTTCTTCACGGCTGCCCGGCAGCGCGGACACGCGGCGGGCGGCGACCGCCAGCACCCGCAGGGCCCGGCCCGCCATCTCGTCGACGAGGGCCAGGAGACGCGCACGTTCTTCGGCAGGCATCACGCAGCGGGGCAGGACCTGCTCCGGCGCCCCCTTGGTCGAGACCCACAGGTCATCGCCGACTGTGTCTACAGTGGACATCCGCTTGAGCCGCGGGTCGAACGGGTACAGCGCCTTCCGGCCGGCGTCGCGAAGGGACAGATCGGCGCCGTTCGCGCTCGCGTACCGCAGCAACGCCAGTTCGGTCGGGTCACCGCTCGACGCGGTGACGTCGGCGGTGCTGCACCGGGCCAACGCCTCGACGAACGACTCCCCGGCCGGGTGCGCCTCCTCGACGCTCATCTCGTTCCGCGTCAACGTCCCGGTCTTGTCGGTGCAGATCACCGTCGTCGACCCGAGCGTCTCCACCGCGGAGAGCCGCTTGACCAGCGCCCCGGCCTTGGCCATCGACCGGACGCCCGCGGCGAGGGCCAGGGTGATCGTCGGCAGCAGGCCCTCGGGGACGTTGGCCACCAGCAGGCCGATCGCGAACACGAACGCCGCCGACCACGACAGCCCGGCCAGCCAGCCCAGCGGCAGGAAGCCGATCCCGACCACCACGGCGACCAGCGCGATCAGCCACGCGACCCGCCGCACCTGGCGTTCGAGCGGGCTTTCCTCGCGGCCGACGCGCGAGGAAAGCGACGCGATCCGGCCGATCTCGGTGTGCCGCCCGGTGGCGTGGACGACGGCGTGCGCGGCCCCGGCGACGCACACCGTGCCGCTGAAGACGAGGACCGGCGAATCGAGCGCGCGGCCGGCGTCGTCGTGGGCGTCGGCCATCCGGGTCACCGGCACCGACTCCCCCGTCAGCATCGACGCGTCGACGTCCACCGTGCCGTCGATCAACCGGGCGTCGGCCGGGATCCGGTTGCCCTCCTCGAGGACGAGGACGTCACCGGGGACCAGCTCGGCCGCGGGCACGTGCCACACCTGGCCGTCGCGCAGCACCGGCGCCCGGTCGGGCAGGTACTTCCCGAGCGCCTCGACCGCCTTTTCCGCCTGCTGCTCCTGGACGAACGCCAGCAGGCCGTTGAGCAGGATGACACCGGCGATCGCGATCGCCAGGTTCGTCGTCCCGGCCACCCACGCCAGCCCGCCCGCGACCCACAGCAGCAACGCCAGCGGGTGGACCAGCTGCCGCACCAGCTCGAGGGGCCACCGCCGGCCACCGTGCGACGGCAGGGCGTTCGGGCCGCTCACCTGCAGCCGGCGGGCGGCTTCCCGGGCGGTCAGGCCGCCCGGCGTGGTCCGCAGGTCCCGCAGCAACCGGGCGGCCGGCGCCCGGGCGTCGACCGGCGGCGCCTCGGCCGGCTTGGTCTTCAGGTGCGTGGTCATCGTGGCTTCCTTCGCTTCGGGGTGGCGCGATAGGCCGGCGTCGACGCAGCCGAGGCCGAACACGGGGTCCGTGCGGCCGACCTCCAGCGCAGCACGCCGGAGGTGAACTCGAACAACGGCCGCGGATCCCGGCCGGTGACGATGATCGCGAAGAACGCCGCGATCGTGAGGATCTTCACGTCCGCACCGACGCTTCTTCCCACAGCTCCACGCCCACGACCCCGAAGACGGTCTTCGCCAGCGCCGTCACGACCCGCCGTTCGGCCTCGTCGGTGAAGGCGCCGCGGACGGTCACCATGCCGCCGGTGACCGAAACCGCCCACCGGTCGCGATGGCCGCTGTAGTCCGTGAGCAGCGAGTTGAGGTGCGAGGCGATCGAGTCGTCCTGGCGCACCAGCGGGCTGAGCAGGTCGCGGCGGCTGACGATGCCGGCGAGGACGCCCTCGTCGTCGACCACCGGGATGCTGCGCCGCCGGTCGCCCAGCATGCGCCGGGCGATCTCGGTGATGTCCGTGTCCAGCCGCACGGTCTCCGCCGGCGTGGTCATCATCGTGGCCACCAGCACGTCGGGTGCCGCACCGGTGATGCCGCTGCGGAGCGCGTCGGCTTCGGTGAACACACCGAGCACCGCGTCGTCCTCGCCCACCACCGGCAGCGCCGCGACGCAGTGCTCGGTGAGCAGCACGATGGCTTCCCGGACCGGCGTCGCGGGCCCGACCCGCACCACCGGCCTCGTCATGATGTCGCGTGCCTTCACGACGGCTCCCTTCCTCGGACGTTCGGGTGCACGGTCCTCCTGCGGGCCGGGAGGTTCAGCATGGGCGGGCCGGGTACTCGCCGGTCAGGGCCCGAAGTCCCTTTCCCCGGGGACCAAATCCGCCTGTCCGCGCGGCTGTCGTCGCCGACGCCGGGACCATGACCGCACCCGCTCTGTTCATCGACCACTTCCTGCCGCACCCGCACTTCGAGCTGGTGCGCACGACGATCGTGGACGCGCCCGGTGAAGGACACCTACGCGGCGGCGCCTCGCGGCCTACGTGCGCACCGATCAGGCCTGACGCCCGGCCGCCGGCTGCCGCGGTTCCTCCGCGGCCGGCGGAAGGTCCTCGTCGTTCTCCTTGATCGCGTGCTGTTCGACCACGTGCAGGTACCGGCCCACCTTCGGGCCGTGCCGGCCGCGCTCGGCGACGCCGCGGCGCGCCTCGGCTTCGATGGCCGCCTTCTCCTTGTCGTCCATGGTCAGCTCCTCCTGTTCAGTGCGGCAGCAGGGTCGCCGCGTGGTCGGGGACGTAGTTCTGCAGCCGCCGGTCGGGCCGGAAGTAGCCGGTCGGCTCCGGCCGCGGCGGCAGCGACACCGCCTGGCGGGGCACCTCGAAGTACGGGACGCTCGAAAGCAGGTGCGCGATCATGTTCAGCCGCCCGCGCCGCTTCTCCTCGCTTTCCACCACGTGCCAAGGGGATTCGGCGGTGTCGGTGTGCACGAACATGTCGTCCTTCGCCCGCGAGTAGTCCTCCCAGTGCGTCACCGACTGCAGGTCGATGGTCGAGAGCTTCCAGCGGCGCATCGGGTCGCCGATGCGGGCGCGGAACCGGCGTTCCTGCTCCTCGACGCTGACGGAGAACCAGTACTTGCGCAGCAGGATGCCGTCGTCGACGAGCAGCCGCTCGAAGATCGGGCACTGCTGCAGGAACCGCCGGTGCTCCTCGGGGCTGCAGAACCCCATCACCCGCTCGACGCCGGCCCGGTTGTACCAGCTGCGGTCGAACAGCACGATCTCGCCCGCGGCGGGCAGGTGCTCGATGTAGCGCTGGAAGTACCACTGCGTCCGCTCGCGTTCGGTCGGGCCGGGCAGCGCCGCGATCCGCACCACGCGGGGGTTGAGGTGCTCGGTGACGCGCTTGATCGTGCTGCCCTTGCCGGCCGCGTCCCGGCCCTCGAACACCACGACCAGGCGCGCGCCTTCGGCACGGACCCATTCTTGGAGCTTCACCAGCTCGGCCTGCAGGCGCAGCAGCTCACGCTCGTAGACCGCGCGCGGCAGCTTCTTGGTTCCGGGCATGCCCCGACGCTACGAACCCGGCCGCCCTCCGGGCTGCGGCCGGACGTCGCCGGCCCCGGGGTCTTTGGTCCTTCACCCCAGGACGGTGCGGCCCTTCCGTGATCCCGCCCGGACGCCGGAACCGGCGGTGCCGGGTGGCCGGCATCGTGATCGCGTACGTCCCGCCCGCCGGCGTACGAGCCGCTCAGGAGGACGAGGGCCGGCAGGCCGGCTTCCCGGCGGGTTCAGCTCGCACGGCCGTTTCCGGTCGGCGGCTCGGCGAGGCGGTTCGGCAGCGGTTTCCCGACGTGTCCCGGCCGGCCGGTCGAGCGCGGCGGGCACCGCCGCCTGCCGTTTCCGCGCGCCGGCGTCCGCGTGGGCGAAGGGATGGTCAGGATTCGTGGCTCCTCCCGGGTTCGTGCCCAGGTTGGGCTGCCCGCCGGGCGCCGGAAAGGGCCGAAGGGCCTCGCGCCGGTCACCTCCGCGAAGCCCTTGGACCCTGTGGCCGGCGCACCGCCGCGGCGAGCATGGAGCCATTCGATCCGAGGAGGAACGATGGACCCCACGATGCCCGACGCCTCCACCGTGCGGGCGGCCGTCGCGCTCGCGGTCCGTGCCCCCTCGGTGCACAACTCGCAGCCGTGGCAGTGGCACTTCGGCGGCCGCACGGCCGAGCTGCGCGCCGATCCGGGCCGACGGCTGCGCCACACCGACCCCGACGGCCGCGACCTGCTCGTCAGCTGCGGCTGCGCCCTGCACCACTTCGCCGCCGCCGCGGCGGCGATGGGGTGGGCCGCGCGCGTCCACCGGCTGCCCGAACCCGGCCTGCTCGCGAGGATCGACCTGGTGCCCCACGACACGTGTGACGCCGACATCGCCCTCGCCGCGGCCATCCCCCGCCGCCGATCGGACCGGCGCCGGTTCGCCGAGCGGCCGCTGCCGGCGCGGGACGAGGAGCTGCTGCGGAAGAGCGCGGCCGGCCAGGGCGCGGCCCTGCACGTGGTGACGGCGGCGCCGCACCGGACGGTCCTCGCGTGGGCCGCCGCGGAGGCCGCCGGCCTGCACCGGGCCGACCCGGACTACGGGTTCGAGCTGTCCGCGTGGAGCGGCCGCGACCACGCCCCGGACGGCGTGCCGGCCCGGAACGCCGTCCTGGCCCTCGCACCCCGCCGCGAGCTGCGGGTCCGCGAGTTCGCGGGCGGAGGCATCCCGGACTCGGCCGGCCCGGACGGCGCGGTCCTCACCGTGCTCGCCACCCCGGGCGACACCGAGCTGGACCGCCTCCGCGCGGGTGAAGCCGCCGGCGCGGTCCTGCTCACGGCGACCCTGCTGAACCTGGCGTCCTGCGTGTACACCGAACCGTTCGAGCTGACGAGCACCCGCGGCCTGGTCCGCGACTGCGTCCTCGGCGGCCGGCTCGAGCCGCAGCTGGTGGTGCGCGTCGGCCACGCCCCGGATGGCACGGCACCTCTTCCGGCGACGCCGCGCCGGCCCGTCCGCGAAGTCCTGCGGCCACTCCCCCGCCGGTACGGCGCGGGGCTCCCGATCCCGGAACCGCTGCGCGGCGAGTGAAACCGGGAGGTGCCGGGCGAGCCGGAGCAACGGCCCACGCCGGCAGAGCGAGCGCGCTCAAGCCGCTCCTGCCCGCCCGGCCGGAAGCGCGTCGCGAACGGGAGCGAGTACCCGTGACGCGGTGCACGAGGCCGGGGTGAGGACCGCCGGAAGTCCCCTCGCCGGAGGACTTCCGGCCGCAGCGGACGGCGCGGCCGCCGCCATAACGTCGGCGCACGACAGCCGCACCGGGAGCCACCGATGAACACGCCGCACCAACCGATCGTCACCGGAACCGACGGATCAGGCGAGGCACTCGACGCCGTCCGCTGGGCAGCCCGCACCGCCCGGCTGCACGAAGCCCCCCTGGAAATCGTGCACGCCCTCGACTTCCCGGCACTGCTCGCCGGCGGAGTCGTCCCACCACCAGAAGAGCTGAAAGACACCCTCCGCGCCCACGGGCACCGCTACCTGCGAGCAGCACAGGAAATCGCCGCAGCACAGGGCGCGCCGACGGTGACCACCCGACTGGATCCCGACCGCGCCGCACCAGCCCTCATCGAAGCATCACAGACCGCAGCGCTGATCGTCCTCGGCTCCGGCGGCCGCGGCCGGCTGACCGGCCTGCTCGCCGGCTCGACCGCCTCAGCCGTCAGCGCACACGCCGCCTGCGACGTGGTAGTGGTCCGCGGCGACACCTGGGACGACCCCGAAACCACCCACCAGCCGATCATCGCCGGGATCGACGGCAGCCAGCCCAGCACCCGCATCCTCGCGGCAGCCGTAGCCGAAGCACAAGCACGGAAAACCCACCTGATCGTGGTGCACGCACCGGCAGACGAGCCGCGCCCGGAGACCGAACCACACCTGAACCCGCAAGCCGCCACAGCGGCCGGCCAACAGCTGCTCAGCGAGCTCACCGGCGAACACGACACCGGCAACCTCACCCTCGAGCAGATCGTCGTCCACGGCCACCCACGCCGCGAGCTGATCGAGCGCAGCGCAAACGCCCAGCTCATCGTGCTCGGCAACCGCGGCCGCGGCGGCTTCCCCGACCTGCTGCTGGGCTCCACCAGCCAAGCACTCCTGCACAACGCAGCCTGCCCGGTCTACCTGGTACGCACCCCCCACCCAACCGGCTCCGCACCCCAACAGAAGTGAAACACCCCATGGACACCACCCCCGGAGCCGCCACAGCGACCACCGCCCCCCGCCACACCGACGCCGCCGACCAGCCCGCACGCCGACCACGACCGACCGGTCCGAAAAGGACCGCCCGGGCCCACCGGAACGCGTCACCCACCGCCGCCGGCCACAGCACCACCCAGCCGACGCCGCGCAGCCGGTTGTACCGCAGCGGCGTCCTCGAGCGGGAGGGCTTCCCCGCCGCCGAGGCCGCCCGCCACCTCGCCGACCCGTCGGTGACGCTGTGGCTCGACCTGGACACTCCCACCTCGCAGGACCTGGCCGCGCTCGCCACCGAGCTCGGGCTGCACCCGCTGGCCGTGGCATCGGTCCTCGACGAGGACCACCAGCGCCCCAAGTTCGTCCGCTACGACCGGCACTCGTTCCTCGCCGCGTACACGGTGCGCGTGACCGACGGCGTCCTGGCCGCTTCGGAGCTGGACGCGTTCGTCACCGACCGCGTGCTGATCACCGTGCACCGCAACAACACCACCGACATCGACGCGCTCACCGCACGCTGGGACACCACCCCCGACCTGGCCAAGAACGGCACCGCGTTCCTGCTGCACGGCCTGCTCGACTACGTCGTCGACGGCCACCTCGACGCCGTCCAAGCCCTCGACGAGCAGGTCGAAACCCTCGAAGACCTCGTGTTCGCCGACCACGCCGACCCCACGGAGCTGCAGCGCCGGTCCCTGACGCTGCGCCGGAGCCTCGGCCGCCTGCGGCACCTGGCCGTGCCGATGCGCGAGATCGTCGCCGCCCTGATGCGCCGGGACGACACGCTCCTGCCGTACTTCCAGGACGTCTACGACCACGTCCTCCGCGTGACGGAGTGGACGGAGTCGCTGCGCGAGCTGATCGCGACGATCCGCGAGACCCAGCTGAGCATCCAGGGCAACCGGCTGAACGCGATCATGAAGAAGGTGACCAGCTGGGCGGCGATCATCGCGGTGCCGACCGCCATCACCGGGTTCTACGGCCAGAACATCCCGTACCCGGGGTTCGGGACGGCTTCGGGCGTGTGGGTCTCGACGCTGGCCATCCTGGTCATCTCCGCCACGCTGTACGCGCTGTTCAAACGCCGCGACTGGCTTTGACCGTGGTGACGCCGGAGAGCACGCCGCCGTTGCGTGGCCGCAGGCTGGCCCGGACCTGGTTCCCGGTCGTCACGGCCGCCGAGTTCCTCGGGTTCTCGATCCCCGCGGTCGCCGGCGCCCTGACCGCGAACTCCCCGGCGGAACTTCCGGTGCTGCTGCTGGCCGGCGCGGCCGAAGGCGCCGCGCTCGGCGCCGGCCAGGCCTTCGTTCTCCGCCGCGCCCTGCCCGCGCTGAACGTCCGGGACTGGGTGTCCGCGACCGCCGCTGCCGCCTCCTTCGCCTACCTGCTGGGGATGGCTCCGGCCACTTGGGCCGCGTCGCTACCGACCTGGCCGCCGCTGCTGCTCTGGCCGGTGGCCGCGGTCCTGGGCGGCGCGCTGCTGCTGTCCATCGGCTTCGCGCAATGGCTGGTGCTGCGGCGCCACCTCCCCCGCTCGGCCAGGTGGATCGGCACCACCGCGGGGGCGTGGTTGGCCGGGCTGGCGGTGTTCCTCGGCGTCACGACGCCGCTCTGGCAGCCCGGGCAGCCGACAGCGTCGATCATCCTCATCGGTGTCTTCGGCGGCCTGCTGATGGCGGCGGCCACGTCGGCGTTCACCGGTTTCGCCGTCGCGCGGCTGCCCGGGCTGCGGTGAGCGGGTCGCCGCGGCGAGCCGGGCGGCGAACTCCGCCGGAGTGGCCGACACCGCCCGCAGCGCGCGCTGCCGGACGGCACCGCCGCCGCGGTCCGCGAGCGCAGCCCACCCCCGGTGCACCACCTCGAGATCACCGGCCTCCGCCAGTGCGGGCCGGACGTGCGTCAGCAGCCGCGCGGCTCCGACCCGGTCGAGGCCGTGCCGGGCGGCGGTCCGCAGCGCCTCGGCCAGGGCCGCGTCGGACGGCTGCGGCACCACCGGGTCCCGCAACGCCGTGGTCACCAGCGCCCGCACGAGTCCCGCCAGCACGACGGCGTCGGCGACGTCGAGGCAGACGTCGGCGACCCGCACCTCCACGGTCGGGTGCCGCGGCGACAGGCGGGCGTAGAAGTACACCGCGCGGGCGTCCGGCGCGGCTCCGCTGCGGATCGCCTCGGCGACGGCCGCGTCGTACTCGGCGACGTCGCGCCACGCGGCGGGCGGCCGGGCCGTCGGCCAGCGGGACCAGAGCGGGTACCGCGTGCTCGCCCACCCGGAGTCGGCGCCGTCGACGTACGGCGAGTTCGCGGTGAGGCCCAGCAGGACACCCAGCCACGGCCGCAAGCCGGCGAGCGCACGCAACCCCGCCGCCCGCGACGGGACGCCGACGTGGACGTGGCAGGCGCAGGTGCCCGCGCCGGCGACCAGGCCGGGGAAGCGGGCGGCCAGCCGTTCGTACCGCGCGTCGGCGGTGACCAGCGGTGCGGTACCGAACGGCGCGGTACCGAACGGCGCGGTGCCGAACGGCGCGACGGCGGTGGCCACGGCCAGGCACCCCGCGTCCGCCGCCGCCTCGCCCACCCGGCGGCGCAGCCGCGTCAGGTCCGCGCGGACCTCGGCGAGCGAGCGGCACACGCCCGTCACGGTTTCGAGCTGGCAGCGCAGGAACTCCGGGACCACGCCGGGCTCACCGGGCAGCGCCGCCAGGATGCGGGGCGCCGCCGGGACCGCCGCACCGGTCCGCGGGTCCAGCAGGACGAACTCCTCCTCCACGCCGACCGTCGGGGCGTCCGCCACGGCTTCAGGTGGCGGCGCGGACCAGCGCCGCCCCGAGTGCCGCGCCCCACGCCTCCGCCCGTTCCGGTTCGCCGGGCTCCGGGCCGGTGTCGATCGATTCCGTCCCGACGAAGAAGCTCTCCGCCGGAAGGACGAGCCGGCACTCGCGCTTGCGCAGCCGCTTGGCCACCCCGAGCGACGCGGCCCCGGTGAACACGCGCGGCTTGTCGATCCGGGTGTCGAAGGCCGCGGCGGCCAACCCGGCCGGCACCACGTCGAGCGCGTCCAGCCAGTCCCGCACGCCGGTCCGCGACCGCGTCGGGTAGTCCACCTGGTCCGCGGCGGACTTCCGCGTCGACGGACGGCTCATCCCGTGCACGTGGGTGGGGCCGCCGACGACGAGCAGGTCGACGCCGGTCAGGTCCCGGGGCGCTTTGTCGACATTGACCACTTCCACCGGGGCGGACACCGCCAGCCCCTTGCCGATCGCTTTGGCCACCTCTTCGGTGGCGCCGAACATCGATTCGAAGACGACGAGGATTCGCATTTCCGCTCCTTCGGGGTCGAGCCGCGCGACGCCGGTCCCGGAGCCGTGCCGGCGTTTCTCCTGCATGGTTTGTCCTCAGGTTTCCTCGGGCACCATTTCGATGGCGCCGCACGGGCATTCCGCGACGCAGATCCCGCAGCCCTTGCAGTAGTCGAGGTCGATCGCGTACTTCTCCCCCGGTCCGAGCTTGAGCACCGCGTTGTCGGGGCAGACGCCGTAGCAGTTGTCGCATTCGAAGCAGTTGCCGCAGGACAGGCAGCGGCGCGCTTCGAACAACGCGGTCGACTCGGTCAGCCCGCCCTGGATCTCGTCGAAGGTGGACACCCGCCGGGACAGGTCGAGGTGCGGGCGGACCTTCCGGTCGGCGTCGCTGTAGTACCAGGTGTTCAGGTTCTCGAACGTCGCTTCGCGCCGGGCCGGCGGTTCCGGCGTGACGACCTCGCGCAGCCACGCGTCGATCTCCCGGGCCGCCTTCGCGCCGTGCCCCACGGCGACGGTCGCGGTCCGGCCCGAGGGCACCATGTCCCCGCCGGCGAAGATCCCCGCGTGCCCGGTCATCATCCCGGGCCCCACGCGCACGACGCCGCCGTCGCGGTCGACGTCCGGTAGTTCGTCCACAAGGGACAGATCGGCGTCCTGGCCGAGCGCCAGCACGACGGTGTCGGCCGAAAGCCGTTCGAACTCGCCGGTCGGCTGCGGGAAGCCCGACTCGTCGAGGCGCATCTTCTCGATGGTGATGCCGTCGCCGTCGATCTCGCTGATCGTCGACAGCCAGCGCATCGCCACGCCCTCTTCGACCGCCTCGGTCACTTCGGACTCGTGGGCGGGCATCCGGTCACGAGTGCGGCGGTAGACGACGACCGCGTCGGTGGCGCCGAGCCGCTTCGCGGTGCGGGCGGCGTCCATCGCGGTGTTGCCGCCGCCGTAGACCGCGACCCGGCGGCCCAGCAGCGGCCGTTCCCCGCTTTCCACGCCGTGCAGCAGCGAAACCGCGTCGAGCACCCGGGCCGAGTCGCCGGCCGGGATGTAGGCCCGTTTGCCGACCTGGGCCCCGACGGCCAGGAAGACCGCGTCGAACCCGGCCTTGGCGGCCACGACGTCGGTGACCCGGCTGTTCTGCTCGAAGGTCACCCCCAGGTCGGCGATCCGGCGGATCTCGGCGTCGAGGACCTCGCGCGGCAGCCGGTAGCGCGGGATGCCGTAGCGCAGCATCCCGCCGGCGGCGGCTTCGGCGTCGCGGACGGTGACGGCGTGGCCGAGCCGGGCCAGGTGGTAGGCGGCGGACAGGCCCGCCGGGCCGGCGCCGACGACGAGCACCCGCTTGCCGGACGGCTCGGCGACCGGGACCGTCCAGCCCCGCTTGTTGCCCTCGTCGCCGAGGAACCGCTCGACCGAGTTGATCCCGACGGCCTCGTCCAGCTGGCCGCGGTTGCAGGCGCTCTCGCACGGCCGGTAGCAGATCCGGCCGAGCACGGCGGGCAGCGGGTTGTCGGCCATGATCTGCCGCCACGCGGTCTCGTAGTCACCGGATTCGGCGTGGTAGAGCCACTTCTGGATGTCCTGTCCCGAGGGACACGCCTGGTTGCACGGCGGCAGCAGGTCGACGTACACCGGCCGCTCGGTGCGCCAGGCGCCGGTCTTGTTCGCCCGGCTCGAGCCGACGTCGAGCGTGATCGCGAACGGCTTCTCGTGCGCCATCTCAAACCTCCCCGAGCAGGCCGAACCGGCGGATGTTCCGGTCGGCCTGCGCCTGGATGCCGGTGAGCACGCCGGTGCGCGGCGGGTCGCCGAACAGGTGCGCGTACCGCGACTGCAGCCGCAGGTAGTCCTCGACCGGCACCCGGTGCCGGATCTTCGAAACCGTGACGACCTCGCCGTACTCGGCCTCGAACACCGGGAAGAGCCCGCTTTCCTTGGCCAGCCGCGCGATCCGGATGGTGTCGTGGGACGCGCTGCCCCAGCCCAGCGGGCACGGCACGAGGACGTGGAGGTAGCGGGCCCCGTGGAACTCCATCGCCCGCGTCACCTTCGCCTCCAGGTCGCGCAGGTCCGCGACGGTCGCGGTCGCCACGTACGGGAGCTCGTGCGCCATCGCGATCATCGGCAGGTTCTTGCCCTGGCCGAACACCGCACCGGGCTCGGGGCCGACGGCGGGGGTCGTCGCCGTGCGCGCGGCGGCCGGGGTGGCTCCGGACCGCTGGACACCGGTGTTCATGTACGCCTCGTTGTCGTAGCAGATGTAGAGCACGTCGTCGTTGCGCTCGAACATCCCGGACAGGCAGGCCAACCCGATGTCGACGGTGCCGCCGTCCCCGCCCTGGCCGACCACGCGGACGTCGTCGCGGCCTTTGGCCTTCATCGCCGCGGCGACGCCGGTGGCCACGGCCGGGGCGTTGCCGAACAGCGAGTGCAGCCAAGGGATCCGCCACGACGTCTCGGGGTACGGCGTCGAGAAGACCTCCAGGCAGCCGGTGGCGTTGACGGCGACCATCCGGTTGCCGGTGGCGCGCATGGCCGCGTCGAGGGCGTACCGAGCGCCCAGTGCCTCGCCGCAGCCCTGGCACGCCCGGTGCCCGCAGTCGATGGAGTTGATCCGCTGCCGGTCGGACTGGACGCTGCGCTGGTCCTCCCCGAGCAGCCGGCCGCCGACCGCGAAGCTGCCGGTCTGGTAGAACTTGATCGGTGTCACCGCCGCGCTGCCGATCCGGCCGGAAGCAGGCGGATACGGTCCGCGGCCGGTCTGTGCGAGGTGGGGCTTTCCGCCGTGACTGCCGGTCGGATTGGTGGCGTTCGGCACAGCATCACCCGATTCGCGAGGCGACCGCACCCAGGTCGCGCAGGAGGTTTTCGGCCGTCGGACCCGACCGGCGGCTCGCCGCCAAGCGGCCCAGCTCCCGGTCGATCAGCGTGCGGTCGAGGTCGAGGAAGGTCAGCGGTGGCAACCGGTCCGCGGCTCGCAGCAGCCGGTTCAGGGAGGCCTTCGTGATCGCGCGCCCACCCAGGCCCGCGATGACGGCGCGCACTTCGGCCGCCGGAGCCGCCGCCACCACGTTCTGCGTGACGATCCCGCCGACACCCGGTTCGAAGGCGCGTTCCAGCACGATCACGCGCCGGGCGTGCCCGATGGCCGCACGGACGGCCTCGGCCGGGAACGGCCGGAAGCAGGTCAGCCCGAGCACGCCGACGCGCAGGCCGTCCCGGCGCAGTTCGTCGGCGGTGTCCTTGAGCGTGCCCAGCACCGAGCCGAGCGCGATCACGATCGTTTCCGCGTCCTCCGTGCGGTAGGACCGGGTCAGGCCGCCGGAGTTGCGGCCGAACGCCTCGGCGAAGCGGTCGGCGACGTCGGGGACGGTGTCGAGCGCCTCCAGCAGCCGGGCGTGGGCGAGGTACTTCACCTCGGTGAACGCCTCCGGCCCCACCATCGCGCCGATCGACGACGGCTCGTCGGGGTCCAGGACCTGGCGTGGCTCGTACGGCGGCAGGAACGCATCGACCTCGTCCTGTGCGGGCGTGTCCACCGGCTCCCAGGCGTGGGTGAGCACGAAACCGTCCATGCACACCATCACCGGCGTCGACAGCTGTTCGGCGATCCGGAACGCCTGGACGTGCAGGTCCGCGGCTTCCTGGTTGGTCTCGGCGTAGAGCTGGATCCAGCCGGCGTCGCGCAGGGCCATGCTGTCGCTCTGGTCGTTCCAGATGTTGATCGGCGCCCCGATCGCCCGGTTGGCCACCGTCATCACGATCGGCAGGCCGAGCCCGGACGCGTTGAAAACGGCCTCGGTCATGTACAGCAGGCCCTGGCTGGCCGTCGCGGTGTAGGCCCGCGCCCCGGCGGCGGAGGCGCCGATGGCGACCGACATCGCCGCGAACTCCGACTCGACGTTGACGAACTCGCACGGCGCGAGCGCGCCGGACTTCACCAGCTCC
The DNA here is from genome assembly GCF_053601335.1 of Amycolatopsis sp. NPDC004747. Lineage (NCBI taxonomy): Bacteria > Bacillati > Actinomycetota > Actinomycetes > Pseudonocardiales > Pseudonocardiaceae > Amycolatopsis > Amycolatopsis sp. NPDC004747. The sequence goes on along the minus strand of NZ_JBSGBQ010000009.1, from coordinate 151,385 downwards.
GCCAGGCCTTCGACGATGTGCGTCTGCGGCGAGATCGGGTACGCGCACACCACTTCCGGGCGGCACAGCGCCACCGCCTCGGCGACCGCCCGTGACCCCTCAATCTGCCTGAGCACCGGTCAGCTCCTCCCGCTCGGCGCGCACGAATCCGTAGGCCGCGGTCGCGGCGGCGATGTTGCCGTCGGCCTTCGGCCCGCTGAACCGGCCGGCGATCGCGGCGATCACCGACCGCAGCTCGACCACGCCGGTCAGCGCGGCGAACCCGCCGAGCAGCGCGGCGTTCGGGAGCGCCCGGCCCAGGTGCTTCTTCGCCAGCTCGGTCGCGGGCACCACGAGCAGCCGCTCCCGCCGGAACCCGCGGACGAACTCCCCCAGCCCCAGCTCGTCGAAGCCGTGCCCGGAGTTCACCAGCAGGTAGCCCTCGGGGGCGAGGCCCTCGAAGACGTTCACCTGGTGCAGCAGGGTGGCGTCCTGGATGATCAGCGCGTCCGGCCGGACGATCGGCTCCCGCGTGCGGATCGCCCGGTCGGCGATCCGGCAGAAGGACACGACCGGCGCACCGGTGCGCTCGGAACCGAAGCTGGGGAACGCCTGCGCGTGCCGGCCTTCGGTGAACGCGGCGACCGACAGCAGCTCGGCCGCGGTCACCACGCCCTGGCCGCCGCGGCCGTGGATGCGGATTTCGGTGGTGCTCATGTGCTCGGGTACTTGGCGAGGACGTCACGCAGCGCCGAGACGAACCGCAGCGACTCGTCGTGGTCGCGCTGCCAGACGTTGCGGCCGAAGATCAGCCCGGTCGCGCCGGCCTCCATCGACTCGCGCGCCTTCTCCAGCATCGCGTCGTCACCGGCCCGGCTGCCGCCCGACACCAGCAGCAGCGTCCGCCCGGCCGACCGCACGACCGCGTCGATGGCTTCCTGGCTGCCGATCTCCCGCGCGTAGACACCGGGCACGTTGTCGATCTTCGCCGGGTGCGGGAAGTTGACCTTGACGACGTCGGCGCCGAGCTCGGACGCGGTCCGGGCGGCGTAGTCGACCGCGTAGAACGAGTCACGGCCGCCCTTGGCCTCGATCGCCGAGCCACGCGGGTAGGCCCAGACGATGAGCGGCATGCCGAACCGGTGCGCGTCGGCCCGGACCCGCCGGAGCTGCTCGAAGTCCTGCTCCTGCGCGGGTGTCCCGACGTAGAGGGTGTAGCCGACCGCGTCCGCGCCCAGCCGGACGGCGTCCTCGACGCTGCCGTGCAGCGGGGACAGCGCTTCGGCGTCGGACGGGATCTCGGTCTTGCCGTTGAGCTTCAGGACCAGCGGCAGCTCGCCCGCGTAGTCCCAGTAGAACTTCTCGGCCAGCCCGATCTGGAGGGCGATGCCGTTGAAGCCGCCCTCGATCGCGAGCTTGAGGACGTACTTCGGGTCGCTCGCGGCCGGGTTGGCGAAGAAGTCGCGCGGGCCGTGCTCGAGGCCCTGGTCGTACGGCAGGAAGAACGCGGTTCCGTTGCGGAGGCCGTGCTCGTGCAGGATGCGGTGCAGCCGGGTCTTCTTGCCGGTGTTCAGCCCGAGCTCGGCCAGCGGGTGACGGTGCGCCATGACGGCCTCCGGGGTCGCTGATTTCGTGTGCGCCAAGACAACCGCGGAAGGGCGGCCGCCACAGCGGGCGAACGCCACCGGCGCCGGGGTCCTCGGTCACCCGCACGGGGGACCATCGGCTCTGGGCGGCCGGCGCGCCCGGCGGTGAGACTTCGCCGCATGAAGGTCGACGAACTGCTCGCGAAGGCGAAGGACGGGCTGGAGACCAAGCTGGTCTACGGCGAGCCGTACCAGGTCGACGGCGTCACGGTGATCGTGGCGTCGGCCGTCGGCACCGGCGGTGGCGGCGGCGACAGCCGCGACGAGAAGGGCCGCTCCGGCGAGGGCGCCGGGTTCGGGCTGACGGCCAAGCCGGTCGGGGCGTACGTCATCAAGGACGGCAAGCTCCGCTGGGAACCGGCGGTCGACGTGAACCGCCTGCTGGTCACCCTCGGCGCGGTGGCGGTCGCGGCCCTGTTCGCGGCCACCCGGCTGGCGAAGCCGCGGTACCGCACCACCCCGGCCGACGTCGCCCCCTGAGCGGCTCCGTGCGGCCGCGGGCATGATGGCGGCCATGCCGCACCGCGTCCTGCTCGCCGACGACGACCGCGCGATCCGTGAGTCGCTGGTCCGCGCGCTCGACCTCGAGGGCTACCACGTCACCGAGGTGAGCGACGGCGTCAGCGCGCTGGCCACGGCCCGGCGGGACGAGTTCGACGTGATCGTGCTCGACGTGATGATGCCCGGTGTCGACGGCCTCGGCGTGTGCCGGGTGCTGCGCGCCGAAGGCGACCCCACGCCGATCCTCATGCTCACCGCGCGCGTGGAGACCCCCGACCGGGTGGCCGGGCTGGACGCCGGGGCCGACGACTACCTGCCCAAGCCGTTCGAGCTCGACGAGCTGCTGGCGCGGCTGCGGGCCCTGCTGCGCCGCACGTCGCCCGAACCGGACGCGCGGCGCACGCTGCGGCTGGGCGAACTCGCGGTCGACCCGGCCGCGCGGCGGGTGTGGTGGCAGGGCACCGAGATCACGCTGTCGAAGACCGAGTTCGACCTGCTGGAACTGCTGGTGCGCAACGCCGGGATCGTCCTGGACCGCTCGACGATCTACCGGCGGATCTGGGGCTACGAGTTCGGCGCGGACTCCAAGAACCTCGCCGTCTACATCGGCTACCTGCGCCGCAAGCTGGAGCAGGCCGGGGCCACCGGGCTGATCCACACCGTCCGCGGCGTGGGCTACTCGGTGCGGCCGTCGTGAACCTGCGCAGCAAGCTCGCGATCGCCTTCGCCGGGGTCGGCGCGGCGGCGGCGATCCTCGTCGGCGTCTTCAGCTACCAGGCCGCCTCCCAGCGCATCAACGCCGAACTCGACCGGTCGCTGCTGACCACGTCGGCGGAAATCGCCGCCGGGGCGACGCAGGTGCTCGCGCCCAGCCCGGTCACCCGCGGCCCCGATGACGACGACCACGACGAGGCCCAGCCCATGGCGGCCCAGGCGATCGCCCCGGACGGCACCACCCGGCCCCTCGGCGGGCGGCCGGTGCGCCTCGAAGCCGGCGACGACGACCGGGCGCTGGCCGCCACCGGCGCGCCCGGCGACCACCGCTACACGAACTTCACCGCCGGGCGCGACGACTACCGGGTGATCACCGTGGCGCTGGGGCCCGGCCGCGGCGCGATCCAGCTCGGCATCGACGTCGACGAGTCCCGGCACGTCCTCAAGGGCCTGGCCGCCCGGATCACCGGCGTGAGCGCCCTCGTGCTGGCCGTCGCGGCCCTGGCCGGGTGGCTGCTGGCCCGGCAGATCACCCGCCGGCTGGTCCGGCTGACCGACGTCACCGAGCAGGTCAGCGACGGGCGCCTCGACGACGTCACCGTCCCCACCGGCGGACGCGACGAGGTCGGGCGGCTCGCGACGTCGTTCGACCGGATGCTGGGCCGCCTCGCCGACGCCCGCGCCGACCAGGAGCGCCTGGTGCAGGACGCCGCGCACGAGCTGCGGACACCGCTGACCAGCCTGCGCACCAACGCCAGCGTCCTGCGCCGGTTCGCCGAGCTCACCCCGGACTCCCGCGCCCGCCTGCTCGACGACGTCGACGGCGAGACCCGCGAGCTGACCCACCTGGTCGACGAGCTCGTCGACCTGGCCACCCGCCGCTACGAGGCCGAGGAGCCGGCGCCGGTCGAGCTGGGCGAGATCGCCGGCCGCGCCGCCGGGCGCGTCCGGCGGCGGTCGGGGCGCGCCGTCACCGTCGAAACCGACGCCTCCGCGCTGACCGGGCAGGCGAAGGCCCTGGAACGCGCGGTGACGAACCTGCTCGAAAACGCCGTCAAGTTCGCCCCGGAAGGCCCGATCGAGGTCGTCGTGCGCAACGGCCGGGTGACGGTGCTCGACCGCGGCCCCGGCCTCGGCGACGACGACGCGGCCCGCGTGTTCGACCGGTTCCACCGCGCCGACGGCGCCCGCGGCCTGCCCGGATCCGGCCTCGGGCTCGCCATCGTGCGCGAGATCGCCCTCGCCCACGGCGGATCCGTCTTCGCCGGGCCCCGCCCCGGCGGCGGCGCGGCGATCGGGTTCACCGTCGCGGCGGATCGGCTCTTACCGAACTCTCACCCTGATCACGTCGACGGCTAACCGGTCTCCGGAAGGGTGGACGGTGATCACCCCCGAGGAGCCCGATGTCCACCACCACGCTGCCCGTCCGCCGCCTCGCGCGGCCGGTGGACCACGCGTGGCGGCGTGACGCGGCCGGGCTGACGGCCTGGGCCGGCGTGCTGTTCGTGGTCGCGCTCTGGGTGTCCGGCCGCGGCGTGCAGGACCTCGGTTCGGACTTCTTCACCTCGGCCGGGCGGCTCACCGGGCTGCTGTCGGCCGAGCTCCTCCTGCTGCAGCTGCTGCTCATGGCGCGGATCCCGTGGGTGGAACGCAGCTACGGCCAAGACGAACTCGCCCGGCGGCACCGGCTCGCCGGCTTCGCCTCGATCACGCTGCTGGCCGCGCACCTGGTGCTCGTCACCCTCGGCTACGCGGCGACCGACCGCACCGGCGTCCTCGCCGAGGCGTGGGACCTGGTGACCACCTATCCCGGCATGCTGCTCGCCGCCGCCGGCACCGCCGCGCTGGGGATGGTCGCCGTGACGTCGGTGCGCGCGGCGCGGCGGCGGCTGCGCTACGAGTCCTGGCACCTGCTGCACCTCTACGCCTACCTCGGCGCCGGGCTCGCCCTCCCCCACCAGCTGTGGACCGGCGCCGACTTCACCGCCTCCCCGGTCGCGACCGCGTTCTGGTGGACCGCCTACGCCGCGGCCGCGGGTGCCGTGCTGGTGTTCCGGGCCGGCCGGCCGGTGTGGCTCAACGCGCGGCACCGGCTGGTCGTCGACGAGGTCGTGCCCGAAGGCCGCGGGGTCGTCTCGGTGTACCTGCGCGGCCGCGACCTCGACCGGCTGCCCACCGCCGCGGGCCAGTTCTGCGTCTGGCGGTTCCCCGCCGGCCCCGGCTGGACGCGCGGCAAGCCGTTCTCCCTCTCCGCCGCCCCGGACGGGCGCCGGCTGCGGATCACCGCGAAGGACCTCGGCCCGGGCAGCCGCCGCCTCGCCACCCTCCGGCCCGGGACGCGAGCGTTCTTCGAAGGCCCGTACGGCCGGCTGACCGCGACCGTCCGAAAAGGACGTAAGATCGCCCTGTTCGGCTCCGGCATCGGGATCACCCCGTTGCGCGCGCTGCTGGAAGAACTGCCCTACCAGCCCGGGGAAGCCGTGCTGTTCCACCGCGCCGGCCGCCCGGCGGACCTGCTGTTCCGCCGGGAACTCGACGACCTCGCCGCCCGCCGCGGCATCCGGATCCACCACCTGCTCGGCCGCCGTTCCCGCGACCGCGCGTCCTGGCTGCCCGCCGGGTACGCCCCGGTACCCGGCGAGCAGGTGCTGCGCCGCCTGGTGCCCGACATCGCCGACCACGACGTCTACGTCTGCGGGCCCGACGCGTGGACCGAGTCCGTGCTCGCCGACGCCCGCCGCGCCGGCGTCCCCGCCGACCGCGTCCACCACGAACGGTTCGCCTGGTAGGAGAGGAGACTCCGATGCGCCGGATCGCCATCGCCGCCGCGGCGACCGTGTCCGTGGTCGTGCTGCTGTTCAGCTACCGCACCAGCACGGACGCCACGCCGGTCGCGACCCGGCCGTCGCGCACCGCGAGCCCGCCCCCGTCCGGGAGTTCCGCCGGCGGCGACGGGACGTTCACCGGCGACGCCGCCGACACGCGCTACGGCCCGGTGCAGGTCCGGATCACCGTCACCGGGGGCCGCATCACCGCGGCGGACGCCGTCGACTACCCGCGGGAGAGCGGCCGCGACGTCCGGATCAACTCCGCGGCGATCCCGGAGCTGAACCAGGAGACACTGCAGGCCCAGAGCGCGCAGATCGACACCGTCAGCGGCGCCACCTACACCTCCGAGGGCTACCAGCAGTCCCTGCAGTCGGCGATCGACCAGGCCCACCGGTGACGACCGGGCACCGGGGCGCCGCGCTCGCCCGCGCTCCGTGAAGACCGCACCACCCGACCCCGTCACCTCCCTCCGCGAAGGACACCATGACCACCGTCAACGGCCTGCCCGCCCACATCCTGCTCGTGCACGCGATCGTCGTGCTGCTGCCGCTGTCCGCCCTGCTCCTGCTCCTCAGCGCCGTTTGGCCGGCCGCGCGCGCCAAGCTCGCCGTCCCGAACGCGATCCTGTCGGTCCTCGTCGTCATCCTGGTCCCGATCACCACCGAAGCGGGCGAATGGCTCGAACGGCGGGTCGCGCGGACGCCGCTCGTGCGCACCCACACCGAACTCGGCGACACCGCGATCTGGGTGGCGATCCCGGTGGCCGTGCTGGCGCTGCTGGTGTGGTGGCGCCACCGCGAAACGGGACGGCCGGGCCGCACCTTCCTGGCCCCGGCGTCGAAGGCCGTCACGGTGGTGGTGTCGGCGCTGTCGATCGCGGCCGCCGGGGCGGCGGTCTTCGACGTCTACCGCATCGGCGACTCCGGCGCCCAGGCCACCTGGCAGGGCCAGTTCGGCACCGCACCGGCCGCAGACGGCCCGGGCCGCTGACCCCCGCGGTGGCGATGGACCTCGGACACCACGGCCGGGGTCTTTCTTCCCTACCCGCGCGCAGGCCGCCGGACCACGGTGAGCGGGTACGGACGAGCGAGGGAGGGCCATGTCCCGCCATTCCGGAGCCATCGTGCTGACGACGACCGCGCTGCTGCTCGGCCTCGGCCCGGCCGCGACCGCCGGCCCGGAAGGCAGGCTGGCCGTGCAACCGGGCCGAGGCGTCGCCGGCAGCCGGGTCGGGGTGCGGATCGAGTGCCCGGTGGAGGAGCCGTTCTCCTTCCGGCCGCTGCTGCCGGTCGAGTCGGCGGCGCTGGCCGTCTCGGGAGCCGTGGATCCCCTCCCCTCGACCGCCGAGCTGTCCGCGGCCGTGCGGGCCGTGGCGCCGGGCCGGTACTCGGTGTCGGTGCGCTGCGAAGGCCGGGGCGGCAACGGCCTGATCGCGTACCGGACGCTCGTCGCGACCTTCACCGTCGTCCCGGAGGCCGCCCCACCGCCGACGCCGCCGAAGAAGCCCCAGGTCCCGCGGGTGCCCCGGGGCGGCGTCGCGACCGGTGACGGTTCGTTCCGCCCGCCGGCTACCCGGTGAAGGGTGGGCTCAGCCGGTCCCGCACCGCGCGGACGACCTCCGGCACCGCGGCCCGCACCGCCGGGCTCAGGCCGGTACCGAGGCCGAGCTCCGCCGCTTCGACCGCGTAAACCACCAGCTCCTTCGGCACCCGGCCGAGGGCCGCGCCGAGCCGGACCGCGTCCGGGATGCCGAGCGCGTGCGAGCTGGCCGGCACCGCCCGCGGCGGCCAGCCGTCCACAGTGGACGTCCACACGCGACCCGGGGTGGCGGGTTCGCAGAGCACCGCGTCGACCACCACCGCGGTGTCCACAGCGGACCAGGCGTCGAGGAGGGCGGCCGGTTCGCCGTCGCAGAGCACCGTGCGGACACCGGGGATCGGGTCCGCGTCCAGCGCGGCCAGCACCGCCACCGCAACGCCGTCGTCACGCCGGTATTCGTTGCCGACGCCGATCACCACCGCCCGCGTCACCGGCCCTCCCAGGTGATGTCCAGGAAGTGCGCGGCGCACGAAATACAGGGGTCGTAGTTCCGGATCGTGCGTTCGGCCAGCGTGGTCAGCTCGGCGTCTTCGAGGTCGAGGTGGTCCTCGACGACCTGTCGCAGGTCGGCCTCGATCGCGGCCTGGTTCTGCGACGTCGGCGGGATGATGGTCGCGGCGCGGATCAGCCCGTCCGCGCCGAGCTCGTAGCGGTGGTACAGCGTGCCGCGTGGTGCTTCGCTGATCCCGTGGCCGGTCCCGGCGCGCGGCGGCACCTCGACGAAGGCCCGCGGCGGCCGTTCCCACGCGTCGATGATCCGCAGGGCTTCCTCGATCGCGTACACGATTTCGACCCCGCGGACGAGAATGCTGCGGAACGGGTTGCGGCACACCGGGCCCAGTCCCGCCTCCGCCGCGGCCTGGCGCGCGGTTTCCGACAGCTGCGCCGAGTTGAGGGTGTAGCGCGCGAGCGGCCCCGTCAGGTAGCGGTGGCCGTCGAGTGCCGCGTGCAGCGCCGTCGAGTGCGGGACCTGCCGTTCGACGACGTGCTCCGGGAACTCCCGGGCGGCGAACTCCAGGCCCGAGGCGGTGCGCAGACCGCCGTCCGCGATGGCGTAGCGGCCCGGCTCGTACGCGGCGAGCAGGTCGTGGCCGAGTTCGACGTCCGGGAACTCGAACCCCGCCGTCCACCGCACGGTCGCGAGGGCGTGGTCGAGCGCCCGCCGCAGTGTTTCGGCCAGCGGACGCAGGTCTGCCCGGGCGGGCAGCGAGTAGAACCCGCCGACCCGGACGTTGACCGGGTGGATCGCCCGGCCACCGAGGGTCTCCAGCAGGGTGTTCCCGGCCTTCTTCAGCGCCAGGCCGCGTTCGACGACGTCCCGGTGCTCGGTGGCGAGGCTGATCGCGTCCGGGTGGCCGAGGAAGTCCGGGGCGTGGAGCAGGTGGATGTGCAGGGCGTGGCTGGAAATCCACTCGCCGCAGTAGAGCAGCCGGCGCGCCTCGGCGATCCCCGGGTCGAGGGTGACGCCGCAGGCGTCTTCGATCGCGTTGCACGCGCTCGTCTGGTAGGCCACCGGGCAGATGCCGCAGATCCGCGCGGTGATGTCCGGCGGTTCGGTGTGCGCCCGGCCGCGCAGGAACGCCTCGAAGAACCGCGGCGGCTCGTAGATGTTCAGCTCGGCCGCCTCGACCCGCCCGTCGGCGACGCGCACGCGCAGCGCGCCTTCGCCCTCGACGCGGGCCAGCGAGCTGACCTTGAGCTGCCGGCTGCGGTGGCTCACGGTTCCTCCCGTTCGCGGCGCGTTTCGGCCACGGTGAAGGTGCTGAAGACGCGGTCGACGTCGTCCTCGCTCATCCCGCGCGAACGCAGCAACGGGATCAGCACCGGGGTGTTGGGCTTGGCCATCGGCCCGAAACAGCCGAAACACCCGCGGTGGACGCCCGGGCAGAGCGCTCCGCAGCCGGCGCGGGTGACCGGTCCGAGGCACGGCGTGTCGCCGGCGACCAGCAGGCAGGTGAGCCCGCGGCGCTTGCAGTCGGTGCAGACGCTGGTGTCCGGCAGGTCGGGCGCGCGCCCGGCGAGCAGCGCGGTGAGCGTGCCGAGCAGCTGCCCGCGGTCGATCGGGCAGCCGTGCAGCTCGTGGTCCACCGGGACGTGCGCGGCCACCGGCGTCGACGTCGCCAGGGTGTCGATGTACTGCGGGTGCGCGTAGACGATCGAGGCGAACTCCCGGACGTCGGCGAAGTTCCGCAGCGCCTGGACGCCACCGGCCGTGGCGCACGCCCCGATCGTGACGAGTGTTTTCGACGCGGCCCGCACCTCGTGGATGCGGCGCAGGTCGGCCGGGGTGGTGATCGACCCCTCCACGAGCGACACGTCGTACGGGCCGGGGAGCACGGTGCTGGACGCTTCGAGGAAGTGCGCGATCCGCACCTTGCCGGCCAGTTCCAGCAGTTCGTCTTCGCAGTCGAGCAGGGTCAGCTGGCAGCCGTCGCAGGAGGCGAACTTCCAGACGGCCAGCGTCGGTGTCGTCATCACAGCTCCTTCACGGCGAGCAGGGGACCCGCGACGGTGTAGTCGACGACCGGGCCGTCCCGGCAGACCAGCAGCGGCCCGAGCTGGCAGTGGCCGCACAGCCCGATGCCGCACTTCATCGCGCGTTCCAGGGAGACCCGGATCGCCGCGGCGGGAACTTCCTTCGCCAGCAGGACTTCCGCGCACGCGCGCATCATCGGCTCCGGGCCGCAGAGGAACGCGCGCGTGGCCGCCGGGTCGAGCGCCAGCCCCGAGAGCGGTTCGGTCACGAAGCCGACCGGTCCGGTCCAGCCCTCGGCCGGGCGGTCGACGGTCCGCAGCACTTCGACGTCGTGCCGCCGCTCCCAGGCGGCCAGCTCGTGCGGGAAGAGGAATTCCGCCGGGGTCCGGGCGCCGGCCACGACGACCAGCCGACGGTACCGGGCCCGCTCGGCGAGCACCGCGGCGAGCACCGGCCGCAGCGGGCACAGCCCGGCGCCGCCGGCGACGATCACGACGTCGTGCCCGGCCGCGTCCTCGACGTCCCAGCTCGTGCCGTACGGGCCGCGCACGCCGACGATCCGGCCCGGCGCGAGGTCGTGCAGCGACCGGCTCACCGCGCCGACGGCGCGGATGGTGTGCATCGGCCCGGGTCCGCTGACCGAGATCGCCACCTCGCCGATCCCCGGGGCGTACAGCATCATGAACTGCCCGAGCCGGGCTTCCGGCACCGGTTCGCCGACCGGCTCCAACCGGACCGTGACCGAGTCGGCGTTCTCCACCACCCGGCCGGAGACCCGGTACGGCACCGGCACCATCGGTTCGGCCGTCACGAGCAACCTCCGGCCAGCTTCGCCGCTTCCTCGGTGATGTCGATCCCCGCCGGGCACCAGGCGATGCACCGACCGCAGCCGACGCAGCCGGACGTCCCGAACTGCTCGTGCCAGGTACCGAGCTTGTGGCTGAACCACTGGCGGTAGCGGCTCGCCCCGGACGTCCGGACGCTGCCGCCGTGCACGTAGGAGAAATCGAGCTCGAAGCAGGACGCCCAGCGCTGGTGGCGTTCGGCGTGCTCGCCCGTCAGGTCGGTGACGTCCTCGGTGGTGGTGCAGAAGCACGTCGGGCACACCATGGTGCAGTTGGCGCAGGTCAGGCAGCGGCTCGCCACCTCGGCCCACAGCGGGGACTCCCGGCTTTCCCGGATCACCGAGGGCAGATCGACGGCCGGCATGGCCCGGCCCATCCGGTCCGCGGCGGCGGCGACGGCTTCCCGGGCCGCACGGACCTCGGCACCGCGCGCCGGCAGCGTGGCGACCTGCGCCAGCAGGCGGTCGCCGTCCGGGCTGCCGACGTCGACGACGAACCGGTGCCCGTCTTCGTCGATGCGCTCGGTCAGCGCCAGGTCGTACCCGGGCCCGGCCGCCGGGCCGGTGCCCATGGACGCGCAGAAGCACACTTCGCCCGGCTCCGTGCAGTTGGCGGCGACGATGAACAGCTCCGCACGGCGGCGCCGGTACGAACCGTCGGGGTGCGCGGCGCCGCCGAGCACCCGGTCGAGGACGGCGATCGCGGCGAGGTCGCAGCCGCGCACGCCGAGGAAGGCGTAGCGCGCCGGCTCGGGTTCTTCGGCGGTGAACCCCCCGTCCGCGGTGGCTTCGAAAAGCTTGCGTCGCGGGGGGTGGAGAAAGCGTTTCCAGCCCTGGGGGCCGGCCGAGTGCCCGAAAACAGCACCGTCGTCGCGCCGCCGGAGCCGGTAGTGCCCCGGCCCGGTGGTGACGCCCCACCCCGCCGGGAGCTGCCCGGCCGAATCCAGCTCGGCGAGCACGACCGCGTCGTCGCGCACGGTCGGCCCGATCACCCGGTAGCCGTCGCGGATCAGGGCGTCCACCAGCCCGCCGAGTCCTGCGAGATCGATCGTCACCGTGCCGTCGCTGGTCATCGGACCTCCCGGACCCAGTGAACCGGCGGCGCCGCGGACGGGCCTAGGGCCGAAGGTCATCACCACGGGTGGTTCTCGCCCGGCCGGCGGGTCCGGTGGACTTCGGTCCCGCCGCCCGGCGACCTCGGCCCCTTCGGTCCGCGGCCGTACTTGCTCTCGAGCGCGCTTTCCAGCTTGCGCGCGGCCTCTTGGCACGCTTCGAGCACCGAGCCCGGTTCGTTGGTGACCACGACAGGTGGCCGCCCGGCGGGACGCCCCGCGGCGGCGGTAGTAACCCGAAGTCCCGGGAGGCGAGGCCCTCCGCCTCTCCCGGCACCCCGCGGTCCGGTGCCACGGTGGGAACCGGAGGCGAACCGATGGACCGACGAATTCCGGACACCGCCACCGCCTGCCACGCAGAAGGACTGAAATGTCCGCAAAGGACCAAATACCCGGGACACGCCCGCGTCGCCCGGCGAGGGATCAGGCTTTCGGCATCGCCCGCTGCCTGAAGGTGCCGGTCAACGAGCGGAAGGGGAACTGACATGGGCTATCTCCACCACGATCACGGCCCCGGGCCCGCCCGTGCGGGCGGGTTCCCCAACGGCGTGCACGTGCGGGCCCACGGCGGCCGGTTCGACGGGCGGACCGGCGTCGTGGTCGGCCGGACCCCCGACCTCCGCCCGGGCTCGGTCTGGGTCGAGTTCACCCCGGGCCACCCGCGGCTCGTCCCCGGGTACCGGCTCGACGTCTCCGAACCGGAAGTGTGAACCGCCCGCGACGACCGAGGAGGGAGCACGATGCTCGGGACCACCGCGGCCGGCCGGCCGTCGCCCGAGGAACGAAGGCGTGCCACCCGCACGGTGCAGCGGCACGCACGCGACGGTGACGACGAAGCGGAGCTGCTGGCGATGCTCGGGCTGGACCACCCCGATCCGCCGCCGGCCGAAGCCCGCCCGGCGAACAGCCGGTTGACGGCCGACGAGCTGCGCGAACTGCTCGCCCCGTTCGCCGACCCGGCGCACCGGCCACCGCAGCACGGTGCACCGGACGACGTCGTCCCTGCCGAGCAGGGGCTTTCCGCGCTACGCGGCGCCGGTACCGCCGACGAGCAGCAAAGGTGAGGCTCCCCACCGCCCCACCGCTCAGCCGTTCGGGACGGCGATGTATTCGAAGACGGCACCATCCGGATGCCTGGCCACCAGCCGTTCCCCGTTGGGCCCGGCCGACGGGCCCTCGATGATCTCGCCACCGGCCTGTTCGATTTCCCGGACGACGGGGGCGACGTCGAACACGAGGATGGTCGCGGTCCGGTCGGTGTAGCCCTCGGCGCCGTCCGCCGCCAGCAGCAGGAACGGGCCGACACTGGCCAGTTCCACGGGCCCGTGACCGAACTTCTGCACCTGTTCGGCGCCGGAAAGCGCCTGGTAGAGCGGGATGGCCTGGTCCAGGTCGTCCACCACGACCCTCGCCAGCACCTTCGCGATGTTGGGCACTGCTGCTCCTGTCGTCGTGGACGCGCTACCAGGTGACCGGCAGCGAATGGACGCCGTAGGTCACGTTGGACCGGCGGTAGGACACTTCGTCGAAGCCGATCGCCAGCCTCAGCGACGGGAACCGCTTCAGCAGGGCGGGAAACGCGACGTGCATCTCCATCCTGGCGAGCGGCAGGCCTACGCAGTGGTGGATGCCGTACCCGTAGGCGAGGTGGGTCCGTGGCGGCCGGTCGAAGTCCAGCTCGTCCGGGCGCTCGAACCTGGCCGGGTCGCGGTTCGCCGAGGGCAGCGACACGAGCACCTGCTCGCCGCGGCGGATCCACGTCCCGTTCACCAGCACGTCGTCGGTGGCCGTGCGGATCTCGCCGTGGTGCGGGATGCAGACGTACCGGACCAGCTCGTCCACTGCGGACCCGACGATCGCCGGGTCGTCGCGGAGCCGGGCGAGCCGCGCGGGGTGGCGCAGCAGCGCCAACGTGCCGATGCCGAGCATGTTGGCGGTGGTCTCGTGGCCGGCGACCAGCAGCAGGTTGCCGATCCCCACGAGCTCTTCGTCGGTCACTTCCGAGCCATACCGCCGAATCACCCTGCCCAGCAGGTTGTCGCCGGGATCGGCTCTGGTGGCCACCACGTGCGCGCGCATCCCGGCGCGCAGCGCGTCCCGCGCCGGGATCAGCGTCTCGAGACCGGACATCACGTCGGTCATGATCCTGGTCAAGCCGGCGAAGTCGAACCCGTCCGCGTCCAGGCCGAGCAGTTCGCAGATGAGCATCGAAGGCACGGGAAGGGCGAACAGGCCGACCAGGTCGACCGGCGGCCCGGCGGCGGCCATCGCGTCGAGCCGCTCCTCGACGATCTCGGTGAAGCGCGGCCGCAGGGCGCGGACGCGCTGTTCGGTGAACTCGCCCGCGATCATCTGCCGGAGCCGGGTGTGCTCCGGCGGGTCGCACTCGATGAACGTCCCCGGCTGCTGCGACCGCAGCTCGTCGGCCAGCGTCCGGTCCTCCGGCTCCGGGAGCACGATCCCCAGCGGAGTCAGCTCACTGCTGAACCGGGCGTCGCCGAGCACCTGGCGAGCGTCGTCGAACCGGGTGATGAGCCAGACCTCGTCGCCGCCGTTGATCGACACCCGGGACACCGGCCGCGTGGCGCGGAGCTCGGCGAATTCGGGATCCGGGTCGAACGGGCAGTCCGCGGCACGCCGGTACGGCAGCGGCAGGGTGTCGGCCGCGGTCACGGGAGGTCCTTCCCGGCGCCGGCTTCGGGCACCTGCACGGTCCAGTGGCAGCTGCGCTCGCCCAGCTCGTGCGCCACCGTGACGCCGAGCTTGTCCGCCGTCCGGTGATGCAGGTCGACGCAGTACTCACACGGGCGCCGCAGGGTCAGCTCGACGCCCTGTGCCTGCGCGCGCTCGCGGTAGTCGTAGATACCGCAGCGGCGGACGGCGAGTGACGTGCGGTGCGGCTCGTCGGTGCGGACCGTGTCGGAGCCGTAGACGTCGAGCATGGTGGCCAGCCCGGTCAGCAGGTCACGGGCGCGGTCGGCCGGGTCTTCGATGCGGTTGAGCATGGCCGCGGAGTTGATGGTGGCCACGTGCGCGGTCCACGCGGGCAGGCCGTCGGCACCGAGGTACTTCTCGATCGCCGCCTGCGTCCGGAAGTAGACGCCCAGGACGAACTGGGCTTTCTCCGCATCGGTCATGGCGGGTTCGGGTGCGCTCATCGGAGTCCTTCTGTCAGGGCGGAGGCCGGCCGCAAGCCGGTGGTGGCTTCGATCTCGGCGAGGGAAACGCGGACGACTTCCGCGATGGGCGGAGGCAGCCGGTCGGTCATCGCGGGGTCGTCCAGGTCGACCAGCCGGGAGAGCTTCCAGCCGAGGTACGAACCGAGGGAAGCCAGCGGCGGCAGCGCCGGGACCGTCCGCACGGAAAGGTGGCGGCCGTCGAACAGGGCGGCCAGCCGCCGTCGTACCGCGTCGAGGCCGGGTGCCTCCGGTTCGCGATCGGTGGTGAGCAGGCACACGACATCGGAGCCGCGGAGCACGAGCATGTAGTTGAGGACGGTGAAGTGCCCTGCTTCGACGCTGTTTTCGGCCCACAGCACCGATTCCACGTCCTGCTGGCGGACACCGTCACCGCCGAGGCGCATGACGTCCTGCACGCGCCCCAGTGTCCGCACCACCGGGAGGGCCACCCCGCACGGGCAGGGCGTCCCGCTCACCTCGACCAGGTCGCCGGTCCGGTAGCGCAGCAGGGGACGTGCGCGCAGGTCGAGACAGGTGACCACCAGCTCGCCTTGGTCGTCGTGATCGCCGTGGACCGGCCGGATCCCACCGGCGTCGGCCAGCTCGAACAGGTAGCTCTGCACCTGGAGGTGCAGCCTGCCCCGCTCACAGGTGGCGGCGGTCGTGCCCGTCTCCGACGAGCCGAAGCTGCCCACGAAGGCTTTCGCCCCGGTCAGCCGCTCCAGGTGCCGCAACAGCGCCGGGCCGGCCTGCTCGGCCATGAGCAGCAGCCGGCGGAACCGGGGCAGCGGCTCGCCGTGGCGGTACGCGAAATGCAGCATCTCCAGCAGCCGCGAAGGGGAACCCACATAGGTGCTGATCGAGAGTTCGCGCAGCAACCGGAGGATCCGGGTGTAGTCGCCGGTGACGTTGTCGACCCACAAGCGGACCGAGAGCACGCCCAGGTACTCCATCACCTTTTCGAACTGGTACCCGGCCGGCGCGAAGGGGCCGTTGATCAGGACCAGCGCGGAGTCCGCCGGGGTGAGCACCCGGCCCCACATCTCGCCGATGTTGATCGTGTTCGCGGTGAGGTCGTCCAGCGCCTTGGGCGCGGCCACCGGGTCGCCGGTGGTTCCCGAGGATTCGTAGTAGTGCAGGAACTCGCCGACCGGGCGGGTGAAGACCGCACTCGAGCCGGACCGGAACTCCGCCTGACCGAGGACGGCGAGTTCGGCCAGCACCTTCTCGACGAAGGCGGCCGGCTCGTCGGCCCGCGCCCGCGCCACGGTTTCTTCGTCGCGCCAACCGGCGAGCACGCTCCCGTACTGCCGGGAATCCGCGGCGGCGACGAGCGTCCGGACGAGTTTGCCCGCGTGCAGGGCCGGAAGGTCCTCTTCGCCCGCGTGGACCCGGCGGACAGCCGCGATCTGACGGTCCACGAAATCCGCGTAGCCGGCGCGCACTTTCCCGTCACTGAACAGCAAAAGAACTCCATTTGTCACCGACGGAAACGCGCAACCCATTGCCGTTTCCCGAGTCTTTCGAATACGTGCACGTCATTGTCGAGCAGTTGGCACGTCCAGAAAAAAGCTGCACCCAACCCAAGATGAACTCCACTTGCGCGGATATTGCACTGTATCGCCGGTCGCGGCCGCGACGCACCGGAAAGGACCGGCGACCGACCAGGACTGCCCGTTTTTCTCGCCGGCTTGCCCGTCCGGACTTCGGCGCGCAACACCCCGTGTCGCGGGCCACAGGTGCAGGTCGGGGGCACTGCTCGTCAGTACCCGCAGGTCAGCGTTGGTCAACGCAGCCTCGGCGGTCAGTGGCCAGGACCCAATCCTTACGGAAGAAGAACGCGCCCGCGCCGCCCGCCGTCCTGCGGAATAGCCCGGGTGTGCCGAACGTCTGTACAGCTGCACGTCCAGGTGCGTTTCACCTGGTGCCCCAGCTTCGCGCCGCAAGGCGGGGAAGGGAGAGCTGTGCCTCAGCAGGCCGAGTACCACAAGAATCCGGAAGCGGTGTCGCGGCTGGATCCGGAGCAGTACCGCGTGACCCAGCAGGACGGCACGGAACGTCCGTTCGCGAACGCGTACTGGGACAACCACGAGCCGGGCATCTACGTCGACGTCGTGTCCGGCGAGCCGCTGTTCGCGTCGGTCGACAAGTACGACAGCCGGTCCGGGTGGCCGAGCTTCACCAAGCCGATCGTCAAGGCGAACGTCGTCGAGCGGGAAGACTTCAGCCACGGGATGATCCGGGCGGAGGTCCGCTCCCTGCACGGGGACAGCCACCTCGGCCACGTCTTCGACGACGGCCCGCTCGACAAGGGCGGGATGCGCTACTGCATCAACTCCGCGTCGTTGCGGTTCATCCACCTCGACGACCTGGAGGGCGCGGGCTACGGCGACTACCGCACCCTGTTCACCGGCGACCGCCGGTGAAAGACGCCGGCGCGCGAACTCCGGGTTCGCGCGCCGGCCCGATAGAGGAGAGCAATGCCAGACCCGTCCGACACGGTCCCGGTGGAGATCGTCGCGCTGCTGGTCTCCTCCGCACACGCCTTCGAAGGCCGTCCCGCGGACGGCCCGCGCCCCGATCCGGAACCCGGCGAGCGCGACGAGGTGACCGTGCGCGCCGGGCTCGGGCTCGTCGGTGACCGGTACTTCAACCAGCCCGCCCACCGCCGGGCCGCCGTCACCCTCTTCGCCGCCGAATCACTCGACGTTCTCGCGCGGGACCTCGACCTCGCCGCCGTGCCGGACCCGCACCTGCCGCGACGCAACATCGTCGTGCGAGGGTTCCCCGTCGACGAGCTGGCCGCGCCGCGCGGCGGGACCGGAGCTGTCTTCGGCCTCGACTCCGGAGCGAGCGAAGTCCGGTTCCAGGTCTACCGCCCAGCCCACCCGTGCGCCTGGATGGACGCGGTACTGGCACCCGGCGCGTTCCGCGCGCTCCGCGGACACGGCGGCGTCCGCTGCACTCCGCTCGACGACGGAATCCTGCGGGTCGGTCCGGCAACGCTCACCGTGGTCCGCTCCCCCGCGGGCGTGACGTAGCTCCCACCGCGGCGGCCCCGTTGCGCCGCCCATCACGTGAAGGCGCGATCCTCGGGCGGCCTGTGCTTCAGTTCCGCCGCTCGGGTGGCACGTACTCGAACGTCGGGCCCGCGGTCGTCTTCCCGTCGCCGGTGGGCATCTTCATCAGCGCCAGTGCCTGCTCGCGTCGGCGAGGACCGTGCCCACGACCTGGGTGGCTTCGGGGTTGCGCGCCGGGTCCAGCGAGTACAGCGCGCACAGGTACGGCGGGATCGTCGAGTGCTCGATTGGGAAGACCTCCTCGGCCGAACGGGTACACCGCAAGGACGGGACAGCCGCGCGGTTTGTGACCACCAAGGCTGAGTCATCCGTCCGTGCGGTCCCGTTGACAAGATTTGATGTATATACAACAGTAGCGGCATGAGCAGTTCCTCCATCGAGGAGATCGCGAACGACTGCCTGGCCGTGCGCGCCCGGCTGATCAGCCGCGCCCTCACGAGCCTCTACGACGGCGCCCTCGGTGGCCACGGTGTGACGATCGCCCAGGTCAACCTGCTGGCCGCGCTGGGCAGGGTTGGCCCGTGTCCACCGTCGAAGCTGGGCGAGGTGCTGCAACTGGAGAGGTCCACGGTCAGCCGGAACATGAACCTCCTGCTGAACCACGGCTGGATCGAGGCCGTCTCGTCCGACGCGAAAGGGATCCGGGAGGTGGCGCTCACCCGCGCCGGCCGAGCCAAGATCGAGTCCGTGATGCCGCAGTGGCGGCAGGCTCAGCAGCAGGCCACGCAGCTGCTCGGAGCGACCGGCGTGAACGCCGTCCAGGCGATTGCGAGCAACATCGGATACCCGCCCGGCACGTAGAAAGCACGGTCGGCGCGACCGTGTTCGAACGACCGCTTGTTGTATATACATCAAGGAGGATGGTTTGAGTACTCACTTCGCGGACAAGGTCGTACTGGTGACGGGGGCCTCGCGAGGAATCGGCAGGGCCGTCGCACTGGCGTTCGCCCGGGAAGGAGCGCGGCTGGTTCTCGCGGCCCGGTCGGCCGAGCACCTCGCCCTGGTGGCGAAGGAGGTCCGCCAACTCGGCTCGGAAGCGGTGCCGGTCCCGACAGATGTCACCGACCCCGACGCCGTGACCGCCCTGGTCGCCACCGCGATCACGCGGTTCGGCCGGATCGACGTGCTGGTGAACAACGCGGGCACAGGCAAGGTCGGCGCGATCGGCTCGACGGACTTCGCCGACAACGTCGGGCACACACTGCGCGCGAGCCTGTTCGGGGCGATCGACGTGACGCAACGCGTCCTCCCGGTGTTCCGGCGGCAGCGGTCGGGCGCGATCGTCAACATGTCGTCGGTGATGGGCCGCAAAGCCTTCGCCCGCTTCGGCTCGTACGCGATCGTGATGCACGCGGTCTCCGCGTTCTCGGACAGCCTTCGCCAAGAGGTGGCCGGCAGCGGCATCCAGGTCTCGGTGATCCACCCCGCCCTCACCGCGACCGACCTGCTGAGGGACGCGGCGGAAGCCGAGATGCCTCCCCCGTTCCGGCACATGACCCCGCTGGCGGCCGACGACGTGGCCCGCGCCGTGGTCACCGCGGTCCGGCGCGGGAAACGACGCGTCGTGTTGCCGCGAACGGCCAACATGCTGCTGCTCGGCGAGGCGGTGTCACCACGCATCGGCGACCTGATCGCCACCGCGCTGACCCGGCGGCCCATCGCCCGGGCGCTCGGGCTGAGCCGGGGAAAGACCTACCACGAAACGATCCTGAGCCGATGAGGACGCAGGTGATCGGCGCCTGATCCCCTTCGCCGAGGCCGCGCTGCCGTTATCACCCAATCCGGAGGATCACCGTGTCCGAACCCTTCGCCACCAGAACCGACATCGACGGCCTGCGCATCGCCGCCGGCTGGCCGAACCCCTCACCACGGGTGCTGCTCGTGCTGATGAACCAGCTGCTCGCCGCCCGCCGGTACGACGAGGCACACGAGTTCTTCGGCAAGCTCGTCCTGGAGCACCCGGACCAGGCCCTGCCGCAGGCCGTCCTCGGGGTGGTGCTGTCCAAGATGGACGGACGACTCGACGAGGCGCCGGCGGCGCTCGACGCGGCCGTCGCCAAGCAGATCGGCCTGCCGAACTACCTGCGCGGTATCGTCCGCGCCCAGGCCGGCCTCACCACCGGCATCGCCGACCTCGAACTGGTGGTCGCGCTGCCCGACCGGTTCCCCTCCGGGCTACGCCGCTCCGCCTACCACGGCTTGGCCGTGTTGTACGCGGCGGCCGGGCGGGACGACGACGCTGCGCGCGCCCGGGACAAGGTCGGCACCGACCGGCACCCGGCGCTGCTGGCCGCCGACTACTGGGTCACCGACGACGCCGGCTTCCGGTTCGTCCCGCCACGCCTCGTCGAGGTCGCCGCGGGCGTGCACGTCGCCCAGGGCTACGACTTCTCCGACATCGCGTTCGTCCAGACCGGCACCGGCGTGATCGCCGTCGACGCGGGTGGCACTCCGGGCGGCGCCGCCGCCGCGCTCGCCGCCTACCGCGCCGTCACCACCGATCCCGTCACCCACGTGCTCATCACCCACGGGCACTGGGACCACGTGGGCGGCTTGTCCGCGTTGCGCGGACCGGACACCCGGGTCGTGGCCCGGTCCGACATCCGGCACCGGGACGGCGTTCGCCCGCCCTGGCCGCGATTCCTGCCCGCCGGCGAGACTCCGCGTGGCCTGGACGGTGCGCCCGACCAGCTGATCGACGCGCCGACCACGTTGCGCATCGGCGACCTGGACGTCGAGCTGATTCCGGTCACCGGCGGGAAACCGCGGACGCACTGCTGATCCACCTTCCGGCCCGGGGCGTGCTGTTCGCCGGTGACATCATGATGCCCTACCTGGGTGCACCGTTCTTCGGCGAAGGTTCTCCGGCAGGCTTGATCGAGGGGATGCGGGCGGTGGAACGGCTCGCACCGGAAGTGGTGATCCACGGGCACCCGCCGCTGACCGACAACTTCACCGCCGCCACCATCCCCCACGTGCGCGCCGCAATCGAGTCGCTACTGGACACCGTGCACGCCGACCTGCGTGACTGGCACACCCTCGGCCGGCTCCTGCGCCGCAACCACCTGCCCGAACTGCTGCGCGACCACCCCGACGCCGTGCTGCCCTACCTGCTCGTGCGGGAGGGCCTGATCAAACGGGCGCACCGGCAGTACACCGGGAACTGGCAGCCTGACGGCGAGGGCGTGGAGCACATCTTCCCCGAGGAATGGGCGCTGGCGCTGGACCTGCTGGCCGCCGGTGACCCGGGCCGGCACGCTCAGGTGGTCCGCGAGCTGCTCGACCGTGACCACCTGCCAGTCGCCCTGCGCCTGGTCGACCACGCGCTGCTGCGCCACGCCGGCCACCCGGCGTTGTCCGCGCTGCGCCAGGAAACCCTGGAGCGGTTGGTCGAGCGCAATCGCGACACCGGCCCGTTCCCGTTCATCCTCTACTCCGGACTGAGCGGCATCGAACTGCCGGCACCTCGGCTCTGACCCAGGTCGGATCACAGACCCATCGCGCCACGCACCATCCGGTCCAGCAAGCGATCCGAGACGAGATGGGTGAGCCGGGTCATCACCGCGGCGTCCCGGCCGACCGGGTAGCGGGTGCGGGGCTTGCGCACCCGGATCGCTTTCGAAACCGCGTCGGCGACGACACTCGCGTCGAGGCCGTCCGCGTCCCAGGACTGCGTGGTCGCCCGGAAGGCTTTCATGAGTCCCGCGTAGCGGGTGCGCTGCTCCGGAGTCATGGCCTCGACCAGCCGGTCCGCCGTCGCTCCCCCGCGCTCGGTCAGCTTCGTGCGCACCGCTCCCGGGACGATCACCGCGACCGAGACACCGAACGGCTCCACCTCGCGCCGCAACGCGTCGCTGATGGCCTCCATGGCGAATTTCGCGCCCGAGTACGCGCCGAAGCCCGGCATCGCGACCTTCCCACCGGTGGACCCGATGTTGACGACCCGCCCCTTGCTCCGCAGGAGTGCGGGCATGACCGCCTGGATGACCGCCACCTGACCGAACACGGAGACGTCGAACTGCCGGCGCCAGTCGGCCGGCGGCAGGGTTTCGACCGGGGCGTTCACCGCGATCCCGGCGTTGTTGACCACGGCGCGCAACGGCCGCCCGGCACCGCGGACCCGCTCGCCGAGCACGGCCACCTGGTCCACATCGGTGATGTCGAGCAACACCGGCTCGATGCGCTCGGCCTTCACCTCCGCGGCGGCGGTCTCGGTCCGGACCCCGGCGAGGACATGGAAGCCGTCGGCGGCCAGCCGCAGTGCGGTGGCCCGGCCGATGCCGGTGCTTGCACCGGTGACGACCACGAGCTCGGACGGGGTGCGGGGGTTCGTCGCATTCATGGGTCCACCGTGCGCCGCTCCCCCACGCGGCAGACAGCCACGGCATGTCCTGGTAACGGCAGTACCACCCGCGCCGGTTGCGCTGCTCGCACAATGGACGCATGGAGGAACTCGGCCGGGCCCTGCGGACGTGGCGCGATCGCCTCGAGCCCGCGAGCGTGGGTATCCCGCACCGGGCGCCTCGGCGTGCCCCGGGGCTGCGTCGCGAGGAACTGGCCGTGCTCGCGGGAATCTCGATCGAATACGTCGTGCGCCTCGAGCAGGGGCGCGCCGCGAAACCGTCCGCGCAGGTCTGCGCGGCGCTCGGCCGCGCCCTCCAGCTGTCCGACCCGGAGCAGTCCCACCTCCTGCGCCTGGCCGGGCACGCGGCCGACCCCCACCGCGTCCCCCGGCTGATCCCCGGCAGCGTCCGCCGGCTGCTGGAGCGGCTCGACGGCCACCCGCTCGCGGTCTACGACGCAACCTGGCAGCTGCTGCACTGGAACCCGCTGTTCGCCGCGACCTTCGGCGATCCCACGACGATCGGCGAGGAGCACCGCAACCTGCTGCTCATGCAGTTCGAAGACATGCCGAACCCCGTCCGGTTCGGCCCGGCGGAACGGGCCGCGTTCGAGGAGTCGATCGTGGCCGACCTGCGCGCGACGACCAGCCGCTACCCGGCCGATCCGGACCTCAAGGCGTTGATCACCCGGCTGCAGCGCGCACCGCGCTTCCGCGAGCTGTGGTCGGCCGCAGCGGTCGCCGAGCACCAGAGCGGGCACAAGGTGATCGACCACCCGGAGGTCGGCCCGGTCGAACTGGACTCCGACGTTCTCACCACCCAGGGCTCGAACCTGCGGGTCGTCGTCTACACACCCCGGCCGGGCACCGACGCCCGGGACAAGCTCGACCTCCTCGCGGCGGTGGGCACGCAGAACCTGGCCCCCGGCCGCGGCTGACCGGTGCCGGGGACCTTCAGTTTGCTTTCCGGCACGTCAGCGCGCGCAGGGCCGCGAACTGCTTCACCGGGTCCGCGCCGCGCCGGACGTCGGTGGTGAAGTTCCAGACGTACCCGTCAGCGTGGCCGCCGAGCTTCCGGAACTGCGCGACGGCTTCGTCGTGGCGGCCAGTGTGGTGCAGCGCGTAGATGGCGTATGCGCGGTCTGCCCTGGTCGCGGGGTGCTGGGCGCCTGCGCCGTCCAGCCAGGGCAAAGCCGCGTCGAGAGCGTCCTGGACATAGCGGCTCCGCCAGATCGGATTGCCCTCCAGCGCCATCTCGAACGCCGCCCGCAGCGGCAGCGGCGTCAGCGACGGCGCAAGAGCCGCAGCCCCGGCCGCGAAGTCGAGCAGCCGCTCTTCGGTGCCGTGCCACTTCGGGCACCAGTAGCTCAAGGCGCGGTCATGCCCCGGCCGATGGGTGGGCGCGCGGACGATCAGACCCGACCAGATGCCGTCGAAAGGCTGGTATCGAATCCCGAGCCCCATCGCGACGGTGACCAGGGTCGCCCACGGCGTCGGATCCGCTTCGGCAAGTTCAGCTGCCTTCCAGGCGGTCTCCTGAGCGTATTCCAGAAACTGGAAGAACGGCCCCAGCTGCCGGCGGCTGGTGTACCGGGCCCCCGCGGCGCCCCGCCGCTGCCAAGCCAGCGCGACGAACGTCTGCGCCTGCACGACGGTGGCATCCGGATCGCCCTCCAGCTCGGCGAGCCAATCCCGCAGCCATTGCCGTTCGGTGGTGGCGACGGTGGCGAGGGCGTCGACAACAGCGGTACGCCGGTCCCAGTCACCGTGCCGGGCCGCGACCAGACCGGCGGCAGGGCGCCAATCACCGGCGAGGGCCGCAGCGACGGCGGCGGCCAGCTCGGAATCGGCGTAGTCCGGGTCGGCCGTGAGTTCGGCGTCGGGAACCATCCCCCGAGCGGCCGGCCCCGGACCGGGCAGCAGGCGCATGACGAAACCCCCTCGGTGACGGACTGCCGATTCTCCCCGAACACCTCGTGCGAGCGGTCGGCGGGATAATCGATCGACGGGGTCCGACGCGGCGGCGGACGGCTCGCGGTTCAGGGCTGGTAGGTGCAGATGGCGCCGATGCTGTTGTGCTGTTCGACGACGACCTTGCCGTCGACGGTGATCTTGCAGGTGTTGTCCTTGCTGCCCAGCTTGAACTCGACCGGAGTGGCGCTGACCGAGGTGAACGCCAGGTCCTCCATCGTCAGGGTCTGGCTCCAGGTCTTGCCCTTCTCCAGCACGTCCTGGGAGTTCGTGGTGAACCCGCTGCTCCACTGCAGGTTCGACTTCGCCGCCGTCGTGACCTCCAGGACCACGGTGTGCTTGGCCGCTGCCGCCGCGGTCGGCGCTGCCGCGGCGGGCTGCGACCCGACGTCCGCGACGGCCGGCGGCGCGGCGGCGGTCGGCAGGCCGTTCGCGGCGTCGTTGACGACCTTGCCGAAGGCCACCGTCCAGATCACGCAGATCACCAGCCCGATCGCCGACAGCACGACAGCGGTGATGGCGAGCCCCTTGTTGCTCGCCTGGCCCCGGTTGGCACGCAACGTCCCGACGATGCCGAAGACCAAGCCGAGGATCGTCAGCGGCCACGCGACGATCCCGATGATCGGGATGAACGCGAAGATCAGACCGATCGAACGTGCCACGCCATGAGGCAGCCGTCGCGTTCCGGACCACGCATGCAACAGCTCCCATCAGAGCAAGCGGCACGACGCGTGGACCGCCGGCGCAGGCGGCCTCGACGACCGACCCGGCCCACAGGCCGCGAACCAGTTGGTCAGCGCCCGGCAACCGAGGCTAGAGCTTGTACACGGCGTCCTTGCCGTACAGCGGTTTGGTGAAGCTGGAGATGTAGGCATGCGAGTCGCCGGCGCCGAGGTTGTAGGTCAGGTACACGCCATATCCCTCGTTCACGGTTCGCTGAGCGAGGCTGGCGGCAGTACTGGTGGACGTCGCCGCGATCTGGACCGCCGCGGGGGAAAGCCCGGATTTGGGGAGGGCGATGTTCGGTACGCCCCAGGTGCCGTAGTACGGGTTCCAGGCGTAGTTGAACTTCGAGGTGATGTCGGTGCCGCCGTAGGACAACCTCGATGCCGCCGGGCCGATGTTGTACAGCGAGATCAGCTTGGTGGGCATCGCCGCGCGCAGGGCCGTGACGAGGTGGACGAAGGAACTGGCGTTGGGCTGGCCGGTGCCGTTGTTGCCGTACTCGGCGTATTCGTCGTCGAAGTCGATGCCGTCGAGGCCGTACTTGGTCACGGTGTCGGACAGCTGTTTGGCGAAGGCCGCGGCCGCTTGCTGGGACGGGAAGTTGGCGAACCCGGCACCCTGGTGGTTGCCGAGGATCGACAACATGACCTTGATGCCCTTGGCCTGCAACGGGCGGACCTGGGTGCTCACGTTGTCGAGGACGCTCTGCACGTTCGGGTTGAAGTACAGGTACGCCGACTTCGTCGCCGTGTCGTAGTTGATGTTGGCGGCGAAGATGACGCCGACGTCGAACACGTTGCCGCCGTCCTGGGCGAGTGCGTACTTGCCCACGTTCAGCATGCTGTTGTTGTTCACCTCGACGTAGGCCACGGTGATCGGCCCGGTCTTGCGCGGCGCGGCGGACGTGCTCGCCGCACTCGTGCCTGTCGTCATGGCCGCCAAGAGGGCGGCGCCTGCCAGCAACGCGGTGATCCGGCCAAGCTTGACCACGGTAGACCAACTCCTGACAAGTGGTTTGAACCATTGTCCATGTAGGTGCTTTTCCGGCACCTTGTCAAGAGAGGTGATCAAGCAACGCGCCCGGTACCTCGATCGGCCCACGCCGTTCGTCGGGCTCGGGCCGACACGGCGCGCCAACCGCCACCGGCCGCCACCGGAGGCACGGACGGATTACCTACTAACGGACGTAGACGCCCGCCCGCCCGGTCGTGTTGATTGTTGAGTGAGTCTGCGCAAAGTTGCGCACTCCTGGAGGTACTCGTGCGTCGTCTTGTTGGAATTGCCGTCGCGATAGCCGCCTGCACCTCGGTGGTCACGGTCGCCGAAGCCGTCCCCGCCGCCGCCGCGGAACCGGGTTACTTCGCTGCCCAGCGCGTCGGCGAACGGCCGCCGATGGGCTGGAACAGCTGGAACAGGTTCGGCTGCGACATCAACGAGGACCTCATCCGCGGTGCCGCCGACACACTGGTGTCGTCCGGCATGAAGGACGCGGGCTACCAGTACGTCAACATCGACGACTGCTGGGCGGAACAGAATCGCACAGCCGAGGGCAAGCTCGAACCCAGCCACGAACGCTTCCCCCACGGCATCAAGACCCTCGCCGACTACGTCCACGGGCTCGGCCTGAAGCTCGGCATCTACACCAGCGCCGGCACACAGACCTGCCAGAAGACCATGCCCGGCGCGCTCGACCACGAGGAAGCGGACGCGCAGTCCTTCTCCGACTGGGGCGTCGACTACCTCAAGTACGACAACTGCAACAACCAGGGCCGTCCCGCGATCGAGCGCTACACGAAGATGGGCGACGCGATCAAGAAGACCGGCCGCCCGATGATCTACGCCCTCTGCGAATGGGGCGAGAACAAGCCGTGGACCTGGGGGCGGGACGCCGGCGCGCAGCTGTGGCGCACCACCGGCGACATCAGCGACAACTGGGGCAGCATGACCGGCATCCTCGACCAGCAGGTCGGCCTGGAAGAGTTCGCGGGCCCCGGCGGCTGGAACGACCCGGACATGCTCGAAGTCGGCAACGGCGGCATGACCGACACCGAATACCGGTCGCACTTCGCGCTGTGGGCGCTCCTGAACGCGCCGCTGCTGGCCGGGAACGACCTGCCCGCGATGTCGCCCGCCACCAAGGCGATCCTCGAGAACAAGGACGTCATCGCACTGGACCAGGACTGGGCCGGCACCCAGGGCCACAAGCTCCGCGACGACGGCGACACCGAAGTCTGGACGAAGCCGATGTCCGATGGATCGGCCGCGGTGGTGCTCTTCAACCGCGGGCCGGCGAGCACGACCATCGGCACCACGGCGGCGGAACTCGGTCTCGACGGCCACACCTTCCGCGTCCGCGACCTCTGGACCGGCACGGAAACCGAAACCGCGGGCACCCTCCGCGACACCGTCGCGTCCCACGACTCGTCCGTCTTCCGGGTCTGGCCGTCGACGCACCCGTCGGCCGCGCCGATGACGACGCTGGCCCTGCCGGCGCCGGACTACGTGCCCGCCGACCGCCCGCTGACCACCACCCTCCAGGTCACCAACGACGGCAGCACGCCGCTCACCCAGCTCCGGGCCACCGTCGCGACGCCCGTCGGCTGGCAGCTCGACGGCCCCGGCACGTTCACGGTTCCGGCCGTACCCCCGGGAACGGCGTGGCAGCAGCAGGTCACGTTCAAGCCGGTGGCGCCCAGTGGCGAGCGCGTCAGGCTGGCCGCCAAAGCCGACTACTCCACCGCGTGGGGCAAGCGCGCCTTGGGCGCGGAGGGCACGTCACCGCTCGTCTCCCGCCCGCCGTCCGGCACGACGGCGTTGTCGAAGGCCCCGTGGCTGTCGGCCGACAACGGCTGGGGCCCGGCCGAACGCGGCACGAGCAACGGCGAGAGCCGGCCCGGTGACGGCCACCGGATCACCATCGCCGGGGTCGGCTACGACGACGGCATCGGCGCCCACGCCCCATCGAGCGTGCGGGTCTACGTCGGCGCGTCCTGCACGTCCGTGGGCGCACTGGTCGGGATGGACGACGAGAATTCCGGCGGCAGCGTGGCGTTCCGCATCCTCGGTGACGGCAAGGAACTCGCCGCGACGGGCGTCATGCACCCCGGCGACAAGGCACAGGCGCTGTCCGCGCAGCTGACCGGCGTCCAGGTGCTGGAACTGGTGGTGACCGACGCCGGCGACGGCAACACCAACGACCACGCCGACTGGGCGAACGCCACGATCACCTGCTGAGAACGGGCAGCCGCAACCGTCCTTGCCCAGCCTCCACCCCCGAGCACTCCGGGGACCGTTGTCTTGCGCTCGGCCTCTACGGCGTGACGGCGTGGATGCCGGCCAAGACGACGGCGACGATCTCGGACAACAGCATCAAGAAGTCGACCAGGTCGCGGCGGAGGTCGCCGGAGTCGCAGGTGCACTTCGTCGACGCAAACGGCGTGGCCGTCGGCCGGTTGGCCGCCGACATCGGCGATTCGCCCGACGACATCGAGATCGCCCGCGAAGACCTGTCCGGGATCCTTGCCGACGCGCTGCCCGAGGTCGTGGACCTGCGCCTGAGCGAGCCGGTGAACTCGATCGCCGAGCGCGACGACCGGGTGAACGTCAAGTTCGCTTCCGGTGCTTCGGAAAGCTTCGACCTCGTCCTCGGCGGTGCGGCGGCTCGTGTTCGGTCCGGAGCGGGACTGGATCCGGCATCTCGGTCTTTACGTCGCCATCGCCGACATGCCCGGCGAGACGTCCCCGGCGACCATTGCCTACGGCCCCGAACCGTCGCAGGTCGGGGAGCTGTACCTGCCGGAAGGCGACGGCCGGTTCCCCGTCGTGGCGGTCTTCCACAGCGGCTACTGGTCGGCCATGTGGGACCGCCGCCAGATCACCGACGTCGTCGACGACCTCGTCGGGCGCGGCGACGCGGTGTGGAACGTCGAGTACCGCCGGGTCGGCGAGCCCGGCGGCGGCTGGCCGGGCACTTTTCTCGACGTCGCCGCGGCGGTCGATGCCCTGGACGGCATGGACCCGGCGCTCGACACCGGGCGCGTGGTGCTGCTCGGCCACTCCGCGGGCGGGCACCTGGCCACCTGGGCGGCTCATCGCGGTGTCCTGCCGCCCGAGGCTCCCGGCGCCCACCCGAAGGTCACGCCGGTCGGCGTGGCCGAGCCGGCCGGCGCGCTCGACCTGCGCGCGGCGGACGCGGCGGGCTTCGGGAAGGTGCTGGCCGATCCGGAAGCCGAACCGCCGAAGGACGCGCCGGAGCCGGCCCGCCCCGATGTGTGGCCCGCGGTTGCGGACGCCGTCGTCCACCCGGACCACCCGGTCTGGCCGGAGCTCACCGGCTGGCTCCACCGGATCGTCACCGGTCAGGAGGGGTGAACCGGCGCGCGTTCTTCACCGGCGCACCCGCTTCGCATCGATACGCTGTCGGCGGCAAGCGGAAACGAGGAGCGGCGGATGGTCACCCGGGCGGAACGCAACGCGACGGATCCCGACCTGGGTGTCCTCGCCGGCCGGCTGCTGTTCGCCGTGCAGCGGGAGCTGTTCGCGACGCTCGCCGAGCGGGGCTTCGCCGACCTGAAGCCCCGCCACGGCGCGGTGCTGGCCTACCTCGACCCGGACGGTGTCCGGGCGACCGACCTGTCGAAGCTCTCCGGCCAGCACAAGCAGAACATCGGCATCCTCATCGACGAGCTGGAGTCACTCGGCTACGTCGAGCGGCTCCCCGATCCGAGCGACCGGCGAGCGAAGCTCATCCGCCCCACCGAGCGCGGCCTCACCCAGATGCGCACGGCCGACGAGATCATGGCCACCATCCAGCAGCGCCACGCCGAACGCCTCGGAGACGACGAATACCAGCGGTTCAAGCGCAGGCTCATCGATATCACCGAGCACCAGCGCGCCCAAGCGCCCGCCCCGGCCGGGACGAGCGCCCGGACTTGAGGTCTGCCCCGCAGCCGGGCCGGCGCCGGCCCGGCTGGGACGAAATGCGCTCCGGAACGCCCTCGCGGCACCGGCCGGCCCGCTCGGAACTCGATCGGGACGTCGGCCCGGCGGACGGTTGTCCCTCGCGCGAGCTACCGCAGCTGCTTACTCCGGGGTGACTTTTCCACCGTCCCCTTCCCGCTACCTTCGGCGCCGTCGATACGACCGGCGGACCGGAAACACCCGCCGGGGCCGGAAAATCGGAGGGGAAGCAGAGATGATCACGACAGGCAGGTCCGGGCGACCGGGCCACCGGTTCGCCGCGGCGCTGGCGGTCACCACACTGGCCGTTCTCGGGCTGACCGCCTGCGACAGCGCGGACGACGAAGGCACCCCGGCGGCCGCGGCCCTCGACTGGGGACCGTGCCCGGCCGCGGCGCCGGGCGCACCGCGGGATCCCCGGCTCACCTGCACGAAGGTGAAGGTGCCGCTCGACTACGGCCACCCCGGCGGAACGTCGATCGAAATCGCCGTCTCCCGGCTGGCCGGCACGGACCCCGCGAAGCGCCACGGCGTCCTGGTGCTGAACCCCGGCGGGCCGGCGCTGGCCGGTCTCGACACGCCCAGTGCGATGGCGCCGTCACTGCCGAAGTCCGTCCTGGACGGCTACGACCTGATCGGCTTCGACCCGCGCGGCGTCGGCACCAGCACCCCGCAGAG
The DNA here is from genome assembly GCF_053601335.1 of Amycolatopsis sp. NPDC004747. NCBI lineage: Bacteria > Bacillati > Actinomycetota > Actinomycetes > Pseudonocardiales > Pseudonocardiaceae > Amycolatopsis > Amycolatopsis sp. NPDC004747. The sequence continues at coordinate 120,750 of NZ_JBSGBQ010000009.1, read as the reverse complement.
CTGCGGCCTCCAAAACCCCAGCTTGGCCGGGCTCTTCCCGTTCCCCGCCGCCGACGGCTCGATCGACGCGAACATCCAAGCCGCCCGCGCCACCGCCCAGCAGTGCGCCGCCAAGGCCGGGGAGAACCTGCGGTACTTCACCACCGCCAACACCGCCCGCGACCTCGACCGCATCCGCGAAGCGCTCGGCGAGGCGAAGGTCTCCTACTGGGGTCAGTCCTACGGCACCTACCTCGGCACCGTCTACAGCTCGCTGTACCCCGAGCGGACCGACCGCATGATCCTCGAAGGCAACGTCGACCCCGCGCACGTCTGGGCCGGGGAAGCCGAGCGCTGGGGCAAGGGCATGGCCGAACGCTTCCCCGACGCGGCCGCCGTCGCCGCCGGGCAGAACGCCACCCTCGGACTCGGCGCCACGCCCGACGCGGTCACCCGCACTTTCCTCGCGCTCGCCGACCGGCTCGACCACCGGCCGGCGCCGGTCCCGGGCTCCCCGCAGGCATTGAGCGGGGCACTGCTGCGCAGCGTCACCTACGCGCTGCTCCTCCACAACAACACGCTGCCGGTGCTCGCGCAGGTGTGGAAGGCCGCGGCCGACCTGGCCGACGGGCACGTCACCGAAGCCGACGGCAAGGTGCTGCAGCAGGTGTTCGCCGACACGCCGGGCACCCCGGGCGTGCCCGCGGACAACCAGGCGACCATGTTCCTGGCCCTCACCTGCGGTGACGCGGAGTGGTCCCGCAACACCGACGACTACGCCCGCCGGAGCGCCGCCGACCGCAAGGCGTGGCCCCTGACCGCCGGCATGCCGGCGAACATCTGGCCGTGCGCCTTCTGGCCACAGCCGATCGAAAAGCCCGTCGCCGTGAGGGATCAGGGCGCGCGCACCACGCTGATCCTGCAGAACCGCCGCGACAACGCCACCCCGTGGGACGCCGGCCTCGGTCTGCGCCGTGTCCTGGGCAACCGCGCCGCCTTCGTCGGCGTCGACAACGGCGGTCACTACGTCTTCCACGAAGGCTCGGCGTGCGCCGACAACGCAACCGTCGGTTTCCTGGAATCCGGCCGGTTGCCGGAAAAGGACATCGACTGCACCGATGTCACAAAGAACTGATCGGAACCGGTCCGGCTGAACGGATCGGTGCGGGCGGCCCTCCCACTCGGCAGGCCGCCCGCCTTCTTGTTCCCGCCGCGGCGCCCGGGGCCGGCCCGGCCTCGCTAGGCTCCCCGCCATGCCGAAGCTGCGACGTCTGCGGGACCGCTGGGCGGACGTCACCCCGCGGGTCCGGGACGCGGCACTCGCAGCGGCCGTCACGGTTGCCGCGTTCGTACCGGGCCTCGACATGATCGGCGCCCAGTTCGGCGACCTGCCGAGGCACGACGGCGGGGTGCTCGCGGTCGCGCTGGTGCTCGGGCTGACGCTCCCGCTCGCGGTGCGCAGCCGGTGGCCGGCGGCGACCCTCCTGATCATCGCAACCTGCTTCGCCGCACACGAAGTCCTCGCGTATGCCCCCACGATCGGCAGTCTCGCGCTGTACTTCGCGCTCTATTCGGCCGGAGCGCGCGAAGAACGGTTCCGCCGGGCGCTGCCCGCGGTGTTGTCGGCGGAGTATGTGGCCTTCGCGGTACTGGCCGTCTTGCGCGGATCCCCGTCGAGTCCGCTGGTTTTCCTCGTCTACTACGGAGTTCTGGTCCCGTTCTGGCTGCTGGGTGCCCTGGTGCGGCAACGACGGCGCCAAGAGGCCGAGCGGCGGCGGCTCACCGCGCTGGCCGCGGCGGCGGACGAGCGGGCACGGCTGGCTCGCGAGCTGCACGACGTCGTCACCCACCACGTGACGGCCATGGTGGTCCAGGCCGACGCCGCCCAGTACCTCCCACCCGCCGGATTTCCCGAGGTGCTCAAGGCCATCACCGGCTCGGGCCGCAATGCCCTCACCGAACTGCGGTTCCTGCTCGGCGTCCTCGAAGCGACCGGCGCGCGCACACCGGGGCTGAGCGCGCTGCGCGGCCTCGTCGAGCAGCCGGGCCGGACCGTCGAACTGGTCGAGGAAGGCGAACGCCCGGCGTTGCCACCCGAAACCGAACTCACCGCGTACCGGGTCGTGCAGGAAGCGCTGACCAATGCGGCCAAGTACGCCGCCGGCCACCCCGCGACGGTGCACGTCGGCTATCGCGCGGACCTCCTCGAAATCGAGGTGAGCACCCAGGGGCCGGCGACCGCTCCCGGGGCACTCGGCTCCGGCGGACGCGGGCTGACCGGGCTGCGCGACCGGGTGGACGCGCTCGGCGGCCGGTTCACCGCCGGGCCGTCGGCGGACGGGTTCCGCGTCCGCGCCGAGTTCCCCACCGCAGGAATTCCCGCCGCGGCGGTCCGACCGGGGAGCGCCCGATGACCGACGCCCCGATCCGGGTGCTGATCTGCGAAGACCAGCAGCTCATCCGCGCCGGGTACGTGGCCGTGCTCGGCGCCCAGCCGGACCTGGAAGTGGTGGGCCAGGCCGCGAACGGCCACGAGGCACTCACCGAAATCGGCAGGCTGCGCCCGGACGTCGTCGTGATGGACATCCAGATGCCGCTGCTGGACGGGATCGAGGTGACCCGCCGCGTCGCCGGCGTCGGCGCGCCGACGCCGGCGAAGGTCCTCATCGTCACGACGTTCAACGTCGATCAGTACGTCTACGACGCACTGCGAGCCGGGGCGAGCGGATTCCTGCTCAAAGACGCGCCGCTGGACGAGCTCGCCGCGGGCGTGCGCACGGTCGCACGCGGCGAGTCGCTGCTCTCCCCCGCCGTGACCCGGACGCTGATCGGCCGCTACGCCGACCGCATCCAGCCGGTCGCGCCCGCCGGCGGTCCCCTGGACCGGCTCGCACCCCGGGAGCTGGAGGTGCTGAAACTGATCGCCGGCGGCCTGTCCAACGCCGAGATCGCGGCCGAGCTGGTGCTGGGTGTGGAGACGGTGAAGACCTACGTCTCGCGGATTCTCACCAAGCTCGACCTGCGGGACCGGGTCCAAGCCGTGGTGCTGGCGTACCGGAGCGGGCTCGTCAGCGCCGCGGGGTGAGAGGTCCAGGGCAGGCCGATCCGCAGCCACCGGCAGCCCCTCGGCGAGGGTCCCGGCCTCGGTCGGCTTGCGCCCGGCATCGGCGAACCTCGCGTCGACGAAATCGCTCAACAGCCGGACCGTGCGGGCCTGCCCGCGAACCGGTCACCGAGGTAGTTCACGACGTCGCCCGCGGAGAACGCCAGCGTCGTCACGTGCTCGCCGACGTAGGTGCCCCACGTGACGTCCACGCCGGCCGCGCAGTACTCGCGCCGCAGCGTCTGTGCCTGCGACAGCGGGATGATCTCGTCGAGGCTGCCGTGGAACAGGAAGACCGGCGCGCGCGGCGGGCGGGCACCCAGCTCGTTCTCCGCCAGCCGGGCCTGCCACTTCGCCGTCGTGAGCGGGTTCGACGTCGTGTAGTCGGCGATGTGCCCGAAGGCGTACCCGAAGACCGCGTCGACGCACGCGTCCCGCTGCGTCTCGTACAGCGTGCGGCCACGGTCGTTGAGGTAGGCGGGCAGGTCCAGCTCGGGGTACGCCGCGTCCAGGCCCAGCGCCGCGAACAGCAGGAAGCCGAACCCGGCACTGCCGTCGAGGTTCTTCGCCACGACGTTCAGGTCCGCCGGCGTCCCGCCGGCCGTGATGCCCGCGACGTCGAGTTCCGGCGCGTACGACGGCGCCAGCTCACCCGCCCACGCCGCTCCGCCGCCGCCTTGGGAGTAGCCGGAGAACGCGACCGGCCCGCCCGCGGTCAGGCCCGCGACCGGGAGCCGGGTGGCCGCGCGGGCCGCGTCGATGACGGCGTGGCCCTCCGAGCGGCCGACCACGTAGGTGTGCGTGCCCGGCGTGCCGAGCCCCTCGTAGTCGGTGATCGCGACGGCCCAGCCGCGGCTCAGCATCGCGTCGACGAACAGCGGTTTCTCGTAGTCCGGCTGGAACTTCGACGGCGCGCAGCGGTCGCCGAGGCCGCGGGTGCCGCCGGCCACCGAGACGATCGGGCGGGGGCCGGCGCCGGTCCACGGCGCCGCCGGCACCAGGACCCGGCCCGACACCGCGATCGGGGTGTCCGTCGCGGACCGCGACCGGTACAGCACCAGATACCCCCTGGCGCCGCCGGAGTCCGGGAGCGGCCGCCACCGGACGACGTCGCCGTCCGCACCCGGTGGCAGCGGGCTCGGCGGCGTGTAGAAAGCGTCGCCGTCGGGGCCGCGCGGCGGATCGGCGGCCGCGCTCACCGGCCCGGCCGTGGTGACCAGCAGGACGACGGCCGACAGGACCGTCCACAAGCGACGCATGAGAACTCCTCGTTGAGTTCGGCGGTTCAGAAGACGCGGTCGACGTCTTCGGCGATCAGGTGGTCCAGGGCTCGTTCGGCGAGCGCGGCGATGGTCATCGACGGATTGCAGGCGGCGGTCGTCCCGGGCATCAGCGCACCGTCGAGGACGTAGAGGCCGCGGTGCCCGAGCACGCGGCCTTCGAGGTCGCAGACCGCGCCCATCGCGGCGCCGCCGAGCGGGTGCCAGGTGCTGGGCACGACGGCGGTGGTGTCGAGCAGCACGCCGAGCGGACCGGCGACGCGGGAGATGCGCTCGTGGATGCGGGCGCTCAGCTTCGCGTCGGCGCCGGACGGCCAGTGCAGCACGGCGTCGTCCTTCGCCGCGTCGTAGACGAACCGGCCGCGCCCCGCGCTGATCCCGTACCCGACGAGCATCGTGGTCCGCAGGTCCGGCAGCGGCGGCAGCGACGCCTGGATGACGGTGTTGGCCGTCGCGGGGTCGGCCCACTCCTTGCTGCCGTAGACGACCGGACCGCCCTGCGGCACGCCGAAGTCGTCGGCGAGGTTCGTCCACGTGTAGATGCGATCGCCGTTGGAGCCCCAGCCGCTGCCGAGCGCGTCGGGCAGGTCGGGGAGGTCGCCCTTCGCGCCCGCCCGCATCAGCAGCCGCGTCGTGTTCGCGGTACCGGCCGCCATGACCAGTGCCTTCGCCGTGAGGACCTTCTTCTCGAGCACGGTCCCGGAGGTGTCGATGCGATCGACGCGGATCTCCCAGCGGCCGTCCTTCGCGAGCGCGACGTCGGTGACGTTGTGCAGGGTCGCGACAGTGCAGCGGCCGGTGGCTTCGGCGGCGGCGAGGTAGGTGACGTCGACCGAGTGCTTGCCGCCGTTGTTGACGCCGAGCGCGCAGTCGCCGTTGGTGTAGGAGGGTTTCATCTCGCCGTTCAGTTCGCGCAGGGCATAGTCCCAGTCGATCGGCATCGGGATCTTCTCGACCGCGTAGCCGGCGTTGCGCGCGTTGCGGGCGAAGATCCGGGACGCCTGGTACGGCTTGCTCGCGATGACGGCGTCCGGCGCGGTCGCGATGCCGAGCATGGCGGCGACCCGCGGGTAGTACTCGGCGTCCAGCCGCGCGTAGTCGAGCTGCTCGGGGAAGCAGGCGTGGAACAGCTCGGCGGTCGGCTGCAGCGTCATGCCCTGGTAGACCAGCGAACCGCCGCCCACGCCCGCGGCGCACATCATGCTCATGCCCTGGCCGCTCACCTGCTCCAGCAGCCCGGTGTAGCGCTCGAACGGCGGCAGCGACGGCAGGCCCGGCAGCGCGGGCGCGGAGCCGAGCCAGAAGATCCGCTTGTCGGGTGACGTCGTGGGGTGCGGGAACGTCTCGGCGTTCGGGCCGGTCGGCCAGCGCCGGCCACGTTCGAGCACCAGCACCGGCACCCCGGCCTGCGCCAGCCGCAGCGCCGTGACCCCGCCGCCGAACCCGGAGCCGATGACGACGACCCGGTGCTCCTCCCGGGTGATCGGCACCCGGGCCACGCCGAGCGCTACGACGCCGGCGACGGCAGCCGCGCCCCGCAGGACGGTTCGGCGGTTCAGGCTGCGCATGGGCGGCTCCTTCGGCGACGGTGACTGTCGGTGAATGTAGGAACCCGAACCGAGAGATGGAACGGATTGCCGGTCTCACTACTCGCGAGTAATATCCGCGACCATGTGCGCTGTGCGATCACCCGCAGCAGTGCCCCGGCGCGTCGACGCCCGGCGCAACCGCGAGGCGATCCTCCGCGCGGCCGACGAAGCCTTCTGCGAAGACGCCGACGTGGTACTGGACGATGTGGCCCGCCGGGCCGGCCTCGGCCGGGCAACGGTCTACCGGCACTTCCCCGACCGCACGGCGCTGGCCCTCGCCGTCGCGGCGTACCACCTGGCGGCGCTCAAGGACCGGGTGCGCGGCCGGGAGTCGTTCCGCGAGCTGCTGCGGACGATGCTGGCCATGCAGGCCCGGCGGCGGCCGCTCGTCCGGCAGTTCCGCGAACTGCCGCAGCGCAGCCAGCGCCAGTACACGCAGGCGGTGATTTCGTTGCTGCGTCCGGCTTTCGAGCAGGCACAGCGCGAAGGCAGTGTGCGCGCGGACCTGGAACCGGCGGATCTGGCCCTGCTGTTCGAGATGCACGAAGCGGCACTGGTCTCGGGTCTGTCCACTCAGGAGCCGGCACAACCGGCGGAACGCCTGGTGCGCGTGTTCCTCGACGGCCTCGCCGGCGCGCGGGACCAACCCGGTTAGGCCCGGCCGGAGCAACGCGGCAGCGGTGTACCGCTTCAAACCAGGACTTGGCGCATCAGCACGGGATTCCAACCAGCTTGAGGCTGCTCGCCGGTACTCGTCGAGCACGCCACCAAGCACCTTCCGGCCCGGCGATCACCGTCTTGTCCCCGGACGGATTCCGTCAGCTGTCGACGACCGGAGCTACCGCCACCACGGGCGATGGCGCTGGGCCGCCACCACGCCGGCGGGCTCGACGAGTTCGGCGAGCCGGGCGGCGATGTGCTTGATGTGCTCGTGGACCCACAACGCGCAGGCGAGGTCGCGCACCGAGGCACCCGGCTGCTCGAGGAGCTCCGGGAACGTGGGCGGGGCGAGCATCGGCACGTCGCCGTGGTCGGTGCGGTCGAGGCGGGACGCCAGGTGGTCGTACCAGGCGGCGAGCTGGCCCGCCTGCTCGCCGAGGAGCCGGCGGAACGGGTCGGGTTCGACGTGGGGGTTCGGGAGCCCGGCCAGTGAGTGCGCGGTCAGCCGGGCGCGGACGGTGCCCGTGACCAGCCGCCACAGGAGCGGCTTGGGGACGTGCTTGGTGCCCTGCTCGCTGAGGAACCCGCGCAGCGCGTCGTCGAGCCGGGCGCCGGCGGCGGTCGCCGCGGCCGGGGCGGGCGGGTCGTGGCGGAGGCCGAGCGCCCAGTGCGCGGCCGTCGCGAGGTACGCGCCGCCGGTGCGGAAACTGTCGGCGAGGTCGTCGGCGACGACGGCCCGGGCGCCGCGGGGCCAGAACAGCGCGCCGGCCACCAGGCACACCGCGCAGCCGATCGCGACGTCTTCGATCCGCACGACCCCGATCCGCCACCCGGCCGGGGCGAGCAGGTTGAACAGCACGACCACCGTCACGGTGAAGGCGGCCTGGCCGACCGTGAACGGCAGGGCGCCGGGCGCGTAGGAGGCGACCAGCACCGCCAGCGGGAGGGCGATCCACAGCGCCGGCGTACTGGTGCCGATGACCAGCAGCAGCAAGGCGCCGACGACGACGCCCAGCACGGTGCCGGCCAGCGCGCGCAACGCGGTCGACCCGGTCGCCGCCGCGTTGCCGCGCAACACCGACAACGCCCCCAGCACCACCCAAAAGCCGTGCTCGACCCCGCTCGCGCCGGCGACCACGACCGCCGCGCTCAGGGCCACCGCGCCGCGGAGGCTGTTGACGAACCACACCGACCGCAGGCTCGTCTGGGGTGAGGCGACCCGGGTCAGCGACGTCAGGGAGAGGCTGCCGGGAAAGCGTTTGCGCCGGCTGCCGGGCGTCGCGGCGCGGGCTTCGACCGCCGCGGCGCGGGCGGCGAACGCGGCGGTCCGGGCGTGGAAGGACAGGTGCACGGCGTCGGCGTATCCGGGGTCGCCGGAGCCCATGCCGCGCAGCCACTCCACGCTCGCCTGGATCTTGCGGTCCAGCTCGTCGGTGTCGAAGGCGCCGGGCCGGTCGGCCGGCAGCCCGGCGACCGCCCGCAGGCACGCGCCGGTCTCGGCGAGGAGTTCCCGTTCGACCTCGGGTGCCCGGCTCAGGTCCGGGTATTCGCCGAGGGTGTCGGCGATGACCGAACAGCACCATTCGAGCAGGCCCACCAGGCTGTCGAGGGCCTGGTCTTCGGCGGCCAGCCCGGTGGGGCGGTACGGCGTCGCGGTGAACTCGTCGATCAGCCGGTGCTTGGCCTCGACGGCCGCCTCTTTGGCCGCGTGCACGTCCGGGTCGCCGCGCAAGGCCGCGTCCAGGTAGTCGGCAAGGGTGCCGGCCGACCGGGACGCCGCGTCCCGCAGGGCGGTGGTGGGAGATCGGGGCGACAGCAGCAGGACGGCCGCGGTGCCGACGACCGACGCCAGCCACCAGCCGGCGAGGCGGTCGGGCACCATTTCCAGCGTGCCGGGCGAGGCCGCCGGGAGGACGTAGGCGAGCAGCGCGGCGGGCGCGCCGGTGGCCGCGTTCGGGCCCGCGACCCCGCTGAACAGCACCAGGAACACCACGACCAGCGTCACGACCGCCGCCAGTGGCAGCGAAGCGCTGGCGGCGGTCCCGACGACCAGCAGGACGCTGCCCGCGACGGCGAGCCCGAAGTGCGCGCGCAGCTTGTCCCGCCAGTCGCCGCCGAACGACGCGAAGACCAGCGTGGCGAACCCGCCGAAGGCGGCAAACGTCGCCACCTGCAGGTTGCCGATCACCGTGACGCTGAACGCGAAGAGGGCGGGCACCACCAGCGTCGCCCGCACGGCGCGCAGCGCCGCGCCCGCCGACCACTGCGGCACCCAGTCCCGGGGCCTGATCCGGCGGGTGTTCACTGCGGGGGAATCGATCGCCACGCGGCGAGCATAGCCGCGAACCCGCTGATCACGGGCCGTTCGCCGGGACGCGGCGGTGACGCGGGGATCCTCGCTCCCCGGGAACGGCCCGGGCTTGCCCGGTCCGGAGTGGACGACGGAGCCGTACTGGGTGCGTCGAAGTCGGCGGGCCTGCCGGGCACCGTGATCCGTGTTACAGCCTGATCACCCGGCGGGGGCGGTTCGGCCGGGTTTCGGGCGAAAAGGTTCATCTGCGGATAACCGGCACCGCCGCGAAGATCCGTACCGTCGGGGGCTTGACGACGAAGACTTCGGGCGACGCGCGCAGCCTGCCAGCCGAAGCGCTGGAAGTCCTGCGTCGACGAGCCGTCGCCGCCGTGGAGGCCGGCGCGTCCCAGGTCGAAGTGGCGCGCTCGTTCGGCGTGTCGCGCAAGACCGTCGGTGCCTGGGTGCGGGCGTACCGAGAGGGCGGGAGCACCGCCTTCCGGCCGAAGCCGCGTGGCCGCCGCCCGGGAGAGCAGCTGGTGCTGTCCCCGCCCCGCCAGGCGGCGACGATCAAGGCGATCGTCGCCGGCTCCCCGGAGTCGCACGGCCTGCCGCACCGGCTGTGGAACCGCCAGGCGGTCGCCGAGCTCGTCAACCACCGGTACCGGATCCTGCTCAGCACCACGACGGTGACGCACTACCTCGGCCGCTGGGGACTGATCGAAGACCACGCGCTGCGGCCGGAACTCCCCCGGCGCCGGATCCCGGCGTTCGTCCCCGTCCAGCGGCCGGCGGAGTGGCTGCCGGCCGCGGAACCGCTGTGGTTCGGCTGGACGCGCCCGCACGCCCCGCCGGACACCGGCGCCGGCCCGGTCGCGGCGGGACACAACCTGCTGAACGGCTTCCGCACCCACTTCGGTGACGTGCACGTGCTGTACGCGGTGACCAGCCGCGGCGTGCTCCACTTCCAGGCACGGGTGGGCCCGTTCGACGCCGGGGACGTGACCGCCTTCCTGCGCGAGCTGACCCAGCCCGGCCGCGGGCTCAACGTCGTCGTCGGCCGGTGGCCCGCGGGCGCCCGCGACGTCCTGCGGGCGGTGCCGGCCGGCCTGCCGGTCCGGTTCATCCTGGTGCCAGGGTGACGGCCGGCGCGGTTTCTCCGCGCGGGTACGGCGAAGGCCGGGCCGGGAAGAGCCTGCCGACCGCGGCGATCGCGCATTCGGGGCAGATCCGCGCGTGCGGGCTCCGGTACTCGCGGACCTGGTCCATCACCAGTTCGGTGTAGCGGCCCTGGCTGCACAGGGAGACGGTGCTGCCGGGCAGGATCGTGTGCACCCGGCCCGGGTAGAGGTCGGTGGTGCCCCAGCACAGGTTCGGCATCGCGGCGCTCCCTCGGTTCGACCCGGCGGATTGTTTTTCGAGCATAGAACGCCAAAACTCCGAAGTCGACGAAAACGAGCGGACACACAGATACTTCACTGCGTTCCGGAGGCCTCGGCGGACATCTCGTAACGCGCCATTAATCAACCGGCCCACGCATTCGTCACGCAGTCCGCCATTCTCGGGTCATGCGTTTCTCCCGGGTCGGCCGCGGTGCCGCGATCGCGTTGGCCGCCGGCCTGTCCGCCGCCGGGTGCACCACGGCGGGCGTCCCGGCGGCGCCCGCCATGCCGGTGCCGCCGGTGCCGCCGCACGCGACCACAAAGGACACCCAGGGCGCGACTTCGTTCGCCACGCACTGGCTGGACCTCGTCGACTACGGCTACCGGACGCTCGACGCCGTCCCGCTCCGCGACCTGGCCGCGCCGACCTGCCGGACCTGCACGCAGCTGGTCGCCCAGCTCGACCGGGACAAGGCCGCGGGCGCCACGTACCAGGGCGGCCGGATCCATTTCCGCAGCGCCGTCCCGGACGGACGGGCGGAAAAGCCGACCGTCACCGTGCTCTTCGACCAGGACGAATTGAAAGTGCTCGACCGCACGGGCGCCACCACGGAAACCGTCCCCGCGAATTGCACCGTTTTCGTGTTCGAGCTCGACTGGACCGGAACGGCCTGGCGCACCGCGGCGATCAAGCTGGGCGTCGAAAAGGGCTAGGCGAACCGCAGCTCGATCCGTGGATCCGGCACCGGCGGCCACGACCGCACCAGGCCGGTGCCCGAAGCCGGCCAGGACCGCACCACGACCGTGATCGGGTGACCGAGCTGGTCGGCCAGCCGGCGCAGGAAGCCCGTCACCGCGACGGCGTCGAACGGCGTGGTCCGGACGTCGAAGTACAGCGAACCCCGGTTGCACGCCGCGAGCAGCACGTCGAGGTCCGCCGGGCTCCGGTGCCACGTCAGCCAGACCACCTCAGCGGCCCGGAACCCCACCACTCCCCGGCCCCGCAACGCCTCCAGCACGTTCGGCCCGGGCAGCAGGCCCCAGCGGGCCAGGTAGCCGCTGACCGTCTTCAGGCTCAGCGTGATCCGGAACTCGCGGTTGACCAGCTCCGCGATCGCCTGCCGCGTCCAGACCCGGTACGGCAGCGCGGCTTCCTCGGGGTCCTGCCCGGTCACGGTCTCGAGCACGGCGGCCTGCTGCCCGGACGAGAGCGCCAGCTGCTCGCCGGGACGCCGGCCGCGGGTCCGCGGCCGGAACGCGTCCTCGCCGAGGTCCCGGTAGGCCGTCACCCAGGTCCCGACCGTCTTGCGGGAGACGCCGAACAAGCGGGCCACCTCGCTGCGCGTGACGCCGGACTCGACCGCCGCGACCGCACGACGGCGCAGGTCCTCCAACGCGGCCTCGGGCAGCCGCCGCGCGTCGCGCCGGACCATCTCATCCCCTGCCAGCACGGCGGTCACCGGACCCCGAGCGGGACGCGGATCGTCGCCTGGTCCACTTCGGACGTCCGGACGACCACGGCGAGCTCCCACTGCCCGGGCACGGCGATCGAGGCGCCGGCGACGTAGTGGCCGAGCCCGGCGTAGGCCACCTTGACGGGCAACGGCCCCACGCCGCGGTCCGGCAACCGCAGCTCGGCCCGCAGCTCGGCGACCTCGTGCGGCCGGGACTGCGCGTCGAGCACGGTGAGGTGCATTTCGTTCGGCCCGATCCGCCCCGGCGAGACGTCGATCCCGAGCTGCCCGGTCGTGCCGCCCGCGGTGAACGGCCGCACGGTGCTCACCGGGCCGGTGTACGCGGGGATCTTCGGCGCGGCCTGTTCCCGGGCCACCTGCGCCTGCGCCGGTTCCACGCTGACCAGCGCGGCGGTGAAGCCGAGCACGACGACGGCGACCGCGGCTTCGCACCCGACCGCGCGCCGGAAGCGCCGCACCTCGGGTTCGGGCGGTCCGCGCCGGGCCCGCTTGCGCTGCAACACCGTCGTCACCGGCTCGCCGTAGTGCCGTCGCGCCCATCGGCGCGCCAGCCCGCCCAGCGCGACGAGCACCGCGACCAGGGCCAGCTTGCCGAGCAGGATCGTGCCGTAGGTCGTCCCGATCAGCGCCGACGGCGTCCCGACCTGACGCCAGGCTTCGAAGGTTCCGGTGACCACCAGGACGGCCACGCACACCGCGGCCACCCGTGAGAAGCGCGGGACCGCCTGCCCCAGGGCTTCGGCGTCGCCCGGCCGCCTGAGCAGCACCAGCAACGCGACCAGCCCGCCGATCCAGACGCTCATCGCCGTCAGGTGCACGGTGTCGGCGACGAGCGCGAACCCGACGTGCGCCCCGGCCGCGCTGTGGTTGGCGAGGCTCCACGTCATCGCGAGCGCGACCCCGCCGGCGAGCACCGCGCCGCCGTGCCACCACGGGTTCCGCGGCACGAGCGGCCACCGGGCGAGCCACACCGCCACCGCCGCCAGCAGGACCAGCCGGACGGCGAGCACCAGCCCCATCCGGCTGCCCAGCGTCGACCCGAGCAGGGCGAGGTCGCCCAGCGCGGAGAGCGGCCGTCCGGCGGCGTAGGGGCCGTAGGCGAGGAAGCCGAGCACGGTCGCCGAGACGAGCGTGCTCCAGCCGAGCCACAACAGCCGCCGGTCGCCCGCCGGGGACTCGCCGCCCGGCCGGCGCAGCGCGGCCAGGAAAGCCGCGCCGAGCAGGACCGCGAGACCGGCGTAACCGGTCCAGCGCACGACACCGTACGCCGTCGCGGTCAGGCCGTCTCCCCCGCCGGACGCCGGCGTCGCAACCGCGTCCGACGTACGCGTCGGCTGCCCGACGCTGAAGCTGAACGCGCCCTGCACCGGGTGGGAGTCCGCGGACACCACCCGGTAGGTCACCGTGTGCGTGCCGGTGGCGAGCGCGTTGGGCACGGCCACGGTCACCACGTCGCGTTGCTCGCCAGGGTGCGTGGGCCGGGGCAGGCCCTCGACGGCGTCGCCGCGCGGGCCGAGCAGCCGGATCTCCGCGAGCCCGACGTCCACGGGTTCGTTGAACCGCAACGAGATCTCGTGCGGCGAGGCGTCGACGACCTGCCAGTTGCCCGGGGTGGTGGCCAGCAGGACGGCGTGGGCGGAGGCGGTTCCGGGGACCAGCACGAGCAGGAGCAGCGCGAGGACCGGCGCCGTGACGGCGGCCGCGAGCCGCCGGGTCGTTGCTGCGAGCACGGGGTTCCTTTCGCGGGCGGGGACGGTGCGGGAAGGCGGTGGCCGGCCGAGGTCCGGTCGGCCGGCCACCGCCCGCTTTCAGACCCCGACCTTCGGCTTGTGCGCCGCCGGGGAGGGTGCGGCCGGCTCCTGCTTCGCCCGCCGCCGCGACTGCCACGCCCAGCCGCACGCGGCGATCGCGAGCGCGAGCCCGCCGCCACCGAGCGCCCGCGCGGTCGGGTCCGCCGCGGGGGACGGCGGCTCGGGAGCGGCGGCCAGCGACAGCGTCGGCGCGGGGTGTTCCGGCTCGGCGCCGCTGCCATCCGGCAGGTCGATCCAGCGCACCACCGAACCGTCCGAATAGGTCTGCAGCGCCTTGAACACCAGCTGCCCGCTGTCCTTCGGCAGCGGGCCGAGCGAGACGAGGAACTGCTGGAACTGGCCGGGCTGCACCTGCCCGCCCTGCCAGACGATCGACGTGACCGCCTCGGTCACCTCGCCGTCGTCGGTCCGCACCGGCTGGGGCAGCTTGGTCTTCTGCGGCGTGACCGTCCAGCCGGGCACCGGCTGCACGGAGACCGAGGCGAGCGGGTGGTCGGCCGGCAGCACCACTTCGAGCTTCACGGTCGAGGCGTCCGGCTTTTCGTTGGGGACGGTGAAGGCCACCCGCGTGTAGCCGCCGGGTGTCCCCGTGTTCGGGGTGACCGTGACGTGCGCGAAGGCAGCCGGCGTCGCGAGGAGCACGCCGGCGGCGCCGAGCAGGGAGACGGCGGCGACCCGGCGGGCGGCGAGGGGAAGGGACATGTCGGCTCCAGGGCTCAGTTGTGCTGTGGCTGGGACTCGGTGACGCCCGGCAGGCCGGGCAGCGGCAGGGTGGCGGGGTGGACGTCGGCGATGGTGACCATGCCGGTCATCCCGGTCGACACCTCGGAGTGCGAGAAGACGTGGCAGTGGATCATCCACTTGCCGGGCCGGACCGGTTGCCAGATGAGGTCGTAGGTCTGCCCGATCCCGACGGTGACGGTGTCCATCTGCTGCGGCACCGCGAGCGGGCGGCCGTCCTGGGCGACCACGGTGAAGTACCCGCCGTGGATGTGGATGGCGTGGAACATCTCCGGGCCGGTGCCGATCAGCCGGATGTGCACGCGGTCGCCGACCTTGGCCGCCAGCGACGTCGTCGCCGGGTAGCTCTTGGCGTTGAAGACGAACCCGAGCGCGCCGTCGCCGGTCATGATCCGGTAGTCGCGTTCGGCCGGGATGTCGCCGAGCGTCGGCACGACTTCCAGGGCGCCGTAAAGACCGCGCCCTTCCTGGTCGCCGTCCTCGTGCGAGTGGTACCAGTGGGTGCCGGTCGACACCGCGGTCCACTCGTAGGTGAAGCTCTGGCCCGGCTCGATGTCCGGCTGGGTCAGCATCGGCACGCCGTCCTGGTCGTTGGGCAGCTCCATGCCGTGCCAGTGCACCGCGGTCGGCTTGGCCATGGTGTTCTTGACCACGATCCGGACCTTGTCGCCCTGGTTGACCCGGATGACCGGCCCCGGCAGGTGGCCGTTGAACGCCAGTGCCTGCTTGGTGCGGCCGGGCTCGGTCTCCCAGGTCAGCGGCGCGGCGGTCAGGTGGAACTCCTTGACGCCGTCCTTGAGCTCCCACGCGGCGAGCGTGGTGCCGTCGCCGAGATCCGCTTCGGCCTGCGACCGCTGTCCGAACGCCGTGCCCAGCGGCCGCTGCAGCAGCTGGGTCGCCGCGGCCTCCTGGACGGCGACCGGTCCCGCGGTGCTCACCGCCGACCGCTCCGGGCCGACGGCCGCGGCCGCGGTCAGCCCGACCGCCGAACCGATCGCGACGAACCGCAGGACCCGGCCGCGCGGACGCCGGAACCTCCGTGTCCACTGTGGATAACGCATCGAATGCCCTTCTGCATCAGGGAAACCGGCGAGGAGGGGCCGGGCGGTCACCCGGCCCCTCCCCTGTCCTGCTACTTGCACACGGTCGCGAAGGCGACCGGGTTGCGCTGCCGGCAGGTCAACTGGTCGTTGACCGCGTTGCCCGGCGCCTGCTGCACCCAGCCCTCGTACGCGAGCGGGATCGGCAGCACGCCCATCCCGCCCATGCCCGCGGACCCGGTGACCTTGTCGTCGGTCGCCGTGTTCGGGCCGGCGGTCAGCACCATCCGGCCGACCACCGCGGCGTCGGACGGGTTGCCGTCGCCGTTCGGGTCGGTGTCCACCACGGACATCGCGTTCGAGAACTTGCTGGAGACGTAGGCGTAGTAGCCGCCGCCCTTCTTCGCCCCGAAGTTGATGCCGTGACAGCCCGAGTCGCACGGCAGCCACTTGACGATCTTGTCCGTCTTCGGGTCGATCACCGTGATGTTGGAGGTGAGCGTGTTCGCCACCAGCACCGCGGAGTTGTCCGGCGCCACCGGGATCTGGATGTCCAGACCACCCCAGTCCCCGGACGGGCCCTTGACGGGGTCGTAGTTGCCCCACAGGTCGATCTTCTTGTAGTGCTGCTTCGCCCCGCCGTCGGCGACGCACGCGTCGGCCTTCAGCGAGATGCACGAAACGGTGGCACCCGAGAAGTCGGCCTCGTAGGCCTTCGAGCCGTCCGGCGTCATGCCCGAGGCGATCGGCAGCTCACCGGTCTGCTCGTGCCGGATCTGCCCGCTCGGGATGTCGACGACCGTGGCGTTGTACAGGTTGACGTTGGGCGTGATCATCGTCGACCCGTCCCCGGTCATCCAGTGGGCGTGCGGGTGCGCCACCTTCTCACCCGGTAGCTCGACCGGGATGCGCCGGTCGATCTTCGTGGCGTCGGGCGAGAGCTCCATCACCGCGCCGCCGCCGTTGAGCGCGACGTGCAGCTGCCCGGTGTCGGTCCGGCTCATCACGTGTGACGGGTCGGGGCCGACTTCTATCTGCCTGATGAAGGCGCCGCTGGCCCGGTCGAAGACGTCCAGCTTGTTGTTGAACCATTCGGTCTGGTAGATGACCTTTTCGTCCTTGTCGGTCCACATGTTGTGCGGGTTGTTCATGTTGACCTGGGGCAGCGCGACCTTCCGCTCCACTTCCCAGTTCTGCACGTTCACCCGCGTCGCGGTCCCCGGCTTGGTCTTGCCCGCCGTGGTCTCCATCTCGGTGTCGACCCACACCTCGCCGACACCGGGCGTGCCCGGTTTCTTGTTGGCGGCCGCGAGCTTCTTCGGCACGCCCTGGTGTTCCTTGAGGTATAGGCTCAGCAGCGGGATGAGCTGCGGGTTGCCGGCCTCGTCGTAGGTCAGGATGGGCGCCGGCGGGTAGTCCGACGGGTTCCACTCCGTGTCCTGCGTGCCGCTGTAGGTCTGCCAGTTGCCCGGCGCGGTGATGTTGAAGAACTTCGTCACCAGCTGCGTGATGATGTCCGCGTTGGACGGCACCACCAGGTTGCGGCTGTTGACGTGCAGCTTCTTGCCGAAGTCCAGGCCCGGCGTGAGCGGGTCGTCGACCACGACCGCGCCGAGCATGTACGGGTGGATCTTGCACTGGAAGGCGTACAGGCCGGGCTCGGTGAGCTGGACGGTCTGGTTGCCCACCCAGGCCCCGCCCTGGTCGTACGGGAAGCCCTTCGCCCCGTCCGGCCAGATCAGGCTGGTCGCGGTGTGCGCGGACGCCGCGGCGGGTGAGCCGACGCCGAAGTTGACCGTGACCGGCAGCGTGATGTCGTTGCTGGCCCACTTCTTCAGCTCGTCTAGCAGGCCCATCAGGTCCGCCCCGACCGGCAGCTTGTCCAGCGACACCGGCACGTTCGCCGGCTGCGCCGCGACCTGCTGCTGGAACTGGTCGAGCAGGGTGTTCGCCTTCGCCGCCCGGGCATCCCCGAGCGGCAGGACCTGCCCGACCGCGCTGCGCAGCGCCCCGATGTTGAGCAGCTGGGCGGGATCGACGCCGAGGTTGCCGACCTGTGGCGTGTTGCTCCCGCTCGGCAGCAGCTTGCTCAGCTGCGAGACGGCTCCGCCGAGCAGGTTGGTCGCGCTCGACCCGTCCAGGGCGCCGTTGCCCAGCAGCGGCAGCTTGGACAGGTCCAGCGACGGCAGCAGCCCGAGCACCTTGCCGAGGTTCAGCCGCGGCAGCTCCGCCACGGCCAGGGACTTGGTGCCGAACAGGTTGAGGTTGGTGTTGTACCAGGCCCCGTTGTCGTCGGTGAGCCGGAAGCTGACCGGCAGCGGGCCGACGCCGATGGGGGCGCCGCCGGGCCCGGTGGTCGCCGGCGGCGCGGTGGTCCCGCCCGTCGGCGGGGCCGTCGTGTTCGGCGGCGCCGTCGTGGTGGGCGGAGCCGTGGTGGTCGGCGGCGCGGTGGTCGTCGGCGGGGCCGTCGTGGTCGGCGGCGCCGTGGTGGTGGGCGGAGCGGTCGTGGTCGGCGGCGTGCTGTCGCCGACGTGCACCGCCATGAACATGTCGGGGTGGAACCGGCAGGTGATGTTCACCGTGCCGGGGCTGCCGAAGGTGTGGCTGAACGACGCGCCCGGCGGCATGTCGGGCGAGTTGATCTCGCCGCCGCCGGACTGCACGACGCTGTGCACGGTGCCGTCGGTCTCGGCGTTGGTCCAGGTGACGGTGTCGCCGACGGCGATGGAGATGTCGGCCGGGTTGAAACCGAGGTTCTGCTGCGTGACGTTGGTGGTGGCCGCCGACGCCGGAGCCGGCCCGGTGAACACGACGCCGAGGGTGCTCAGGACCACGGTGGTCGCGAGGACCACGGCCCGTGAGACGCGGCGGCGCCGTCCGGAGGAGAACCTGCGCAACGGATGCGATGGACGCATCGTCTTCCCTTCTCTTCGCAGGGGCAGCGCCGGTCACCCCGGGGTCCCGTCGGGTGGGTGCCCTGATGGCTTCCGGTGCTGCACGGTTCTTGGCTGGTGGGGAATTCCGCTGGCTGCGCGAGTACCGCACCCGGGTCCGGCCACCCGGATGAGAGCAGTCGCGCCGAGCACGGGCCGCGTCGGCGGGGCCCGGCCGCGAACGGGCCGTTCCGGTGTTCCCCGTCCGCGCGGCTGCTGCGCCATCTGGTCCTCACCAATCGACCGAACGCCGTGGACGTGGAGCCACAATTAGGACGGCGGCCTGTGTACAGCACTTTTCGGCACTGTTAACTGTCGATTACCAAGAACCCTTGCCGACTTATTTTTGAGGTGAAAGGCTTAATTTTCCGAGCGGGAAGAACAATGACCGGGAATGCAAATAAGTGTCACCGGAACACCGCGACCCGCGACTCGCCCAGGATGCCGTTCGCACTGATCGCGCCTTTTCGGTCAACCGACCGGACGCCGCCGCGGAGTGACACCTTTTTGCCCCGGAAGCGAATTACCGCCCACCCCGCAACGGCTCCGCGCAGTAGCCCACCCGGCCGAGCGCCCCGCTGCGCCGACCAGGCCCGTGACCAGCGAAGATCGTCGGTGATTCCGGTGCAGGACCGTCGTTTCCGGCAGGTTAACGCCACGGTACGAGCCGACCGGCGCCCGCTCGGGGAGGCACTGGCCAGAACGCCCGGGTGCGTGCCACGATGTCGCCACCCGGCGCCGGCGAGGCCGCGCCTTTCGTCTTCCGACCCTCCCATATCACCGTGCCGCACACCTGAGAAGACGCCAAGAAAGTGAGCTCTTTATGATCGTCCACGCCTGCCGACGGAGCCGGCCGTGACCACGGGAACGGCGAAACCGAAACCGGGCGGAAAACCGTCCCCGGTCCCGCGCGGCCGGGCGTTCCGGCTCGCGCAGCGCACGTGGTGGCTGCCCTGGGTGCTCGGCGCGGCGACCGTGGCGGTCGCCGTCGTCATCGCGACCGAGGTGTTCGCCCCGGACGAGCCTGCCGGGTGGGACCAGGTCCGGCTGCCCACGGCCGAGCACCAGGTCGTCTACTCCGTGACCGGCACCGGGAAGTCCCCGGAGATCAAGTACGTGGTCGACGGCGTGAACGGCACCGAAACCGTGGTGAACGGGGATCTGCCGTGGCGCAAGGAGTTCACCCTCAAGGTCGGCCCCGGGCTCGGGGTCGTCCAGGTGCTGGCCGCGAACAACGAGACCGCGGGCTCGATCGCCTGCACGGTCAGCGTCGACGGCAACGTCGTGCACCAGGCGTCCTCGCGCGGGCCGGGCACCCAGGTCTCCTGTTCCTCCGTGATCCGCCCGTCCTCGAGGTAGCCGCGATGAAACTCCGCATGGTGCGGCAAGTGGTCACGGCCACGGCGATGTCGGCGGCGCTGGCCACCGCGACGCCGTCCGCCGCCGCGCAGCCGGTGGTGCTCGACAGCTGCGCGGTGACCGTGCAGGGCGAGCCGGGTCAGCTCGTTTCGCTCAAGCCCGCGGCGGTGACCCCGCAGATCCTCGCGGCGCTGGCCCCGCTGGACCCGCTCAACGTGCTCCGCCCGGCCTTCGCCGGCGTCTGGCAAGCGCTTCCGCCGATCACGCTCGGCTCGATCGGCGCGGCCGACGGCGTGATCCCGGGCAGCACCGTGGCCGACGCCGTGCTGGGCGAGCTGCGCCGGATCTCGTTGCTGGCCCCGGTGATCGACGCGCTGTCCCCGGCGCTGCGCGGGCTCCTCGACGCGAACTGCCGGGTCACGACGAAGCCCGGGAACCCGGCGCCGACGTCTCCTCCGCCGGCTCCTGCGTCGTCCCCGCCGCCGGGCGGCGCGCGGCCGCCGGCCACGGGTGGCAGTCCGCCGCGGGCGACCGCGGGCGCGACTCCCCCGGCGACCGGGGCGACGATCACCAGCCCGGGCCTGCCCGAAGCGGTGCTCGGGACGCAGTTCCCGGGGATGGCCGGGCAGGGCGGGATCCCCGGGCCCGGCATCCCGCCGGACCGCGTCGCCTACGACTACGGCCCGGCCGCGGTGCCGCAGGTCCCGGCGGTCGACGCGCGGATGCAGGGCCTCGGCGGCCAGGCGACCGGCTCGGCGGAGGCCCTGCCGGCCGCGCCCCGCGGCGGCGTCAGCCGGGAGACGCTGCTCGCCGGCCTGCTCGTGACCCTGATGGGAACCCAGCTGTTCCGCCGCTGGGCGTTGCGGCGGAAAACCGGTTAGGAGCACGGATGGGACTCACGCGGATCGCCACGGTCGCCGCCCACTTCGGCCGCGACCTCACATTCGGCCTCGGCCGCGTGGCGGCGCTGATCGAGGAGGCCCGGCGGGCGGGCGCCACGGTGCTCGTGCTGCCGGACGGCACGCTCGGCGGCGCCTTCACCGACTTCGGCCGGGCCGACCCCGAGCACCCGCCGCCCGCGCTCGCCCCGGACGGCGCGGAGGTGCGGGCGGTGGCGAAGCTGGCGGCGGAACTGGTGGTGTGCTTCGGATACAGCGAAGCGGGCGAGAACGGCGAACGCTACTCGGCGGCGGCCTGCGTCTCCGGCGACGGCGTGCTCGGCCGGCATCGCAAGGTGCACCTGTCCGCGGCCGAAGCACTGCAGCGCGAACCCGGCACCGGGTTCACGGCGTTCGACACCCCGGCCGGCCGGCTCGGCATGCTGCTCGACTACGAAAAGGCCTTCCCCGAAGCCGCCCGCAGCCTCGCCGCCGACGGCGCCACCATCGTCGCGTGCCCGTGTTCGTGGGCCGCCGGAAGCCGGGCGCCGACGCTCTCGCGGGACCGCCAGGCCCGGCTGTTCGACGTCTACGACTGCGTGCGCGCGGTGGAGAACCAGGTGGTGTTCGTGGCCGCCAACCAGGCGGGCGTCATGCACGGCACCCGCTTCCTCGGCCTGGCCAAGGTGGTCGGCCCGGACGGCGCCACCCACGCCCGGACGGCTTCCCGGCCGGCGCTCGTCGTCGCGGAGCTGGACGTCGAAGCGGAGATCGCCACCGCCCGCCGGGCCCGCCACCACCTCGAGGAGCGAAGACCGGACGCGTACGCGCTGGGCCGCGGACGAGTCACGCATTGACGCCGGCTCGGTCCCATGAGCCGGTCGGCCCGTCTCGTCCCATGGGTGTCCGATGAGGACCGGCGCGCCAGGACCATTCGGACAACCCCGAGACGGGGCACCGGACGGCGCTCCTCCGCTGCTAGCGTGCTGGGGTGAGCAACCCGTTGATCGCGCAGACCCAGGACTCGACGAAGGCCTACTCCGGCATCTCGCTCCTGGAATCCGCCAACGACCTCTCGTCCGCCATCAAAAGCGGCGACTGGGCGTCGGTGGCGATGGGCGCGGTCGGTACGGCGCTCGACGCCCTGTCGATGGCCATGGACCCGTTCGGCGCGATCCTCGCCGCCGGCGTCAGCTGGTTGATGGAGCACGTCGGCCCGCTCAAGGACGCGCTCAACGGGCTCACCGGCAACGCCGACGAGATCCAGGCCCAGTCCGAGACCTGGGCCAACGTCGCCAAGGAACTCGGCAGCGTCTCCTCGGACCTGACCGACGCCATCAAGGCCGATCTGCAGTCGTGGTCCGGACCGGCCTCGGACGCCTACCGGCAGCGCGGTCTGGACGTGGCCACCACCTTGCAGGCGGCGCAGAAGGGCTGCGAAGGGGCTTCCAGCGGCGTCAAGACCGCCGGCGAGGTCGTGGCCGCGGTCCGCACGCTGGTGCGCGACATCATCTCCGAGCTCGTCGGCCACCTGATCAGCTGGGCGCTGCAGGTCGTCTTCACCCTCGGCATCGGCCTCACCTGGGTCGTCCCCCAGGTCGTCACCGCCGTCGCGAAAACCGCCTCGAAGATCACCGACCTGGTCACCAAGCTCGTCAAGGCGCTCAAGGCCCTGGTGCCGCTGCTGAAGCGGGCAGGAACGCTCTTCGAGGACGCGGGCAAGGCGCTCAAGAACATCAAGGTCGGCAAGACCGCCCCGCCGCCGAAGCACGCCGACATCAACGGGACCCCGAAGGCGCCACCGGTGAAGACCCCCGGCGGCGACGGCGGGGGCACCCCCAAGGACCACACACCGCCACCGGCGGCCAAGGGCGGTGACGACGCCACCCACACCTCCAGCACCGGCGGCGGCTCTCACGGCGGTGACGGCAGCCCACCGCCGCCGAAGACCGACGAGGCGCCGCCCAAGACCGACCCGGAACCGCCTCCGGCGCAGACCCCGAAGGGGCTGGGGGACGACAAGACGGTCACCTCGAGCTCCGGAGGTTCCGGCGGCGGCAAGAGCATCAAGGACGGCAACGCGAACCCGCACGAGAACGGCACCCCACCGCCGGACCGGTCGGTGTGCGGCGACCCGATCGACGTGGCGACCGGGTGGATGCTGCTGACGCAGACGGACCTGGAGATCCCCGGCGCGTTGCCGCTGGAGGTGGCGCGCACGCACATCTCGTCCTACCGCGCGGGCCGCTGGTTCGGCCCGTCGTGGGCCTCCACCGTGGACCAGCGGCTCGAGGTCGAGGCCGACGGCCTGCACGTCGCGCTCGCGGACGGCAGCCTCCAGAGCTACCCCGTGCCGGTGAACTCCCCGGTGCTGCCGGTGGCGGGCCCGGCACGGCCGCTGCGGCGGGTCGAGGGCGGCTACCTGGTCGAGGACCCGCAGCAGCAGCACACGCTGTTCTTCGAGGAGTCCGCCGACGGTGTGTGCCCGCTGCGGACGATCTTCGACGGCGACGGCAACCGCATCGACGTGGTGCCCGGGACGAACGGGGTGCCGGCCGAGCTGGTCCACTCCTCCGGCGACCGGGTGCTGTTCGACAGCGCGGGCGGCCGGATCACCGCCCTGCGGGCGGCCGACGGCACGGTCGTCGCGAGCTACTCCTACGACGAGCGCGGCCGGCTGACCGAGGTCGTCGACGCCGCCGGCACCCCCACCAGCTTCACCTACGACGCCGACGGCCGGATCGTGCGCTGGGAAGACGTCAACGGCCGCTGGTACGGCTACGGCTTCGACGCCGCGGGCCGGGTCGTGCGCGCCCGCGGCACCGGCGGCTACCTCGACTGCACGATCGACTACGACCGCGAGAACCTGGTGACGAGCGTCACCGACTCGCTCGGCGCGGTGCGCCGCTTCCACCTCGACGACCGGCTCAACGTGATCGCCGAGACCGACCCGCTGGGCCACACCACCAGCCTCGCCTACGACGAGCACGGCAGGCTGCTCACCCGCACCGATCCGCTGGGCCGCCAGGTCCGCTACGAGCGGGACCGGGCCGGCCGGGTCGTCGCGATCACCGCGCCGGACGGCACGCGGTCGCTGACCGAGTACAACGAGCAGGGCCGCCCGGTCGCCGCGATCGGCCCCGACGGTGCCACGTGGCGCTACGAGTACGACACGCGCGGCAAGGTCACCGGCGTCGTCGACCCGCTCGGTGCCCGGACCTCCTACGCCTACGACGAGCGCGGCAACGTCGCCGTGGTCACCGACGCGCTCGGTGGCACCACCCGGATCACCTCGGACGCGGCGGGCCGGGCGCTGACCGTCGAGGACGAGGACGGCGCCGTCACCCGCTACACCTACGACCTGCTCGGCCGCACCACGTCGGTGACCGACGAGCTGGGCGCCGTCACCCGGCTCGCGTGGGCGGCGGGTGACCAGCTCGCCGAACGGATCGAGCCGGACGGCGCGACGTGGCGGTGGCGGGACTCCGCCGTCGGGAACACCGACGAGAGCACCGACGCGCGCGGCAACACCACCCGCACCGAGTACGCGCAGTTCGACCTGCCGGTGGCCGAAACCGGCCCGGACGGCGCGCGCCTCGCCTACGCGTACGACACCGAGCTGCGCCTGGTGTCGGTGACCAACGAGCAGGGCCTGAGCTGGCACTACCGGTACGACCCCGCCGGGAACCTCACCGGCGAGACCGACTTCAACGGCCGCACCCTGCACTACCGCTACGACGCCGCCGGGCAGCTGATCGGCCGGACGAACGGTGCCGGGGAGACCACGACGCTGGAGCGCGACGTGATGGGCCAGGTGGTCCGCCGCGTCACCGGCGAAGACGTCGCGACCTTCGCCTACGACGAGGCCGGCCGCATGATCTCCGCGCGCAACGCCGACGCCGAGGTCACCTTCGCCTACGACGCGCTGGGCCGCGTGGTCGCCGAGACGGTGGACGGGCGCGTGGTGCGCTCGGAGTACGACGAGCTCGGCCGGCGCCGCGCGCGCCACACGCCGTCGGGCGCGGTGTCGCGCTTCGAGTACGGACCGGCCGGCACGCTCGCCGCGCTGCACGTCGGGAACCGCTCGCTGCGCTTCGAGCACGACCTCGCCGGCCACGAGCGGGTCCGCCGCTTCGGGGCCGCGGAACTGCGCCAGAGCTGGGCCCCGGGCGACCGGCTGGTGGCCCAGACGGTCGTCGCGGGCAACCGCACGACCCAGCACCGCGAGTACGGTTACCTCGCCGACGGCTACCTGGCTTCGGTGACCGACGCGATCACCGGTCCCCGCACCCTCGAGGTGGACCGCTCGGGCCGCGTCCAAGCCGTCGTGGGCCGCGGCTGGCAGGAGAACTACGCCTACCACCAGAGCGGTGTCATCGCCCGGGCGCAGACGCCGGGAGCGCCGACGTCCGGGCCACGCGAGTACCGCGGCACCTTGCTCACCGCCGCGGGCGCGGTCCGCTACGCCCACGACCCCGAAGGCCGCACCACCCTGCGCGGTGCCGGGCCGGCGGGCCCGCAGTGGCAGTTCCGGTGGACCGCCGAGAGCCGCCTGACCTCGGTGCTCACGCCCCGGGGCGAGCACTGGCGCTACCGCTACGACGCGCTGGGCCGCCGGGTCGCCAAGCAGCGGCTCACGCCGGACGGCCGGGTGGCCGAGCAGGTCCAGTTCGCCTGGGACGGGGACACCCTCGCCGAACAGGTGCGCACCGGACCCGGGCAGCCCCCGGTCGCCACCGTGTGGGAGTGGGAACCGGGTACCGGCCGCGCCCTCACCCAGACCGAAGGCGTCCTCGGCGCGCCGGACCAGCGGTTCCACACGATCGTCACCGACCTCGCCGGCACGCCGAGCGAGCTGCTGGAGGAATCCGGTGAGGTCGCGTGGCACCGCCAGGCCACGCTCTGGGGCAAGGTCCTCGACGGACCGGGCCGGGCCACCACCCCGCTGCGGTTCCCCGGCCAGTACCACGACGCCGAAACCGGGCTGCACTACAACCTCAACCGCTACTACGACCCCGAGGCCGGCCGTTACCTGTCCCACGACCCGCTGGGCCTCGACCCCGGCCCGGACTCGCAGGCCTACGTCCACAACCCGACCGCGCTGGCCGACCCGCTCGGCCTCGCTCCGCAGGTCACCCCCTGTGCGGCGAAGAAGAAGCAGCAGGCGAAGGCGAGCGGGGTGTCGAAGTCGAAGGCGAGCAAGGCGAAGCAGCAGCTGATCGGCAGCGGCGGCGCGGGGCCGAGCAAGAAGGCGCCCAAGGCGAAGACCAAGCCGGACGGCAACGCCGCGAAGTCCGACGGCTCGTACGGCACGACGAAACACGAACAGGCTCGCACCTGGGAGAAGTACCAGAACGAGATCAAGAACGACTCGACCTGGAAGGACCCGAACAAGCTCGTCAGCGGCAAGACGCACGAGTCCGAACACCCGATCGGGTACAAGGCCATCGGCGGCGACGAGTTCCAGCGGGCGAACGCCCACGAGAGCCAGATCCGCGACGGCGTCAAGGCAGGCGATCGCGGGCCGAAAACCGCGGACGAGGCCGCCAACATCAAGGACGCCAGGCGCATGGAAGACGACGCTCCCGCCTACCAGGAGTCGGCGCAGGCACACCGGGACAACATCGGCACCGGCGTGCGCGGCGACAAGGACGGCTCGGGGTTCAACGCCGACTCCTACCGCGAAGCCCTCGGCAACACCCTGCGAGAAGGCCGGCCGAGCGACGGCGTCCAGCTCAACCAGCTCACCTACGCCCACCAGCACACGCAGCCGAAGATGGTGGACAACCCCGACTTCGTCAGCAAGAGCATGACCCCGGACGAGCCGAAGAAGGTCCAAGCCTGGGAGCCGAACCCGCACTACAAGAACGACATCGAGACGCCGAACGAGCCGAAACAGACCCACGCGATCGAGGACGCTCCCCATCGGGACTCCTTCCGGCCGACCGCGGGCACGGTCCAGGGCAAGGTCGCCGACGACTCCTACCACCACATGGTGGACAAGATGGAGGGCAAGTCGATCGAGTACAGCGACGGCACCGGCGGTGTCGGCAAGCCGGGCGGCACCGCCCACACCCCACCGGTCTCGCACGACGACGTCATCGAGATGCACACGGCGCGCGACGTCGTGCGGGACGGCGCGAACGTGTCCAAAGAGGACATGCCGATGTTCCTCCACGACAAGGAGATGGGCCACCGCCTCGGGCAGCCGACCGACGCGGACAAGCAGAAGTACTGGGGCGACGACGTCAAGGACGTCGACATGTCGGACCAGGCGGTGCGGGACCGGATCCGGGAGCAGCAGGAGCGCATGCACGAGATGGTCCGCGAGCAGCGCGGCGGCCGCGGACCGGGCTGGGCCGACGACCCGAACGCCATGGACGTGGACGGCTGACCGGAGTGCGGCGGCCGAACCCTGAGCACGCTCAGGGTTCGGCCGGGCGCAGGGGGACCCACGAGCCGCCGATGCGCAGGTCCGCGCGAGCGGCGTCGACGAACACCGCGATCGCCCGGTCCAGCTGCCCCTGGCCGGCCTCCTCGGCTGCGCGGAACCGCTCGTCGACCCGGCCACCGAAACCCGGCCGGCTCCCCGCGTGGATCTGCCGGACCGTCTCGACGCGGTCGTGCACCGCGGCGAGCACCCGCTCGAGGGTGGCGTTGAGTTCCTTGCTGCAGAAGAACGCCAGCTGCAGCACCGCTTCTTCGAGAGCCTCCGCCACCGAGGACGGATCGACCGCGTCGCGGCCCCTCCAAACCGGCAAGCACCGGAGCCGGTGTGCCGCAGCCACGACCGCGGGGAACAGCTGGCTCTTGCGCTGCAACACGACGTACCGGTCGGCTTCGTCGATCGCTTCCGGGCCACCGGTGCGTGCGGTCGCGACGGCGCCGGCCGGCGCCGCCTGGTCGAGGTCGGGGTGCTCGTTCACCATCGGTCTCCTGTCGCTGGGCCGAAACTCGGCCGCCGAAGTGAAACTCGGACACCGAAATCCCGTCTCCCCCGCAGCGGGTTAATCCAAGACGCGCGGAGAGCGCCCGGCGAGCACGCGCAGGAGCGCGCGCAGGGCCCGCCGGACCCCCTTCGGGGCCATCGCCGCCGGAGAAGTGCCGGGGGCGTCCGGGGGCAGGCGCACCCGCAGGACGCCGGGCAGGACGCCGATCCGCAACGGCGACGGGAGGCGCCGGGGTTCGCCGTCCACGGCCACGTCGATGAGCGGGTCCGCCGATTCCACCGCGAACTCCGGCGTGCTCCAAGCCCGGTAACCGGGGAACCGGGCGAGGTCGCCGCACAACTCGGCCGCGACCAGCTCCGGCACGTCCCGCGCCCGGTCGACCGCGACCGTGACGATCCCGAGGACGCCAAGGTCGAGCCGTTCGCGGCTGCCGAGGCCGGTCAACCGCTCGAGCCGGTAGGGGCCGTTGGAAACGAGCACGATGTCCGTGGCCCCCGCGGGAGCGCCGTCCGGGCCGGGAAAGCTCAGCGGGCGGCGGGCGTCCGGGCCGAACAGGCCGGGCAGGCAGCGGGCGACCGTGGCGGCCTTGGCCTCCCGGTAGCCGGGAGCCCGGACCAGGGCGGCGTACGCGCCGAGCGAAACGTTGTTGACGAACACCCGGCCCCCGGCCACGCCGAGATCGACCCGCCGCTCGACAGCCTCGCCGAAGGCGGTCAGCGCGCCGGCCGGGTCGTCCCGGTCCAGGCCGAGGTCGCGCGCGAAGTGGTTGCGCGTTCCCGCGGGAACGCAGACGAAGGGCAGGTCGTGCCTGCGGGCCACGTCGGCGACCACGGCCTGGCTGCCGTCGCCGCCGGCCATCCCGAGCACGTCCGCGCCGTCGGCCACCGCCTGTTCCGCGAGTTCGCGCAGGTCGTCGTCGAAGTGCAGCTCGATCGGCCGGATCCCGAGCGCCCGGGCGCGCTCCCCGAGCCGGGACGCGGTGGCCACGCCGTGGCCGGACAGCGGGTTGAGCAGCAGGACGCCCGCCGCCGCCGGCTCCGCGCGCCGGATCCGGGGCGTCCGCGCCAGATCGTGGCCGAGGGCGATCCTGGCCGCGGCGAACGACAGCGCGACCAGTCCGGCGGCCGCCGCCAGCAGAGCGTAGGCGTGCAGGTCGGGCAGCACCAGCAGGACCGCGGCGACGACTCCGGCCGTCGCCGCGGCCACCCGCGGGAAACCACGGCGCACCAGCGCGGCCCACCCGGCACCGAGCACGCTCCCGAGCAGGAGCACCGCGAGTGCCAGCTGGAGCGGGTGCCGGACCAGTGCGCCGATGACCACGGCGAACGCCGCCGCCGACGCCGTCACGGAAATCGCCGCGGCCACCTGCCGGGTGATCGCCGGCCGCCCGTCCGCCCGCTTCGCCATCGCCGCACCTCCGCGGCCGACCCTGCGGTCCGGGCGGCCCCGAGTCGTCACCCGTCGCGGGTGACCCTGCACCGCGCACCATCCGGCCTGCGGGTCACGGACTGACGCCGCAGTCGAACAGCAGCCCGGCCGTGGCCGCGTCCGGGCCGATCCGCGCGGGTGGCACCGGGCGGCAGTGCCTCGCCTCCCACCTGACCCGCCGGGTCAGCTCCCCCGCGTCGACCGCCGCCGCGGTGGTCTGCCCCGCCCCGGCGCGGGCGATGTCGACGAACACCTGCGGCAGCAGCACGAACCGCAGCTTCCCGGCCGCGACCCACTGCGGGAGCTGCGCGGCCGACGGCGCCGGGTCGAACCCGAGGTAACCGCCGAGCGGCGCGACCCGGGCCTCGGTGTTCAGCAGGAACGGGTCCGCGCCGTAGGTACCGCCCTCGACGGCCAGGGTGATCTCGGCGGGCGACGCCTGCGCGAACGCGAGCACCTCGCGCTGACCGGCGCTGAGCCGGTACGCGCTGTCGATGAACCGGACGTACCCGGCCGCGACGCCCGCACCGGTGTTCGCGCCGAAGACGGTGTGCAGCGCGGCCGTCGACAGCGGCCCGGCGGCCGGGTCGGCGCTCTCCAGGACGCTCCCCGGCCGCACCGCGGTGTCGACGACGAAGGCCGCGGGCCCGGCCACGACGGCGGCCAGCCCGATCGCCGCCGCGACGCGGGGCGCTCGCACCAGCGCGGCGACGATCGCGAGCAACGCCAGGGCGAGCACGGTGTACCGCAGCCACGGCAGCCAGCCCGGCGTCCGATCCAGCAGGACGTAGGCGAGCACCGCCGTCCCCGCCACCGCGGCCGGCAGGACGAACCGGGCCCGGCTGTGGGACCAGCCCGCGGCCGTGACCAGCCCCTCGGCGGCGAGTGCCGCGATCGCCGGGGCCAGCTCAGCCGTGTAGTACGCGTGGAAGATGCCGCCGGTGAACGAGAAGACCACCGCCCCGGCGACCAGCCAGCCACCCCACAGCGCCCAGCCCGCCTTCGTCTGCGGCGCGGCCCCGCGCGCCCGGCACACGGCGACGACCAAGGACATCACGGCGAGCGGCAGCAGCCAGGCGATCTGTCCGCCGACCTCGGCGTCGAACAGCCGCAACGGGCCCGCGTCGCCGCCGAGCGCCGCGCCGACCGTGGCGCTGTAGCCGCCGCCGATCCCGGTCGTGCCGCCGACCAGCCGCGCCAGGCCGTTGTAGCCGAAGGCCAGCTGCCACACCGAGTCGTCCGTGGTACTGCCGACGAACGGCTTGGCGCCCGGCCACACCGTGACGACGACGGGCCACGCCAGCGACACGAGAAGCGTCACCGCGCCGGCCACGCCGAGCCAGGCCAGCCGCCGGCCGCGTGAACCGGGCGCCGCGACGAAGTACGCCAACGCCAGGCCCGGCAGCACGATCCACGCGGCGAGCATCTTCGTGAGGAAGCCCAGCCCGACGAAGACCCCGGCCCACACCAGCCACCGGGCGTTGTCGATCGCCCGGGTGACGCAGTAGGCGGCGAGCAGCAGCAGGAGCACCAAGAGGGTGTCCGGCAGGTTGTCGCGGTTGATCGCCGCGGTGATCGGCGTCAGCGCGAAGAGCGCCGCGGCGAGCAGCGCGGTCCGCGCGCCGGCCCAGCGGCGCACCACCCGGTGCAGCACGAGCACCGCGGCCACGCCCTCGACGACCTGGACCAGGGCGATCGCCCACGGGTGGAACCCGAAGACGGCCACGCCGAGCGCCTGCGCCCAGAAGGCGAGCGGCGGTTTGTCGACCGTGACGACTCCCGCCGGGTCGAAGCCCGCGAAGAAGAACGCCGTGGCATCGTGCGACATCGAGTGCACGGCCGCCGCGTAGTACGGCTGCAGCGCCCGGCTCCACAGGGCCCAGCCCCACAACACCGCGGCAACGGCCGCGATCACCCCCACCGCGATCCGCTCGCCCCGCCCGGTCCGCACCTCGGTCAACACCGCCATATCTCCCCCTCCGGTTGCCGCCGGCAACGCTAGAGCGCGAGGCCGCCGGAGTCCTCAAGCTCCGGATTGAAGCGGGCGTCCACCTGTGGGTTGAGACTCGGAGGCGGAGCCGAGCCCAGCTCTGGTCAGCCAAGGGGACGGGCCGGTCGCCCAGGATGACGGCGACCGGCCCGAGAATCTGGTACTTCACCCGTTACGAAGCCGGGAGCTGCCGGTCGTAGAACCGCACCGCCCCGTTGGTGTTCCGGAAGGCGATCAGCCAGGACTGCCCGTTGGAGTTCACATACGGTGTCGTGGCCGGATCCGTCGCGGCCGGATCGGTCGCCGCGATCGTCTTCGCCCAGCCGCCCCAGGTGTTGCTCCCGGTCGCGGTCTCCCAGACGTGGTAGATCTCGTTGTCCGTGCCACGCACGACGATCGCCACCCGGCCCAGCGCCGGGTCCAGGATCGCCGAGGGCGCGCCGGCCGAGGCGAAGTTCCCGATCGCGGTGTAGTCCGCGGGCCAGGCACCGTCGCCGTTCTGCAGCTTCGACACGATCGTGCCGTCGGCGCCGCGGACGAACACCTGCAGCAGGTAGCCGGGGCGCACGACGACCGCGGGCTGCCCGGACAGCCCGGAGCCGCCGAGATCGGTCCACGCCGACACGTTGCCGTCGTTGTAGTACTCGATCGTCTTCAGCGCACCGGCGCCGTTCAGGCCGAACACCCGCAGCCCGTCGCGGACCTGGACCACCGACAGCGTCGCGGTCAGGTTCTGGTCACCGAGGCTGCGCCAGAACGGTACGGAGCCGGACTGCGCGTACGCCCAGAGCTTGCCGTCGGCATCCACGGCGAACTCCACGACGGTCCCGTCGGCGAGCTTCGACGTCACCGGCGCCGAAGCCATCGAACCACCGAAGTCGGACCACGCGTTCCACGCCGGACCGCCCGCGGTGGTCTGGCTGTCCGTCCAGGTGTCGCTGTCGGAGTACTGTGCCGCCACCTGGATCCGGCCGTCGGACAGCTGGGTGAGCGTCGGCTGCCCGGAGAACGCCTCGTTCCCGGAGATCACCGTCCACTGCACCGAACCGAAGTTGTCCACATCGGACTGGTGGCCGTAGACGACGCGGCCGGCGTTGTCCACATAGGAGTACTCGAGAGTGCCGGCGGTGGCACCCGCGACCGGAGCCGCCTGCATCGCCGTCATCCGCGTGTTCTGGGCGACCGGCACACCCGGCAGCGGGTCGGCGTACCAGCCCTGCAGGTCGGCGAGCAGGTGGACGGTACCCGCGCTGGTGTTGCGGACGCGGATCTTGCCGTCCGTGCCCGGCTTGAGCACCACCATGTTGTCACGCCAGTTCGCCGCCTCGAAGTCCATGACGGACAACACCGACGGTTCGGTCGTGCCGACCGGCCACGCCTTGAGGTACCCGGACTTCTGCGGGCTCACCACGATCAGGTTCAGCGCCACACCTTCGATGCCACGGGTCGGCAGCCCCTTGGTGCCGCCCACCTGGATGTCGAGCGTGGCGTTCGCGGCGATCGGCAGCCCGGCGCCGGCGGACCGCGTGTCCAGCACCCGGCCGGCCACCTGCCGGTAGCCGGCGCCCTGCGTCGAACTCGACGAGTAGTAGCCGTCCACGGCGACGATCAGGTCGACGGCGGCACTGCCCTTGTTGGTGAAGGTGACCTGCCCGCTCGCCGGCAGGCTCAGCACGGCACCCGACTGGGTGGAGCCGGTCTCGTAGTTGAACACCGGCCGCGCGGTGCCGCCGGCGGGCGAAACCGCCAGCCAGCCCGCGGCCGTCGCGCCCGGCACGGTCAGGTTCACCGACGCTGCCGCCGCTCCCGCCGGCACCAGGCTGCCGGTGATGGTCACCGTGCGCGTGGCACCTGCCGCGATCTTGCCGGTCGACGTGCCCGTCCCGTTGCGGGTGTCGATCACCCGGGTGTGCGTCACCGGGAAGAACCCGCCACCCGTCGTCCCCTGCTCCGCCTTGTAGTAACCCTGCACCTCGACGACGGCGTCGGTCTTGCCCGCCGAGTTGTACAGCGACAGCTTGCCGTTGCTGCCGACCTTCACCACCGCCGTGTTCGAGATCTGCTCGCCGGCGGCCGCGGAGACCATGGTCAGGGTCGGGCGGGTGGCGCCGTCCGGCCACAGCTCGGCCCAGGTGGCCACGGTCGGCTTGAGCAGCGACACCCGGACCAGCACCGCACCGACACCCGTGGTGGGCACCGCGCCGACACCCAGCACGGGGAAGTCCACCGTGGCGGCGGCGCCGACCTGGGTGCTGATCCCGCCGGTGCCACTGCGGGTGTCGAGCACCACCGGTGTCGACGGCAGCGGCACGTAGTCGCCACCGTGCCCGGCCGCGTCCGCGTGCGCCGCGGGGGCGTGCGGCGCCGTGGTCACGGCGGTGAGCGCGACCAGCGCCGCCAGTGCCACTGTCATCTTTCTGAGCACTGCATTTTCTCCTTGTGCGATTGCCATTTAGTGGCTACGGCGTGCTTCCGACGGGCACCGGTTTCCCGTCCTTCATCCCCTCGCCCATGTTCATCCATTTGTGGTATTTCGGACTCCACACCTTGTTCTCGATGGGCTTGTGCAGGGAGAACGTGTTTCCGGTCTGGACGTCGGCACCCTTGGCATCCATGTCGTACTCGTAGGGGACCGTGCGGGGTCCGTGGTAGTGCTGGATGACCGTGTAGAGCACGTAATCGACCTTGCCCGTCTCCAGCTGTTTCGCGGTCTGGTCCTCGAACCAGCGCATGTTCGGCGAATGGTCCCGGTCGTTCTTGTCGATCCGGTTCGCGTTCGTGGTCCGGCTGCAGGTCGACAGGTTCCGCAGATCCGTGCCACTGCCGCCCAGCAGCGAAGCGAGCGAATGGCAGTTGTTGACCCACGAACCGGGACTCCCGCCGCCGATCGCCTTGACGAACGTGCCTGCCCACTGGTAACCGGGCGGCCTGATTTCCGAACTGGTGCCGGTGCCTTCGCGGAGATCCGCTCTGGTGACGCAGGCGATGACCCCGACCGCTCGGTCGCCGTTGGACGAGTCCCGCTCGAAGTAGAACGGTTCCGGGAACTGCCGGCGGCAGTCCCGGCCCTGCCTGCTCTTGTTCTGCGTCTTGTTCTCGGGTTCGGTGTTGACCTGCGACGCGGTCGACACCGCGATGACGACCACCCCGGCCGCGTCGACCGCCGCCTGGTAGATGTTCTTGGCTTGGACCTTGGTGTCGGTGACCACGTTCTCCACCGTGGACACCACCGCCGCGGCCGCCGTCGGCGCGGACGAAACGAGCGTCGGCAGGTTCGTCACCGCCGTGGTCGCCGCCGCGCCCACCGCGATCGTCACGGTCTTGGCCGCGTGTTCCGCGGCGTCACGCGCTTCCTCGGTGATGCGCAGGGCCCGCCGGTACGCGGCCTCGGCGGCCTCTTCGGCAGCCTTCTTCGCCCAGTCCACATAGGACCCGCCGCCTCCACCACCGCCCCCGCCGTGGCCGCCACCACCGCCGTACGAGCCGCCACCGCCGCCGCCCGAGGAGTACGGCCACCGGCCGCTGCCACCGCACTGGCTGGTCCAGGAGTGCGTGTCGCAGAACATGTCGTGCACCGACTCTTTGTGCGCACTGCGGAAAAAGGCGGCGCAGGACATCCCGTAGTAGGCCTCGCAGGAGTCGTCGGCCATCCTGGTCGGCGTCTCGACGTTTTTGATCATCTTGAGCACCTGGATGACAAAGTCGACCTCGTCGAACTTGAAGCCCCAGTGGCCGGTCGGGTCGGTGCTGTTCACCGGATCGGCATTGCCGTACAGGTAACGGTTTCCGTTGCTGGACGGGGTCGGGGACAACGACATGCTGTCCCGGGAGCCGAACGAGCCCGTGCCCGGGTCGTACCACCGCGCACCCATGTCGACGCGGCCGGTGCCGGGATCGGTCCAGTCGCCCTGGTAGCCGAGGTTGCCGGTGGTCCCGGTGTGCGCGGTGACCTGGCCGAACGGGCCGTACGCCGTCGATCCGGACAATCCGTTCAGCGCCGTGTCGGCCGGGTCGAACGCGCCGACCACGTCGTCGTGCCGGTCGCTCAGGGCCAGCCGGTCGGCCCCGCCCGCGCGGACCGCGAGCAGCTCGCCGCCGGAGCCGCGGGCATAGGTCTCGCTGCCGTCGGACACCGGGTCGCTGTCTTGTCCGGCGTAGGTGAACGCGGTGCCGTTGCGGCTGTCGACCCGGTCGAACCCGTCGTAGCTGTAGGTCTGCCCGGGGGCGGACGTGAGCCGGTCGAAGCCGTCGTAGCCGAACTGCGCGGTACCACCGGAACCGACCTGCGAAGCCAGCGTGCCGCGCGCGGTGTAGGTGTAGCTGGTGCCGCCCGCGGTCAGCAGCCGGTTGCGCTCGTCGTAGGTGGCCGTGGCCGGCCCGGTCTTGGTCCGGTTCCCGGCGGCATCCCACTCGTACCCGGTCGTCACGCCACTGGTGGTGTCGCTGGTGAGCCGCCCGGACTGGTCGTAGGTGTAGCTGACCGTGCCCGCGCCCGCGGTGCCCGCGGTGGTCTTGTCGGACAGCCGGTTGTCGAGGTCGTAGTGGTACGTCGTGCTCGCGACCTGCTTCGCCGCCGAGTTGGTCAGGACGTCGGTGGCGACCCGGCCGAAGTCGTCGTACCCGAACGTCCGCACCCGCCCGGCGCCGTAGCCGACGGTCTTGACGTTCCCCGCGCCGTCGTAGCCCAGCTGCTCCTTGACCCCGGTCAGCCCGTCGGTGACCGAATCGAGCCGCGCCTTGACGTAGCCGTAGTTCGTCGTACCCGCCGCGTCGGCCCGGCTGGTCCGGTTGCCGTCTCCGTCGTAGGTGAAGGCCGCGGTACCGGACGGACCGGTGGAGCTGAGCAGGTTTCCGCGGTCGTTGTAGACGTAGGAGTTCGTGCCCGCGCCCGCGTTGGTCCCGACCGCGCGCCCGGCCAGGTCGTAACCGAGGTGGCGAGGTGTCGTCGGCGTCTCGGCGCCGGTGGCGGTGCCGTCGGTGGGCCGGTTGGCCGCGTCGTAGGTCACCTGCTGGACGACGCCGCCCGGTGCCACGTCGCGGACCGCGTTGCCGTTCTCGTCGAAGCCGGTGGTCCAGGTCCGGTCGACGGCGTTCGGCTGGGCCGCGGTGGCCGGCTCGATCGTGGACTCGACCAGGCCGAGGCTGTTGTACGTCGTGATGGTGGCGTTTCCGCGCCCGTCGGTGAAGCGGGTCATGTTGCCGGCGGCGTCGTAGCCGAACGACGAGGTGATGCTCGTCTTGGCGTCGACCGGCTCGACCTGGCTCACCAGCTGGTTCGCCGCGTCGTAGGCGAACGTCGTGGTGGCCTGCAGGGCATCGGTGACCGAAGTGCGGTTGCCCGCCAGGTCGTAGCCGTAGTGCGAGGTCCGCAGCGTGGTGCCGTCCGGCTTGAGGTCGGCCGCGGCGACCACCTGGCCGAGCAGGTCGTAGCCGGTCTGCGAAGTGCGGCCGAGGCCGTCGGTCGCCCGGACCTGGCGACCCGCGAAGTCGTACCCGTACTGGGCCGGGATGCCGGACGGGTCGGTCGTCGTGGTCAGCTCACCGACGGCGTCGTAGCCGTTGACCGTCGTGGCCCCGGTCGGCGAGGTCTGGCCGACCACGTTCCCGGCGTCGTCGTGGCGGATCAGCGTGGTGTACGCCGCCGACACCGGACGGCGTTCGACCTGCGTTCCGGTCGCCTGGCGGTCCAGATCGTCGTACGTAGACTCGCTCCGCGCACCGGTCGGGTCCACGGTGGACAGGACGGCGCCGGTGCGCGAGTAGGTGTACGACGTGACGGCGCGTTCGTCGTTGGTCGTACTCGGCGCGTCGACCGAAACAGTGCGGTCGAGCTGATCGTAGGTGCTGCGGATGACGTTGCCGCGCGGATCGGTCACCGTGGTGACGTTGCCGTTGGCGTCGTATCCGTACCGCGTGGTCGGGGTGAGCGCCTGGCCCGCGCCGGGCGGCAGGTAGCTCGGCGCGGTCCGGCTGGTCATCCGGCCCGCGTTGTCGTAGGCCACGTGGGTGGTGTTGTTCAGCTCGTCGGTCAGCTCCACCGTCTCGCCGAAGGTGTTGTAGCCGACCTTCGTCGCCGGCGCGACCGGGCTCGCCGGATTTCCGCCGGACTCGACCTGACGGACCGGACCGGTCCCGCCGGTCGAGCGGCCCAGCTCGTCGTAGCTCAGGCGCGAGGTGAACGCCGCCTTGTCCGCACCGGCCACGTTGCCGCGCGGGTCGGTCACCGCGGTCGGGAGGCCACGCTGGTCGTAGGCGTACGTGGTGGTGCGCGACGTGGTGCCGTCCGTCGTGGTCATGGTCAGGCGGTTGCCGGCGTCGTCGTAGGTGTAGTCGGTCGTCGCGGGCGTGGCCGAGACGATCCACGGCACGTTCGAGGCATTGCCGGAAACCGCGACCCGGGTGACGTTCCCGGCCGGGTCGTAGGTGAAGCCGGTCGTCCGCGCGAGCCCACCCGGATCGACCACCGTGGACAGTGGGCGGCCGTTGCGGTCCGGCGTGTGCTGCGTGACCGTCGTGCCGTTGCCGGTCACCTGCTTGGTGAGGTGGCCCGCGGCGTCGTAGCTGTCGTCCTCGAGCACGTAGTCCTTTGTGGACCCGTCGGCGTTGTGGAAGTTCTTCAGCACCGCGCGGTGCAGCAGACCGTCGCCGTAGCGCTGGTACTCCGTCCGCCTGCCCATCGCGTCGGTCGAACTGGCCAGCCGCCCCGCGAAGTCGTAGCTGTAGGCCTGGAGCACCAGGTAGTCGCCGGTGCCGGTGGGCGGTGCGCCCGCCGGATCGCTGTGCCAGTTCCGCAGCCGCACCTCGGCGACGCTGTTGCGCGCGGTGTAGGCGTAGTCGTAGTGGTTGCCGTTCGGGTCGGTCACCGAGGTGAGGTTGCCGAACTGGTCGTAGCCGGAGCTGGTTTCGTTGCCGTCGGGGTCGGTGACCCGGACCGGCCGGTCGTGCTCGTCGTAGTCGGTCGTGGTGACCCGGGCGGGGTCGCCGCCACCACCGATGTCGGCGACCTGGACGCGGGTCGGGTCGCCGTCCGCGTCGTAGGTGGTCGTGGTCTGCCGCTGGTGCTTGACACCGGTCACCGCGTCGGTCGTCGCCGGCTCGGTCACCGTCGCCGGGCGCGACCAGCCGTCATAGGTGTAGGTCGTGACGACCCCGCCCGGGAAGCTGTCGGAGATCTCCTTCTTCGTGGTCGTCCGGCCGATGGCGTCGTAGGTGTACTGCGTGACCAGCCCGGACGGCGCGGTCACCTGCGCCAGGTCGCCGTTGGCGTAGTAGGCGTACCGCGTCACCTTGCCGCGCGCGTCCGTCGTGGTCGCCGGGAGCCCGGCGGGCACGTTGCCGCCGCCGGACGCCGCTTCGGCACCCGAGGTGTAGGTGTTCACGATCTGACTGCCGTCCGGGCTCGTCTGCGTAGCCAGTTGGCCGGTCGAGTGGTACGCGTACGTGGTCCGGTAGGTGTTGTCCGTCGCGCTCGCCGAACGCGCGTCGCGCGACTCGGTCGGCAGGTACGACTTCGGGTCGTAGGAGTTGGCGATCGTCGCCGGGTACGTCGTCCGCGAGGTCTGGCAGTCGTTCACCGCCCGGCACGTGGTGGTCGAGACGACATCACCACGGGCGTCGTAGGTCATGGACGTCGAGTCGCCGTTCTCGTCGGTGACCGTGGCGAGGTTGCCGTTCGTGTCGTAGCCGTACGTCCGGATGCTCACGCCGTCGGCGTCGTAGCGGACGAACACCGGGCCGCCGGAGCCGCCGGGAATGGTGGTGCAGAACGCCGGATCGTTCGGGTCGGGCTGCGTGCAGCTTTCGACCGGTGGTGGCGGCGTTTCGGCGGGCTCGCCCGGCGTGTCCTCGCCGCGCGCCTCGATGCCGAGGGGCTTGCCCTGGCGCAGCAGCCAGCCGCCGATCGCGTCGTACTCGTACAGGCTGGGCCGGTTCGCCGGGTCCAGCACCTCCACGCTGCGGCGCAGATCGGTGTCCCCGCCGTAGACCGTCGGCGCGCCGAGCTTCCACGTGCCGCCGTTGTGGTCGGTGTACTCCTTGACCCGGTCGCGCACGACGTCGTAGGTCACCGACGCGACGACCTTGCCGCTCGGCAGCGTCACCTTGGCCAGCTGGTCGGCGGCGGTGGTGCCCGCCTTGTAGTGCGCGGAGACGATCGCCGCTCCCAGCGGTCCGCTGTAGAGGGACACGTCGTCGACGGCCCCGGTGTAGGACCGCTGAGCCGTAGTGCCCCATGACGGCCACGACGCCGGCGTGGTGGCGTAGGCGGCACCGACCTGGTTGAAGGTCAGCAGCGAAGCGTCGATCTGCTTGCCGGTCAGGTCGCCGACCTTCGCGCCGTCCAGGTACAGGGTCTGCGTGGTGCCCATCGAGGACAGCACGACCTGGTGCCACTTGCCGTCGTTGACCGCGGTCGCCGACGTGATCGGGGTGATGCCGCCGGTGGCGAACTGCCCGCGCAGTTTGCCGTCCGTGCCGACGTACAGCACCGGCACGCCGGTGGTGGACGCGGTGCCCAGCGCCTTGTCCTGGTAGCCGAGCAGCGGGCCGCCGGAACCGGTCGGCGAGTTCTTGAACCACAGCTCGACCGCCGCGTCACGGCTCTTCTTCAGCGCGCCCTTCGGCAGGTTCACCGAGGACGTCGTTCCGTTGAAGGACGCCGCGGTGTCCGTCGAGCCGGCGAGCGGACCGGCCGTGCCGAGCGTGACGTTGGCGTACGTGCCGACGTCCTTGCCCAGGTTGACCGAGACATCGCTGGCCGCCGAGGTGCCGTCGGGTTCGCCGAGCCGCCAGTACGACTCCGGGTGCGAGTCCAGCACGGCACTGCGGTAGTGCGAGCCGGCCGTGTAGTCGTAGCCGGTACAGGTGTTTCCGGGCCCGCACACCGTCTTCAGCACGTCGCCGGTGTAGGTGTAGGCCCAGCTCAGCGGAGCACCGTTGACCGCGTCGGTCTGGATCGAAGAGACGTGGTTGCCGGTCCAGGAGAAGCTCAGCGCGCGCCCCGCGGTGTTGGTCGCGCTGTTGGAAACCTGCGCCTTGGACAGCTTGCCGGTGTTGGTGTCGTAGGTCAGGACGACGGCGTGCCCCGCGTTGTCGGTCATCCGGCTCAGGCGGCCGGCCGGCGAGAACTGGTAGGTCGTGCCGGACTTGTCCAGGAGCTTCCAGGACGTCGAGTCCACGGTCAGCGACGCGGTACGGCCGGCGGGCGCGGCGTAGCTGCCGTCGGCGTTCTTGCCGAAGCGGACCTGCTGGCCGTCCGGATAGGTCACCACGACGTTGCCGGAGCCGTCGTTGTCCGGCACCAGCTTCATGTCGTAGGTCGTCGACCAGCCGGCGCCGAACGAGCCGTCACGGCGCGGGTCGAGGCTGTTGTAGGTCCGCGACAGGCTCAGCTGCGGCCCGACCGTCACGATCGTGGCGTCGACCGCCGCGGTGCGGTAGTTGCCCACCACCGGGTCGAAGGCCTGCTTCTGGTCGCCGGCCAGGTGCGAGGTGATGTCCGGCTGCGGTACCGACGTCAGGATCGTCGAGTACGGCGAGTTCACCTCGTTGCCGGCGTCCTTGACGTAGGCACGCCACAGGTACGCCTTGGTCCAGCTCAGTGTCCCGGCGGGGACGGTCCACGCCTGCTTGGCCTGGTAGCCGGAATCCGTGCAGCTGACCGGGTTCCCGGAGTCGTCGCGCAGGCAGACCTGGAACTTGAACTGCAGCGACGAACCCGGTGGCGCGTCGATGTCCAGTGCCCGCGCCCACAGCTGCGGGGTCAGGGTCTGCGCCTGGTACCCGTTGAACGGGTACAGCTCCTGGACGACCGGCGGGATGTCGAAGACCTGCAGGACGAGCCGGCCTGGTGGCACCTGGTGGTCGGTGAACACCGGGCCACCGGTCTTGACCATGGTGAAGTCGAGGAAGTACTTGCCCGGTGGCAGGGCCTTGATGGTCGCGTCCAGCGTCACGCGACCGCCCCTGGCCACCGTCGAGGTCAGGTTGGCCGAGCGCTGCTGCGTCACCGAGGCGCCGGTGGCGGTGTTGTAGGCGCGGTAGGCCAGGTAGTAGTCGCCGGGCGCCCACGCGGCCGCGCTCTTGTTGGTGACCGAGACCTTGATCTTGCCGTCCTGGTTCTGCAGCACGGCCGGGTTCGGCACCGGGTTCGGGATCGAGTACGTCGCGTTGTACGGGCTGTGCGTCACGTACAGCTTCGGCGGGTTGGCCGTGGCGGTGCCGGTGAACCACTTGCCGGACAACGAGTCCGTCGAGCCGCGCAGCGAAAGGCCGTAGTTGGCCTGGGTGCCGTCCACCCAGCGCTGCACCAGGTCGCGTCCGGCGGCGCCGAGGTTGATCGTCTCGCCCGCGGTCGGGCAGTCCGACGACGAGTGGCCGAACGCGATGTACCCGTGCGCGAACGACTTGCTTGCCAGCGAACCGCCCACGGCCGGGCCCGGGTAGCTGTAGCCGGAACCACCGGACCACGAGCCGGTCACCGGGTGCACGGTGAGCTCGCGCGGCTTGCAAGAGTCCGAGTTGTACTCGGTCAGCCAGAGCTGCGCGCCGAAGATCGTGTGGTACTGGAGCTTGCCGACCAGGTTCGAGAACTTGAGGTAGGACGCGGAATTGTGCCCGTTCACGGTGCCGGCCAGCAGGTCCTGGTCACCCTTGGCCGAGCCGGCGCCTTCCTGGACGTACATCGCGTCGTCGGCCGCTCCCCCGTTCACCGGCAGCTGCACGGTCGGGTCGACCTGGACGGGGTACTGCCGCGCCGGATCGCGGAGCCAGCCGGCGTCCAGCGTGACCTCGAGCGCCGGCCCGCCGCCGGAGGTCACGAGCCGGTAGGTGACTCCCGCCGACCGCGCCGCGCCCGCGTCCAGCATGTCCCCCGCCGGGATGACCGCCTTCGTGGCGCCGGAAGCGTCGGCCAGCAGCACCTGGCCGTGGTCCAGGTGCGGGGTCAAGCCGTCGAGCCGCAACGGGAAGACGTACGACGTCGGGGCCTCGGACGAGCCGAGGACCAGGGTTTCCTTGACTCCGCCCGGCTTCGCCTCGAGCTTGAGGTCCACGTGCGGCCGGACCCCGGGATAGGTGATCGCGCTGCCACTCACCGTGCCGTTGACCGCCGAAGCGCCGTCGAGGCCGAAGGACACCTGCCCGGCGTCCGGCGAGGACACTGTCATGGTGGCGAACTGACCGGCCGACGTCGGCGCGAAGCGCAGCCCGGCGGCGTCAGCGGTGTTCCGCCAGCCCGAGCCGCCGTCCGCGGTGAGCGTGGTGTCGATCGGCGCCCAGCCCTGCGGCGTGCGGTAGTTCACCGGCACGGTGGAGAACTCGGTGGTCTCGGTGCCGTCGGTGTTGGCGTAGGTGCGGTCGGTGGCGGTCCGCGCTTCGGGGAGCTCACGGCTGGTCGCCGGGTCGAAGCCCGTCGTCTCGGGGGCGGGCGGCGTCCCGACGGATCCCGCGTTCTGCTCCCACTTCACCGCGGGGTAGCGGCTGCGCAGCGTGTCCGGCAGCGTGCGGTTGCGTGACGCGTTGGCGGCGGTCCGCGCATCGGCCGACGATGCCGATCCCCAGCGCTGCGCGGGCCCGTGCGCGTACCCCGGCCCGCCGGCGGCGGGCAGCCCGAGGAGGCCGTCGGCCGAGACGCCGCCCACCAGGACGGCGACGAGACCCAGCGCGACCAGCTTGACCGGGGCCGACACGGCCCCCCAGCCCAGCCACAGGAACCGCAACCGACGTGATTTCCGTCGCGCCATCCGCGCCATGCCTCCCTGGCCGGCAGGGCCGCACACCCCGCTTTTCGAGCCTGACCAGGCGCGATGCGCCTGCGGGGACAGACACTGACAACCGGATGTGTAGGCAACCTGTATTCGGCGTGTGCGTCAGGTTGCTTAGATGCGGCCGAAGTGGCGTGCTGCCGGGAAGGAGGAACATGCGGTTTCGGGTTCTCGGCCCGCTCGAGTTCCTCGACGACGGCGAGTGGCGGCGCGTCGGCGCGGCGAAATGGCGCACCCTGCTGGCCGTGCTGCTGGCCAAGCCGGACCGGGTGGTCTCCGCCGACAGGATCGCCGTCGAACTGTGGGGTGAGCGTCCACCGAAAACGGTGGACAACCAGATCTACGGCTACGTGGCCCGGCTCCGGCGGTTGTTGAACGCCGATCGCGATCAGGTGCTGGTCACCCGCTCACCGGGTTACCGGTTGTGCGCCGGGTTCGAGGACATCGACGCCGGCCGGTTCACCGCCCTGGCCGAACAGGGCCGGGCGGCGCTGCGCGCGGGCGACGCCGGCACGGCGACGCGGCACCTGGACGCGGCGCTCGCGCTCTGGCGGGGCTCACCGTTCGAGGACGTCCCGGCCACGCCGATGGTCCAGGCCGAAGCGGACCGGCTGACCGAGGCGCGGGCGGGTGCGCTGGAGGACTGGGCCGAGGCACAGCTCGCGCTCGGCGAGCACGCCGAGGTGGTGTCGCGGCTGGCCGACTTCGTCCCGCGCCACCCGCTGCGGGAACGATTGCGTGAGCTGCAGATGCTTGCCCTCTACCGGCAGGGCAGGCAGGCCGACGCACTGGCCGGGTACCTCGAGCTGCGCACGCTACTGGCCGAAGAGCTCGGCGTCGATCCCGGCCAGTCCATCCGGCACCGGTACGAGCAGATCGTGCGGGCCGACCCGGCGCTGACGGAGGCTGTCTCCCGGCTGGATCCGGTGCGGCAGCTGCCGCCCGGCCTCCCCGACTTCGCCGGCCGCGCCGAAGAACTGGCGCGGGTCGCCGGCACGGTGTCCGCCGGCTCGGCGGACGGGCCGCCCTCGGTCGTGGTGCTGACCGGCGCGCCGGGCGTCGGCAAGTCGAGCCTGGCGGTGCACGCCGCGCACGCGCTGGCCGCGCGCTTTCCCGACGGCCAGCTCTACCTGGATCTCGCGGGAACGTCACCGAGGCCCCGGGATCCCGCGGTCCTGCTGGCCGAAATGCTCGGCGCGGTGGGCGTCCGCGGCGAGTGGATTCCGGACGACCTGCAGGCGCGAGCCGCGCTGTACCGATCGATGCTGGCCCGAAGACGCGTGCTGATCGTGCTCGACGATGCGGACAGCGCCGGCCAGGTACGGCCGTTGCTGCCCTCGACCGGCAGCTGTGCCGTGATCATCACCAGCCGTCCGCCGATCAGCGACCTGCCCGGCGCCCGGCACGTCGAACTGGACGTGTTCGAACCGGCGACGGCCCGCGAGCTGTTCACCTCCCTCGTGGGCGAATCCCGGGTGGCCGCCGAACCCGAGCAGGCGGAGGCGATCCTGCGGGCCTGCGGCAACCTGCCGCTGGCGATCCGCATCTCCGGCGCCAAGCTGGCCGGACG
This sequence comes from Amycolatopsis sp. NPDC004747, assembly GCF_053601335.1. Lineage (NCBI taxonomy): Bacteria > Bacillati > Actinomycetota > Actinomycetes > Pseudonocardiales > Pseudonocardiaceae > Amycolatopsis > Amycolatopsis sp. NPDC004747. The sequence goes on along the minus strand of NZ_JBSGBQ010000009.1, from coordinate 76,530 downwards.
GCCGAAGTGGCCGTTGCGCGTGCTGGCCGAACGGCTGGCCGACGAATCGCAGCGGCTCGACGAGCTGCGCGTCGGCGAACTCGGCGTGCGGGCCAGCTTCGAGCTGAGCCTGCGGTCCCTGCCCGCGGACGCGGTGCGGGGCTTCGCCTTGCTGGGCCTGTGCTGCGGACCGGTCCCGTCCTGGGTGCTCGGCCCGCTGCTGGACCGGGCCCATGCCGACGACGTCATGGACCTCCTGCTGGACGCCAATCTGGTCCAGATCTCCGGCACCGACGAGACCGGCCGGCCCCGCTACCGGCTGCCGGGCCTCTTACGCGACTACGCCGCGGAAACGGCGGCCACGTATCCCCTGCTGATGCGACAGGCGGCCGTCGCGCACCTGCTCGCGACCTGGCTGGACCTCGCCGAACACGTGGCCGGGCACCTGCCACCCAGCCTGTTCCGGCCGACTCCCGGCGCGGCACCGCGGCGCCCCGCGCCCACGGACGTCCGGCGGCGGGCCGCCGCCGACCCCCTGGGCTGGTTCGACGCCGAGCGGGCCACCGTGCTCGACGCGGTCACGCTGGCCGCCGACTGGGGCCTGCACGAGGCGGCCTGGGAACTGGCCGTCGCCATGGTGCCGTACTACGACCTCAGGAGCCTGCATCAGGACTGGCTGCGCGGCCACGAAATCGCGCTGGGCGCCGTGCGCGAAGCGGGGAACGGACGCGGCGAGGCGGTGCTGTTGAACGATCTCGCGCAGGTACAGATCTACCGCGACCAGTTCGACAGCGCGACGCCCAACCTGCACCGCTCACTCGCCCTCCACCGGCAAGCCGGCGACCGGCGCGGCGAAGCACTCGCGACCGCGGCCCTCGCCACGATCGAGCGAGTGCACGGCCGTTACGAGCACGCGCTCGACCAGGCGATCAGGGCGTTGGACCTGGTGCTCGCCACCGGCGATCGGCACATCGAGGCCCAGCTGCGCAACGGCGTCGCGGGAATCCACCTGGCCCAGGGCCGGACCTCCGATGCCCGGGCCTGGTTCGACGAAGCGCTGGCCCTGTCGCGCGAGCTGGGCGACGTTCACCGGGAAGCCGTGGTGCTCCGGGAGATGAGCCGGCTGTACGAGGATTCCGACGAAGCACTGGCATGCCTGCAGACGGCTCATGACATATTCGACGACCTGCGCGACGAACGATGCGTTGCGTACACCTTGTTGCGCATGGGCCGGGTGCACGCGGGGCGCCGGGACAGCGCGCGGACGGCCGAGGTACTGACCCGCGCGGCCAAGGTGTTCGAGCGCGACGGGGATCGGCTGGGCGAAGCCAGCTGCTGGCAGCTGCTCGGCGAACTGGACATCGGGTACGAGGACCCGGTGGCGGCGCGGACACACTTGAGCCGGGCACTTCGGCTGTGGCGGACGTTCGGCGAACACGAACCCGCCGTCGCGGTCGCGGCCCAGCTCCAACAGCTCCAGGTCGGCCGAAGCTGAGGCATCAGCCGACCATTACGACGGGTGGTTCCTTGGTGCCGTCGAACGCCATGACGGCGTACCCGTCGCTCACCTTGCGCAGATCGACGTCGTAAACCCACCACTCGCCGCGGACCGGGAGCGTCGCCGTCAAGGTGCCGTCGGTCGGTGACAGCTCGTTGAGGTGGAGCCGGTTGGTCGCCACCACCAGTCCGCCGGTCGTCGGCTCGACCGTGACCACGTCACCGTCGATGGCGGTGCGCCACAGCTGTGTCCCGGTCTTCAGCGAGAACGCGGCCACGGCAGTGCGCCGGTCCTCACCCGGTGCGCTGACGGGGGCGATCAACAGGTCGTCACGGACGACCGGCCGGTGGACCGGTCGCGCCCGCCAGTAGGTCTGCTCGACCGGCGGCATGTCGTAGTCCGGACCGGAGCGGGGGATGCGCGCCTGCACCTGTCCCTCGTCGTCGAAGGAGATGACGACGTCCTCGGTCCGGCTGCCTTCCTGGACGGCGCGCACCACGACCGGGCGCGCCGACAGCAGCTCCACCGAGGCCATCGGCGGTTCGACCGGCACCTCCGCCCGCCGGCGTTCCCGTCCGCTCGCCGGGTCCACGACGACCACGCGCACGCCCGCGTTCTCGCAGGAAACCAGCATGACCACCTGGCCGGCGCTCGCCGCCACTCCGGCAGGTGCGCACCCCGGTTCGACGTCGAGGCGCCACCGCTCGTCGTGCTCTCGCAGCCCCACGGCCCTCAACCCGGTGGCTTCGGTGAAGACCGCGAGCCCCGAGGTGACCGCCAGTTCGTCGCCGGCCATGGCGAGGCCGTACCGGTGGTCGCTCGCCGCCCGGGTCAGCTGCCACAAGGTCTTGCCGGTGCGCAGGTCGATCGCCACGACGGTCGCGCACGGCCGGCCGTCGGCCGCCCACGCGACCAGGCCGACGCCGTCCGCGACGTCCCGGCTCATCGTGCACAGCGCCTCGCGGCCCGGGACATCCGTCGTCCAGGCGGTCCCGGTGGTGGTGTAGCCGACCAGCCGGTCGGCACGGGCCCGCACCACGAGGTCGCCGTCGACCCAGCTGCCCGCACCCGTCACGCCGGCAGGCCGGTCGAGCGGGGCGGACCACCGCACTTCCAGGAACTGTCCGCGCAGTCCGTCGTAGGCCAGCACCCCCGGCCAGACGCCGGCGAGCACCCCGACGACGGCGATGATCGCGCTCCAGCGGCGGCGCCGTGGCAGCGCCCCCCGCTTCTCGAGGGCGCTGTCCACGAACGCCAGTCCGCCCAGCCCCGCGAAGGTGCACCCGAAGGCGAGCAACAGCACCCCGGTCAGCCCCTGCGGGCAGGGCCTGCTGGACCGGCCACAGTTGCCACCCGCCTCACTGCTCAGCGCGGTCCACCCGAGCACGTGGAACACGATCCCCATGCCCAGCACCGCCGCGGCAAGCACGAAACCCGCCATCAGGACAGGCGCGCGCTTCCTCGGGGGAGGCGGCTTCGGCGTCTCGGAGGGTTGTGCCCCGGACAGGGGCCGCCGACGGCGGCCGGGCCTGCGTTTGCGGCGTCGCCGTTCGGCTCTGATCACGGTGACCCTCCGCTCCGGACCCAACGAAGGCGGGACGATACCAAGATCGGCGATCGGGGGGATGAACGGGACTGTGAGCCGGCAGCGTCGCCGCCCGGGCCGGGCTTCACCCGCCGGCCGAGCATTGTCGGCGGAGATCGTATCGCTTATCGTATACGACGCTGCATCCCGACGCTGCGAGGTGACCCGTGCCTGCCCCGACGACCCTCATCGCCCGCGACTTCACCGAGTTCCGCGCCGCCGTCTCGCAGTCCTTCGTGCCGCTGCACGTGACCGCGGGCGGGGACGGCTTCCGCGGGCGGATCCGCTCGTCGGTGGCCGACGACGTGCAGGTTTCCGAGGTGACCGCCTCGCCCCACGTCGTGGAGCGCACGCCGGAGCTGATCGCGCGTGGCGAGCGCCGCTACTACAAGCTGAGCCTGATCCTGGCCGGCACCGGGCTGCTGGTGCAGGACGACCGGCAGGCCGTGCTGCGCCCCGGCGACGTCGCCCTCTACGACACGCACCGGCCGTACTCGCTGGTGTTCGAAGAGGACTTCCGGACCCTCGTGGTGATGTTCCCGCAGCGGCTGATCGACCTGCCCACCGAGCTGGTCGGGCGGCTGACCGCCGTCCGGATGTCGGGCAAGGAGGGCGTCGGCAACGTCGTCGTGCCGTTCCTCGCCCAGCTCGGCGGCAACCTCGAGCAGCTGGGCGGCCCCGCGGGCGCGCGGCTGGCGCACAGCGCCGTCGACCTGCTGTCCACCCTGGTCGCCACCGAACTGGACCTCGCGCGCGCGAACGCCGACCCGCACCACGAGCTGATGCGCCGCATCCGCGCCCACATCGACGCGAACCTGCAGTCGACCGACCTCACCCCGGCGCGGATCGCCGCCGAGCACTTCATCTCGACCCGCCACCTGCACGGGCTGTTCCAGGAGCAGGGCACCACCGTCTCCGGCTGGATCCGCACCCGGCGGCTGGAGCACTGCCGCCGCGACCTGCTGGACCCGGTGCACGCCGGCCGCCCGGTCGCGGCCATCGCCGCCCGCTGGGGGTTCGTCGACGCCGCGCACTTCAGCCGGGTGTTCAAGAGCGCGTTCGGCCGGGCGCCGAGCGAGCTGCGCCGGGAGTTGACCGTCAGCGTCCGGTAGTTGCCCGCCAGCGCGTGACCGCTCGCCCGGACCACGGGGCCGCCCGACGATGAGGCCATGCCCGAAGCCCCCTCCGACGACTGGCGCACCTACGACGAGTTCGCGGCCGGCATCGCCACCTACCGGCTGCCGAACGCCGACCTCACCGGCCGGGACGTCACGATCACCCTCGACGACGGCGAAACCCTCGCGCTGACCTTCACCGACGCCGGGCACGTCGTGTGCAACGGCGTCGAAGACCCGTACGACGCGGTCGCGGTGCGCGACGACGTCTTCTTCGTGAACCTGCCGCTCACCAGCGTCGACGGCGAAGCGCTGACCATCGTGTATTCGACGGCCACCCACCGCGCCCTCGCCGTCCGCTCGGTGATCGGCGCCGAGGACGTCGAGGGCGTTCCCCGCGTTTCGCAGGACTTCCGGGCGGGTGTCACCGACGGCGGCGAACCGTCCGGGGCCGTGCCCGGGCCGTCGCGCGACCTGATCGGCAAGCGGAACCTCTACCGCTACAGCCCCGACCATCTCTACGAGCACGTCTACGTCTCTTCGGAGCGCTACGCCTGGCAGTGCCTGGAAGGCGTGCAGCGCGGCCACGGCGACATGGACCTCTCGACGGTGTGGAAGTTCGCCGACGGGCTGTACCTGTTCTGCTTCCGCGAGTTCCGGATCGCCGTGGCGAGCGTCTGGCTGCACGACCTCGGCTACGCCCTGCGCACCACCGGCGTGTTCCTCGGCCTGACCGGCGATGGCCGGTCCGAGCACTCCCGTGCCGGCGGGCACATCTACCCGCTGGGCGCGGTGGCCTACCCCGACGCCCAGCCCGTCTGAAGGAGCCACTTGTGTCCAATGTGGACGTCATCCGCGCGCACTACGACGCCAGCGACGCCGGCGACCTGCCCGGCATGCTCGCCCCGCTCGGCCCCGGGACGACGTGGACGGAGGCGGCCGGGTTCCCCTACGCCGGCACCTACACCGGCCCGGACGAGGTGCGCGAGCACGTGTTCGAGGCCATCGGCCGGGACTGGGACGGCTACCGCTTCACCCTCGGCGACCTGCTCGACGCCGGGGACGCGGTGGTCGGCGTCGGCACCTACACCGGCACCCACCGCCGGACCGGCCGGTCCTTCACCGCCCGCGTCGCGCACCTGTGGCGCTTCGCGAGCGGCGAGGTCGTGTCCTTCGAGCAGATCGTCGACTCCGCGCCCGTCGTGGCCGCCCTCCGGGAGCAGCAATGAGAAAAACCTTGCCCGTACTCGCGATCGCCGTCCTGCTGGCCACCGCGGGCTGCGCCGGCTCCGACGCCGGCGCGAACGGCCCGATCGTGGTCGGGTCGGTGAACGCGCTGTCCGGCGCGGCCACCTTCCCGGAAGCCTCCGCGGCCGCGAAAGCCGTGTTCGACGCGGCCAACGCGGCCGGCGGGGTCAACGGCCGCAAGATCGAGTACAAGGCGATCGACGACAAGGGCGACCCGGCGGCCGCCGCGGCGGCCGCCCGCGAGGTGGTCGGCGGCGACCAGGCCGTCGCGCTCGTCGGGTCGTCGAGCCTGATCGAGTGCGAGATCAACGAGAAGTACTACGAGCAGCAGAAGATCCTGTCGATGCCGGGCATCGGCGTCGACCCGGCGTGCTTCTCCAGCCCGAACATCGCGCCGGTCAACGTCGGCCCGTTCCACGACCTGACGCTCACCCTGCTCTACGGCTCGGAAGTGCTGAAGCAGGACGACATCTGCGCGTTGCTGGAAATCGCCGGCAACACGCTGCCGGCGTACCAGGCGGCCATCGGCGAGTGGACGAAGATCACCGGCAAGAAGCTGAAGTACGTCGACTCGACCGTCCCCTATGGAGGGTCGGACTACACGCCCTACATCGTCAAGGCGCGGGCGGCGGGCTGCAAGGCGATCACCGTCAACCCGGTCGAACCGGACTCGATCGGCCAGCTCAAGGCCGCGCAGGCGCAGGGCTGGACCGACGTCACCTGGCTGCTGCTGACCAGCGTCTACAGCGAGAACTACGCCAAGGCGATCTCGAACGCGGGCGCCGGCGTGTACGTCCCGGCCGAGTTCTACCCGTTCACCGACGCCGCCGCCCCGGCCAACAAGGACTGGCGCGAGCTGATGGCGAAGAACAAGATCCCGCTGACGTCGTTCAGCCAGGGCGGCTACCTGGCGGCGAAGTACTTCCTCGCCGTGCTGCGCGGGATGAAGGGCGACATCACGCGCGAGACGGTGTCGAAGGCGCTGCGCGAGATGAAGCCGATCAGCGACCCGATGGTCGGCACGCCGTACGTGTTCGGGCCCGCGCAGGCGCACCACGACAACACCGCGGGCTGGCCGATCAAGCTCGCCACCGGCGCCGGAAAGTGGGAACTGGTGGCGCAGGACTGGCTCCGGATCCCGAAGCAGTAGGAGGACGTCGATGCTGCAGGGCGCTCTGGCCGGTCTCGCCGCCGGCGGGCTCTACGCGGTGCTCGCGGTGTGCCTGACCCTGATGTCGCGGCTGGTGCGGGTGGTCAACTTCGCCCAATCCGCGACCGGGATGTTCGGCTGCTACGTCGCCGTCTTCCTCGCCGTCCACCTCGGCGTCCCGGCGTGGCTGGCCACCCTGGCGGGCATCCTGCTCGGCGGCGCGTTGAGCGCGGTACTCGGCTGGATCGTCTCCACCTGGCTGGCCGAGGCCGACACCGGCACGCGCTCGGCGACGACGGTCGCGGTGCTCCTGCTGCTGATCTCGCTGGCGTTCATCCTGTTCGGGAACAAGCCGCAGCCGTTCCACCCGCTGCTGGCCGGGCCGGCGTTCACGATCGGCGGGGTGGTGGTCAGCCAGGTCACGGTGCTCACGGTCGCGCTGGCGATCCTGGTCGCACTGGGCTGCCGGGCGGTGCTGGCCCGGACGGCACTGGGCGTGCGCCTGCGGGCCCTGTCGGAGCGCCCGACGACGGCGGAGCTGCTGGGCATCCCGGCCCGGCCGCTGTCGGTCGGGGTGTGGACGGCGACCGGGGTGATCGCGACCCTGGCGGTCTCGATCGTGGCGCCGTCGCAGTCGAACGACCCGACCTCGCTGGCGATGCTGGTCGTCCCGGCCGCGGCGGCGGCCCTGCTGGGCGGCTTCCGGCGGCTGGACCTGGCGGTGCTCGGCGGCCTGGTGCTGGGCATGGCCCAGGGCGCGGTCGCCCAGAGCGACCGGCTGTCGGTGCTGCGGTACTTCCTCCCGTTCCTGGTGATCGTGGCCCTGCTGCTGTGGACGCAGCGCAAGGAGGTGTGGGATGCGGCTCGCTGAGAGGCTCGTGCCGTTCGCCGTCGCCGCGGCGGCGGTCGCCGTCGGCTACGCACTGAGCGTCGGGCTCGCCGGCTACTTCGTCTACCTCGGGGTCAGCGCCGTCGTCGCGGCCATCGCGTTGCTCGGGCTCGGGGTCGTCACCGGGACCGCCGGGATGATCTCGCTCTGCCAGCTGACCTTCGCCGCCGTCGGCGCCTTCGTCGTCTCCGCCTGCAACGTGGCCGGCGTACCCGGCGGGTTCGGCACCTGGCTGCTGCTCGGCGGTCTCGCCGCCGCCGTGGCCGGGGTGCTCGTCGGGCTGCCCGCGCTGCGGCTGCGGGGCATCACCCTCGCCGTCGTCACCCTCGGGCTCGCCGCGGCCGCCGACCTCACGCTCGTGCAGATCCAGTTCCCCGGCGCCACCGATGGTCTCTCCGTCGAGCGGCCCGAAGCGTTCTCCGACGACCGGTCCTACTTCCTGTTCGCCGTGCTGGTGCTCGTCGCCTGCGGGCTGGTCGTGCACTTCCTGCGGCGCGGGCGGTGGGGCAGCAGCTGGCACCTCGTCGCCTTCTCCGAGCGCGGGACCGCGGCGGTCGGCGCGGGTGTGCGGACGTCGAAGCTCACCGCCTTCGCGGTCAGCGCCGCCCTCGGCGGGATCAGCGGCGGTCTGCTCACCGGGCAGGTCGGCCTGGCCTTCCCGGCCAGTTTCACCGCCATCCAGTCCCTCGCGCTGTACGTGCTGGCCGTCATGTCCGGCGCGCACCTGATCGACATGGCCGTGTTCGGCGCGCTGCTCTGGGTCGCCGTGCCCGAGCTGCTCAAACGCGGGGGCGTGCCGCAGGACTGGGGTTTCGTCGTCTTCGGCGTGCTCGGCGTCCAGGCCCTGACCGGCCGCGGCAACCTCGGCACCGCCGTGCGGGCCCTCTGGTACCGGCGTGGGGACCGCAAGACCATCGGCCTGGCCGACATCGCCGACGTCGAGCCGGTGCCGATCGGCGGACCCGTGCTCGAGGTGCGGGGCCTGAGTGTCTCGTTCGGGCACGTCACCGCACTGTCCGATGTGGACATCACGGTGCCGGAGCACGGGATCCTCGGCGTGATCGGGCCGAACGGCGCCGGGAAGTCCACCCTCGTCGACGTCCTCAGCGGCTTCCTCCCGCGGGCGACCGGGACCGTCGTGCTCGACGGGCGGCCGCTCACCGGGCCGCCCACCCGCCGGGCCCGCCGGGGGCTGCGCCGGACCTTCCAGCAGGACCGCGTCCCGCCCGGTCTCACCGTCGGCGCGTACGTGCGGTTCGTCGCCCGCCGCCGGCTCGCCGGGCGGGAGGTCGCCGACGCGCTGGCGTTCTTCGGCTGCCCGCCGGAGCGGACGCCGCTCTCGCGGGTCGACGCGGGCGCCCGGCGGCTCGTCGAAGTCGTCGGGCACCTCCTCGCGCAGCCCCGCGTCCTGCTGCTCGACGAGCCGGCGGCCGGCCTGCCGCACGAGGAGCACGTGGCGTTCGGGCGGCGGCTGCGGCAGGTGCCCGCGCGGTTCGGGGTGTCGGTGCTGCTCATCGAGCACGACCTCGACCTCGTGCGGTCGGTCTGCGACACGCTCACGGTGCTCGACTTCGGGCAGGTGCTGGCGAGCGGGCCGCAAGCGGACGTCCTGGCCGACCCGGCCGTGCTGAAGGCCTACATGGGCGAAACGGAGCTGCTGTGAACACGTTGCGAGCCGACGGCCTGACGGTCGAGCGCGGGGCCGGCCCGGTCATCCGGGACGTCGGGTTCACCCTGGCGCCCGGCCGCATCACGGCGCTGGTCGGGCCCAACGGCGCCGGGAAGACGAGCCTCCTGGAGGCCCTGTCGGGCGTGGTGGCGCCGTCGGCGGGCAGCGTCCACCTGGGCGGGGTGAACGTGACCCGGCATTCCCGGGTGGCCCGGGCCCGGCTCGGACTCGCCCACATCGAGCAGGGGCGGGCGGTCTTCCCCGGCCTGACCGTGCTGGAGAACCTGCGGCTCACCGCCCGCACCCCGGCGGCGGTGGAGGAGGTCCTGGAGCTGTTCCCCGAGCTGGCGAAGCGGCGCGACTCCCCCGCGGCCCTGCTCTCCGGCGGCGAGCAGCAGATGGTCGTGCTGGCGCGGGCGTTCGCCGCGCGCCCGGCGTACCTGCTCATCGACGAGATGTCGCTGGGCCTGGCGCCGGTGGTCTTCACCCGCCTGCTGCCGGTCGTGACGCGGTTCGCGGCCGAGGGCGCGGCGATCCTGCTGGTGGAGCAGTTCACGCACCTGGCCCTCGGCGTCGCGCAGGAGGCGGTGGTGGTCTCGTCGGGCCGCGTCACCTACACCGGTGACACGCAGACCCTCCTCGACTCCCCCGCCACCCTGCACTCCGCCTACCTCGGGTCCTGACTCACATCCCGGCGCGCTCGAACGCCAGGGTCGGCAGGTCCACGGCGTGGGCCCCGCCGTCGGCGACGAGCACCGCGCCGGTGATGTACGACGACTCCGCCGAGCCCAGGAACCGGACGATCGCCGCGATCTCCTCGGGCTCGGCGGGGCGGCGCAGCGGGACCTCGGCCGTCACGCGGCGGTAGCCCTCGTCGTGGCCGCCGGTGAAGCCCGCCGCCGCGGCGAACTGGGCCATCTCGCCGTCGGCCATCGGGGTGCGGACCCAGCCCGGGCACACCGCGTTGGCCCGCACCCCGCGCGGCCCGAAGTCGCGGGCGATCGAGCGGGTCAGGCCGATCAGCGCGTGCTTGGCGACCGTGTAGCCGGCGACGTTCGGCCCGGCGAACAGCCCGGCCAGCGACGACACCACGACCACCTGCCCGCCCGTCTCGACCAGCGACGGCAGCGCGGCCCGGCAGAACACGAACGCGCTGGAGAGGTTCGAGCGCAGAGCCAGCTCCCACTCGTCGTCGCCGGTGTCGACCACCGACGACAGGCCGTGGCCGCCCGCGTTGGCGACCACGACGTCCAGCCGTCCGTACCGGCCGATGATCTCGGCGACGGCGCTCTCGGCGTCCTCGCGCACGCTCGCGTCGCCGGTGATGACGTGCGCGCCGGTTTCCGCGGCCACCTTCTCGAGGGGCTCGCGACGCCGTCCCAACACGACCACGCGCGCGCCTTCGCCCGCGTACCGGCGGGCCACCGCCGCGCCGATGCCGGTGCCGCCGCCGGTGATCGCGACGACCTTGCCTGATGAGTCCACTGTGGATCCTTTCCTAGGCGGGGAACGCGGACCGCGCCGACATCCCGAAGTCGGCCAGCAGGGCCTGGCCGTTGACCGGCCGCGAAGCCGGTGACGCGAGGAACAGCACCTGCCGGGCGACGTCTTCGGCCGCCTGCACCGGGAACACCGGGTCGTCCAGGACGGCGCCGAGGTCGGCGCGCGCCATCGGGGTGTCCACCACCGACGGGCAGACGCAGTTGACCCGGATGCCCGGCACCTCGACGGCCAGCGCGCGGGTCATCGCGACCACCGCGCCCTTGGACGCGCAGTAGGGCACCATGCCCGGCGCCGCCGTGAACGCCGAGTCACTGCCGAGCAGGACCACCGCGCCGCCGTCGCTCAGCCACGGCAGCGCGTGCTTGACCAGCAGGAACTGCCCGGTGACGTTCACCGCGAGCACCCGGGCGACGTCGGCGGCCGTGGTCGCGGCCACCGGCGTGCCGACCGGGCCGGAGATCCCGGCGCAGCCGACCACGGCGTCGAGGCCGCCGAAGCCGCGGGCCACGGCCTCGACCGCGGCGGCCAGCGCGGGTTCGTCGGTGACGTCCGCCTCGACGACGCCGGGACCGGCCCGGCGGTCGACGACGCCGACGCGCGCACCCTCGGCGCGGAACGCCTGGACGCAGGCCAGCCCGATGCCGGACGCGCCGCCGGTCACCAGGACCGCCTTCCCGGCGAGATCGGTTCGCATGCGCCCATCCTCACCGCGGGCGGCCGCCGGGCGGTTGGCCGCGAGCGCAGTGTTGTTGTCCGGCGCCGCACGGGGGTTCCCCGCGCGGCACCCGGGGCCGCAGACTCGGCGGGGTGAGCACGCCGCACCCCCTCGACCCGCTGACCGCCGCCGAGCTGGCCGCCGGCCGCGCGATCCTCGCCGCGGCCGGGCTGGCCGGCGCCACGATCCGGGTCCCGCAGGTCCTGCCGGTCGAACCCGCCAAGGAGCAGGTGCGGGCCGGCGGTGGCGACCGCCGGATCCGCTACACGCTCCTCGACACCGCCACCGGCCGCGCCGGCGAGGCCGTCGTCTCGGTGACCAAGGACGAGCTGGTGTCCTGGGACGACTGGGCCGAGGCCGCCGGGCAGCCGTCGTACCTGTTCGAGGAGTACGCGCTGGCCGAGGAGCTGACGAAGGCTTCGGCGGAGTGGCAGGCCGCGATGGCCCGGCGCGGCCTCGCCGACCGGATCGAGCACGCCTTCTGCGCGCCGCTCGCGCCCGGCTACTTCGGGCGCGAGGACGAGACCGGCCGCGTCATGCGGTCCCTGACCTTCCTGCGGGAAGACGCCGACGACAGCCCGTGGGCGCACCCGGTCGAAGGCCTGGTCGTGCACCTGAACCTGACCGAGCAGCGCGTGCTGCGCGTCGAGGACGAAGGGGACGTCCCGGTGCCCGCCGAGAGCGGGCGGTACACCGGCGTCCCGGCGCGGACGACGCTCAAGCCGGTCGAGATCACCCAGCCCGCCGGGCCGAGCTTCACCGTCGAGGGCGCCGAGGTGAGCTGGGAGGGCTGGCGGCTGCGCATCGGGTTCAACGCCCGCGAAGGGCTGACGCTGCACCAGGTCGGCTTCCAGGACCGGCCGGTCCTGTACCGGGCGTCCGTCCCGGAGATGGTGGTCCCGTACGGGGACGTCGCGCCCGGCCGGTTCTGGATCAGCTACTTCGACGCCGGCGAGTACCAGTTCGGCAAGAACGGCAACGACCTGCGCCTGGGCTGCGACTGCGTCGGCGAAATCCGCTACTTCCCGGCCTGGGTGGCCGACGACCGCGGCGAGCCGGTGGAGATCCCGCGCGCGGTCTGCCTGCACGAGGAGGACGACGGCATCCTCTGGAAGCACACCGACCTGGCCGGGCGGCCCGAGGTCCGGCGGTCGCGGCGGCTGGTGGTGTCGTCGATCTCCACCATCGGCAACTACGACTACGGCCACTACTGGTACTTCCACCTCGACGGCTCGATCGAGTTCGAGGCGAAGGCCACCGGCATCGTCTTCTGCGGCGCCGGGACACCGGGGCAGGACCAGCCGCACGCCACCGAGCTGGCGCCCGGCCTGTTCGCGCCGGTCCACCAGCACCTGTTCTGCGCGCGCCTCGACGTCGAGGTCGACGGCGACCGCACCAGCCTGCACGAGGTCGACGTCGAAGGCGTGCCGACCGGCCCGCGCAACCCGTACGGCAACGCGTTCACCTGGAAGACCACGCCGCTGCGGACCGAACGCGAGGCGATGCGCCGGGCCGATCCGGCCCGCGCCCGCGTCTGGGAGGTCCGCAGCGCGTCGCGGGTCAACCGGCTCGGCAAGCCGACCGCCTACCAGCTGGTGCCGCGGCCCTCGGCGACGCTGATGGCGCAGCCGGAGGCGACCGTGCACGCCCGCGCCACCTTCGCCACGCAGCACCTGTGGGCGACGCCGTACCGCGAGGACGAGCGGTTCCCGGCCGGCGACCGCCCCAACGCCCACCCCGGTGGCGCGGGCCTGCCGGCGTGGACGGCCGCCGACCGCGACCTCGTCGACACCGACCTCGTGCTGTGGCACGTGTTCGGCCCGACCCACGTGCCCCGCCCCGAAGACTGGCCGGTGATGCCGGTCGACCGCTCCGGGTTCCTGTTCCGGCCGTCCGGGTTCCTCGACCGCAACCCCGCGCTCGATCTCCCGGCCGGCGACCACTGCGCACATTGAGGACACGATGACGCTCTCCGACACCTCCACCTGGCTGCCGCTCGACGGCCTCGCCCCCGGCTTCGACGCCAACAAGGCGCCGGTCGTCGACGACCTGCACGGCCGCTCCTTCGTGCTGCGCGACGACGACGGCGGCCCCGGCCGGGTCGTCGACGCGGAGATCGCGGCCGGCGAAACGTTCCTCGTCGACGACGACCTCTACTACGTCCAGCACCACCCGTCGCCGGACGCGCGCGAGGCCGTGTCGCTCTTCCTGGACCTGCGGGACGGCCGGGCGCTGGTGGTCACCACGACGATCGGCGACCACGGCACCCCGCGCGTCACCCAGGAGTTCCGGCCCGCGACCATCGACGGCTTCGACGTCCGCGGCGAGCCGATGGCGCCGAGCACCGCGCTGATCGGGCGCCGCGTGCTGTGGGTCTACAGCCGCGAGCACGCCTACGAGCACGTCTACCTGAGCCCGCACTGGTACACCTGGCAGTGCCTCGCCGGGCCCGAGCGCGGGCTGGCCGACACCGACGAGAACACCGTCTACCGGATCCGGCCGGGCATCCACGTCTTCACCTGGCGGGAGAAGGTCATCCCGTGCGCGTCGGTGACGATCGCCGACCACCGCGACGCCCGCCGCCTGCGCTCCCACGGTGTCCTCTTCGGACTCGATGCCACCGGCGAGCGGCCGGCGCACTTCACCTTCGGTGCGCACGGGCGGCTGCTGAGCACCACCGTCCACCCGGCCGGGTACGACCCGGCGGAGAGCTGACCGTGGCCGCCGACCTGGTGCTGACGAACGCCGTCGTGTACACATTGGACAGCACGCGACCTTGGGCGTCGTCGTTGGCCGTGACCGGCGGCAAGGTCGTCGACGACGTCGCCGGCCCGGGCACCGAGGTGCTCGACCTCGGTGGCGCGTTCGTCATGCCGGGGCTCGTGGACGTGCACAACCACCACGCGATGGCCGGACGGGCGGAGCTGTTCGAGCTCACCTTCGGCGCGGACGCCGGGATCGAGGACATCCTGGCCGCCGTCCGCGCGCGGGCCGCGTCGCTGGGACCGGACGAATGGCTCACCGGCGGCGCCTGGGCGTCCACCTTGGTCGCCGAGCTGTCGGTTCCGGCGGCCCGGCGGGCCCTGGACGAAGCCGCGGGCGGGCGCCCGGTGTCGCTGTCGGACGACAGCCGGCACAACCGCTGGGTGAGCAGCCGGGCCCTGGAGCTGGCCGGGATCACCGCGGCGACACCGGACCCGCCCGGCGGGGTCGTCGTCCGCGACGGCGGCGAACCCAGCGGGCTGCTGCTGGAGGCCGCCGGGGTGCTGGTCGAGCGCGTGATCGTCGGGCTGACCCCGGAGCAGCACCGGCGAGCATCCCGGCGGGCGATCGAGGTGCTGCACGGCTTCGGCGTCACCGCGTTCCAGGACGCCGGGGTCTCGACCGACATCCTCGGCGCGCTCCGCTCGCTGGACCTGGCCGGCGAACTCGACGCCTGGGTGGTGTCGTCGTTGCTGGTCAACGACCCGATCTTCGGCTTCGACCCGGTCGGGGCGCCCCTGCTGGAGCTCGCCGGCGAGTACCGCACCGAGCACCACCGGCCGGACTTCGTGAAGATCTTCCTCGACGGCGTACCGCCGACCCGCACCGCGGCGTTCCTGGAGCCGTACCTGCCCGACGACACCCACGGCAGCTGCTTCCACGGCGCCACGACGATGCCCCCGGCCGAACTGACCGGCTGGCTCTTGAAGGCGGCGGCCGCGGGCTTCTCGGCGAAGGTCCACTGCACGGGCGACGCGTCGGTGCGGCAGTTCCTGGACGCGGTCGAGCAGGTGCGCGCGGCCGGGTACGCCGACACGCGGTTCCAGGTGGCGCACGGGCAGTTCGTGCACCCGGACGACCTGCCGCGGTTCGCCGAGCTGGGCGTGGCGGCGGACATCTCGCCGTTCCTGTGGGTGCCGGGGGTCATCCCGGAGGCGATCGCGGAGGTGCTCCCGGCCGTCCGGGCGGCGCGGATGCAGCCGAACCGCGCGTTGCTGGACACCGGCGCACTGGTGGCGGGCGGCTCGGACTGGCCGGTGAGCGAGTCGCCGAACGCCTGGGAGGGCATCGCGGGCCTGGTGACGCGTGCGGACCCGCACGGACGGCCGGGGGCGCTCTGGCCGGAGCAGGCGATCACGCTGGCCGAGGCGATCGAGGTGTTCACCCTGGGCGGCGCGCGGGCGTGCGGCTTGGACGACGTGACGGGCGCGTTGACACCCGGGCGGTCGGCGGACTTCGTGATCCTGGACCGCAATCCCTTCCGGACGGCGGAGGTCGCGGACACCCAGGTCGTCGAGACGTGGTTCGCGGGGCGGCGCGTGTTCCGGCGCTGACCTCAGGCGTGATCGGGCGCCGAGCCACCCCGCCCCGCACCCGACCGCATCTCGCGGGCCGCGCGCCGAACTGCGACTGAGTGCCCCTCCGGCCGCCGCCCCGCCCCGCGCGGTCCCCGCCGCCGTTCGCAACACGCAGCGGCACGTGTTGCGGCGCTGACCCCGGTACTGTTCGCGCGTCGAGCCACCCCGCCCCGCGCCCGGCAGAGCCTCGCAGGCCGTGCATGTTGCGGCGCCGAACGCGACTGAGTGCCTCTCCAGCCGCCGCCCCTCCCCGTACGTCCCCGTCGGCAGTCGCAGTTCGCGGGGCGGCGCGTGTTCCGGCGCTGACCCCGGCGCTGTCCTCGCGCGCACTTTCTCCTACACTGGTAGAGAAACCAGTGCGGGAGGTGCCGGGTGCCCAAGATCATCGACCACGACCAGCGGCGCAGCGACATCGTCGACGTCACCTGGGACCTGATCGTGCGGGGCGGGATCGAAGCCGCCACCATGCGGGAGATCGCCGCCGCCGCCGGGTTCGCCAACGGGGCGCTGAAGCTGTACTTCCCCAGCAAGGAAGACATCATCGCGGCCACCTACGAGCGGGCCCTCGACATGATGCGCCAGTACGTCGAGCTCGACGGCCTGCGGGGGCTCACCGCGCTGCGCGAGGTCTGCGTTTCGTCCATGCCGATCGACGAAGAGCGGATCACCGCCGGGCGGGTGCTGCTGATCTTCTGGCAGATGTCGCTGGGCAACCGGACCATGCACGACAAGTACCTCGAGCACGTCCGCGAGTGGCGCGGGCTGCTGCACCGCTTCCTCGCCGAGGGCCGCGAAGACGGCGACATCGTCACCGAAACCCCCGACGAGCAGATCGTCGACGAGATCGTCCTGCTCAACGCCGGCGCCAACGTGATGAGCCTGGTGGCGGGTGAGTTCTCCACGATCGACCTCCAGCACCGGCACCTGGAGTCCCTCCTGGACCGCCTCACCCGCCCCTGACCTCAGGCGAAGATCCCCCGCAGGTACGCAGCCACCTCGGCGTGCGACCGCGCGGACGCGGGCAAGCGGGTGTACAGGCCGTAGAAGCCGTGGATCTGCCCGGCGTACCGGTGCAGGTCCACCGCCACCCCGGCCTCCGCCAGCCGGCGGGCGAACGCCTCCCCCTCGTCACGCAGGACGTCGTACTCCGCCGTCAGCACCAGCGCCGGCGGCAGGCCCGTGAGGTCACCGGCCCGCGACGGCAGCACGTAGGGGTCGTCGAACGAAGGCGGGGCGTACTGGGCGAAGAAGAACCGCATGGCGTCGGCCGTCATGCCGTAACCCGTCGCGAAGTCCACATAGGACGCGTGGCCGTCGTCGGGGTGGCCGAACACCGGGCAGATCAGCACCTGCGCCGCGATCGGCGGGCCGCCGCGGTCGCGGGCCATCAGGGAGACCACTGTGGACAGGTTGCCGCCGGCGCTCTCGCCGCCGACGGCGATCCGGGACGGCGAAACCGCCGGGCCCGCGCCGCCCGCCACCAGCCAGGCCAGCACCGCGTAGCAGTCCGCGGGCGCCGCCGGGTACGGGTCCTCCGGGGCGAGGCGGTACTCGACGGCCGCGACCGCGACCGACGCCGCCGCGCACACCGCGCGGGAGGCGACCTCGTTCTCGTCGACCGAGCCGATCGTCCAGCCGCCGCCGTGGATCCACACGAACACCGGCACCGGGCCGGGCGCGTCCGGCAGGTACAGCCGGACGCGCAGGTCGCCGCCCGGGCCGGGCACGGCCACCTCGGTCACCGAAGCCACCGGCGCCAGCGGACCGGGCTCCGGCCGCGACGCCGCGAACGCCGCCCGCAGCTCGGCGGCGGTCATCGGGCGGGCGGGCGCGTCGGGGCTGCGGGCCAGCAGCTCCCGCACCGCGGGGTCGAGACCCATGCTCACACCGCCTCCGCGACGAGCACCCGCGGCGAACCCGGCAGCGTCAGCCGGTCGACCGGCCGCCACCCGGCGCCGGCCAGCCAGCCCCGGACGTCCCCCTCTGGGTACACGACCGTGCCGTCGATGACCAGGTACTCCCCCGCGTGCAGCGCGTCCAGCGCCCGCGGCGAAGTGTCCTCGTCGAGGAAGAAGTCGAGCAGCAGCAGCCGGGCGCCGGGCGCCGCCGCGGCCCGCGCGTGCCGCAGGATGGCCCGGTTCTCGTCGACGGAAAACCGGTGGACCACATGGTTGACCATGACGAGGTCGAACTCGCCACCGGGTTCGGCGTCCGGGGTCGCCGCGCCGGCGACGGTCGTCCGCTCGGCGAACTCGGCGACGGCCGCGGTGACCGAGTCCACCGATCGCGGGTCGTAGACGAACGTGGCCCGCAGGACGTCGTTGGCGCGGAGGGCCTGGAGCGCGAACTCGGCGGAAAGGCCGCCCAGGTCCAGGAGGTTCCGGTACCCACCGAAGTCGAAACTGCGCGCCAGCATGCGCGCGTGTAGGGCGTTATACACCATGACCCCGCCGAGGAACGTCGTCCAGCGGTCGCCGTCGAGGTCGAGCTCGCCGGGCTCGCCGGTGTCGGTGGTGTGCGCGAACTGCAGCCAGTGCGGGTAGCTGATGGTCTCGAGGAAGGTCAGGAACGGCGCCAGGTCCAGACCTCCTCCGCCGAGGTACTCGGTGGTGTCGGGCGTGAGCGCGTAGCGACCGTCCACGCGGGACAGCAAGCCGCGCGCGGCGAGGGCGTCGCCGAGGATGCGGACGATCTTCTCCGGCCTGCCGGTGCGCTCGGCCAGCTCGGCCGGGCCGAGCGGGCCGGCCGCCAGCGCCGCGAACAGGCCGATCCGGTTGGCGGCGAAGAGCTGTTGGGCGGCCATGTAGCCGGTGGCGGTTTCCACGATCCGGTCGGGCGCGGCTGGGGTGGGCGTCACGTCGTCCTCCTTGTGTTCGACCCGTACACTCTACATGCGTAGATAAAAAGTTCCAGGGACGAATTTCCGCCGCGCAGCAACAAAAACCCGTGATGTTTCAACTTCCTACGTTCGTAGAATAAAACCATTGACAGTGCCTCCGGGCAGTGTCAACATGCGTAGAACTACCCCTGCCGGTGCCCGGCAGTCCGGCCCGCCCTCATCAAGGCGGGCGCGAGGAAGGGGAACCCATGACGCTGCTCGAAATCCGGGAGCTCACCGTCGGCGTCGTCACCGACGACACCGAACGCGAACTCGTGCGGGAGCTCTCCCTCGATCTCGGGCAAGGGCGGACGCTCTGCGTGGTCGGCGAGTCCGGCAGCGGCAAGACCGTGACCGCCCTGTCGATCATCCGCCTGCTCGAATTCGTCGCCCCCGTGCGCACCCGCGGCGAAATCGCGTTCGACGGCGTGGACCTGACGAAGCTGCCCGCCGACGCGATGCGCGCCTACCGCGGGCCGCGGATCGGCATGGTCTTCCAAGAGGCCCTCGATTCGCTGAACCCGAGCCGCCGCGTCGGCCACCAGCTGGCCGAGGCCTACCGCGAACCCGGGTCGCTGCCCGGCCAGGCCGCCCGCCGCGGCAGCCCGCTGCGCAAGCGGGCCGAAGCCAAGGCGAAGCGGCTGCTGACCGAGGTCGGCCTCACCGACACCGACCGGATCCTGCGGCTGTACCCGCACCAGATGTCCGCCGGCATGCAGCAGCGCGTGATGATCGCGCTGGCCTTGATGGCCGACCCGGACCTGCTGATCGCCGACGAGCCGACCACCGCGCTCGACGTCACCACGCAGGCGGAGATCCTCACGCTCTTCGACCGGGTCCGCCGCGACCACGGCACCGCCTGCGTGTTCATCACCCACGACATGGGCGTGGCCGCGCAGGTCGCCGACCGGATCGCGGTGATGTATCGCGGCCGCCTGGTCGAAGTGGGCTCGCGCGACGAGGTCTTGACGCGGCCGAAGCACCCGTACACCCGGGCGCTGCTCGGCTGCGTGCCGCAGCTCGGCGTCGACCGCCGCGACGGGTTCCCCACCATCTCCCCCGCCCTGCTCGAATCCGCCATGGCGGGCGAAGCGACCGAAGCCGTCGAAACCCGGACGCTGAAGCCACGTCCGCGAACGGACCACGACGGGTCACCACTCGGCATCACAGCGGTGTCCAAAGTGTACGGCCGGAAAGGACACCGGGTCGAAGCGGTGCGGGAGGTCTCCCTGGAGATCCCGCCCGGCGAGTTCTTCGGCCTGGTCGGTGAATCCGGCTCCGGCAAGTCGACCCTCGGCCGGCTGGTGAGCGCGCTGGAACCGCCGACGTCCGGCACGGTCGTCTTCGGCGCGCACGGGATCACGCCCGGCGGGCTGACGGGCGACGAGCGGGCGTTCCGCCGCCGCGTCCAGCTCATCTTCCAGGACCCGCAGAGCTCGCTGGACCCCCGCCACACCGCCGCCCGGATCATCGCCGAGCCGCTGAAGGAACTGACCCCGTTGCGCGGTGCCGAGCTGGACCGCCGGGTCGCCGACCTGATCGACGAGGTCGGGCTGCCGAAGGACACCGCCGGGAAGCTGCCGTCGCAGCTGTCCGGCGGGCAGCGGCAACGCGTCTCCATCGCGCGGGCGATCGCCGCCGGGCCCGAGCTGATCGTCGCCGACGAGCCGACATCGGCCCTGGACGTCTCGGTGCAGGGCCAGGTGCTGAACCTGCTGCTGGACCTGCGCCGCACCCGCACGCTGAGCCTGCTGTTCATCACCCACAACCTCAGCCTCGTGCTGTCGGTCGCCGACCGCGTCGGCGTCATGTACCGCGGCGAGCTGATCGAGACCGGTGCCCCCGACGAGATCCGCCTCTCCCCGCGGCACGGCTACACCCGGCGGTTGCTCGCCGCCAACCCCGACCTGCCCGCCCTCCCCCACACAGGATCGACGCGCCCATGAAGAGAACTCCCCTGCTCGCCGCCCTCGCCGCCGCGGCCACCCTGCTCGCCGGCTGCATGGGCAGCGCCGGCACGACCCCGGCCGCCGGCGGCCCGCCGGTCCGCGGCGGCAACCTCACCGTCGCCGTGCCCACCGATCCGCAGTCGCTCGACATGGTCGCCAACCCCGGCCAGGTGACCGCGCAGATCGGCAACATGATGTACGAGAAGCTGTTCGAGGTCGACCAGCACTTCGTCGCCCGGCCGATGCTCGTCGACAGCTACACGACCAGCCCGGACCGGCTCGCCTACACCTTCAAGCTGCGCCAGGGCGTCACGTTCCAGGACGGCAACCCGCTGACCGCGGACGACGTCGTCGCGAGCCTGCAGCGCTGGCAGAAGAGCCACCGCACCGGGCAGCTCGTCACGCCGGACATCGCCGCCATCACCGCGCCCGACAAGGCGACGGTGACCATCGACCTCAAGCGGCCGCGCTACCCGCTGATCGACGAGCTGGCCGGCGCGGGCACCGAGATCTACGAGGCGAAGAACCTTTCCGGCCTGCCCGCCACCGGGTTCGGCCAGGACAAGGCGATCGGCACCGGCCCGTACAAGCTGAAGAGCTGGGACATCGGCCAGCAGCTGGTGCTCCAGCGCTACGACGGCTACCGATCGCGGTCCGAAGAGGACTGGGGTGGCCAGGCCGGCGCGAAACACGCCTACCTCGACACCGTCACCTACAAGGTCGTCGGCGACCAGGACGCGCTGATCAACGGCCTGCAGACCGGCCAGTGGGACCACGCGATGCCGGCCAACGACCAGTACGAGCAGCTCAAGGCCAACCCGAACCTGGTGGTGCACAACCTGCCCGGCGGCAACGAGAACGTCGTCATCCCCAACTTCCACCCCGGCTCGAAGTTCGCCGACCCGCGAGCCCGCCAGGCGCTGAACCTGCTGCTGGACAAGCCGGCCCTCAACGCGGCGACCGGCGGCAGCAAGGACCTGACCATCGAGACGGGCGCGTTCGCCTCGCCGGACAACAAGGCGTCCTACTCGACCGCCGGTGAGTCCGTCTACCGGGAACACGACCCGGCCCGTGCGAAGCAGCTGCTCGCCGACGCCGGCGTCACCGCCGGCGCGACGATCCGCATCGTCACCACCAACTCCTACCCCGAGTTCGGCAAGTGGGCCGTGCTCATCCAGGACGCGCTCGGCAAGATCGGGCTGCAGACCAAGATCGACACCTTCGACTTCGCCACCATGCTCGGCACCCTCACCAAGGATCCGGGCGGCTGGGACATCACGACGCTGTTCTTCGACTCGTCGCTGACCTCGCCCGCCCAGATGCCGGCGCTCACCCTCGGCACGCTGAACGGCTCGTCGTCCCCGGAGCTCGACGGGCTGCTGGCCGAGTTCAACGCCTCGACCACACCCGAGCAGGCCAAGGCCGTCATCGACAAGCTCCAGGCGTTCACCTGGAAGCAGCTGTCGGTGATCACGCTGAGCCAGTCGAAGCTCTGGGCGGCCTACACCCCGCGGCTCAAGGGCTACGGCGACTTCTACCGGGTGTTCTGGAACTCCTGGCTGGCGGCATGACCGGGGTGCTGCTGCGCCGGCTGCGCGATCTGGTGATCATCCTGGTCATCGTCGGCACCATGATGTTCTTCGTCATCCGGCTGATCCCGGGCGACCCGGCCCAGGCCATCCTCGGCCCGACCGCGCGCCCGGCCGACGTCGCCGCGCTGCGCACGAGCCTGGGTCTCGACGGCTCGCTCTGGCAGCAGTACCTGAGCTGGGCCGGGCACGTCCTGCGGGGCGACTTCGGCACGTCGATCACCTACCACCGGCCGGTGCTCGGCGTCGTCGCCGCGCACATCGTGCCGACGCTGACGCTCGCCGTGCTCTCGACGGTGATCAGCTTCGTCCTCTCGGTGGCGATCACCGCGTGGCAGGCGGTGTCACCGCGCAACCCGGTGGCCCGCGCGCTCGACCGGCTGTCCTCGCTCGGGATGGCGATGCCGGACTTCTGGATCTCGCTGGTGCTGGTGCTGGTGTTCTCGGTGACGCTGCGGTGGTTCCCGTCCAGCGGCTACCACGACCTGCTCACCGACCCGGTGGCCGCGGTGCCGGCGCTGGTGCTGCCGGTGACCGTGCTCGTCATCGGGCAGACGGCGCTGTTCGTGCTGACGCTGCGCGAGAGCGTGCTGGGCGAACTGCCGCTGACCTACCTGCGGACCGCGCGCGTCAAGGGCCTGCCGGAGCGGCGGGTCATGCTGAAGCACGTCCTGCCGAACGCGCTGATGCCGCTGGTGACGCAGCTGGGCAGCAACTTCGCCATGCTCGTCGGCGGCATCGTGATCATCGAGTCGATCTTCGTGGTGCCCGGCCTCGGGCACCTGCTGATGGGGGCGGTGTCCACCCGCGACTTCCCGCTCATCCAGGGCGTGACGTTGTTCGTCGCGGTGCTGTTCGTGGTGGTCAACCTGCTGGTCGACCTCTCGTACGCGCTGCTCGACCCGAAGGTGCGTGTCGCATGAGCCTCGCCGTCGCCGAACCCGCCACCTCGGTGGACGCTCCCCCGCCGCGGCGCGCGGCCCGGGTGTTCCGGCGCAACCGGACCCTCGTCGTGTGCTCGGTCCTGCTCGGCCTGATCGTGCTGGCCGTGGTCGTGCTGCCGTTCTTCCTGCCGAGTGTCAGCGCGACCGATCCGGTGCACCGCCTGCTGCCGCCTTCGGGCGCGCACCCGCTCGGCACCGACTCGTTCGGCCGGGACGTGCTGGCCCGGCTGGTGTCCGGCGGGCGCGCGTCGCTGGGGCTGTCCGCGTTGATCACGCTCTGCGCGGCCTTCTCCGGCATGGTGATCGGCCTGGTCAGCGGCTTCTACCGAGCCGCGGACGCGGTGCTGATGCGGCTGATGGACGCGTGGATGTCGTTCCCGGCGATCATCCTGGCGATGGCGCTGGCCATCGCGCTGGGCGCGAGCATCTGGACCGAGCTGATCGCGCTGACGGTGATCTTCACGCCGTTCACCGCCCGGGTGATCCGCAGCCGCGTGCTCGGCATCGCCGGGCGGCAGTACATCGGCGCCGCCCGCGTGTCCGGGATGAGCCGCGGCAAGATCCTGCTGGTGCACGTGTTCCCCAACGTGCTGCCGCTGGCGCTGGTCCAGGTCGTCATCCTGGCCGCGGCCGCGATGCTCGTCGACGGCGCCATGAGCTTCCTCGGCCTCGGCATCGCCCCGCCCACGCCGACCTGGGGCAACATGATCGCCGAGGGCCGGTCGTACCTGGTCACCGCGCCGTGGCTGGTCGTCGTGCCCGGCGTGACGATCATGGCCTGCGTGCTCCTGCTGAACCTCATCGGCTCCGCGCTGCGGATCGCCGTCGACGCCCGTGCCCGGACGCTCGGCGAGCTCCAGCGGCTGCGCCGGGCTTCGTGAGAAAGGATCTCCTTGACCCTCACCTCCCTCGCCGTCCGCCGGTTCGCCCCGGACGGGCCTACCGCCGGACCGCCGGTGCTGCTCCTGCACGGGTTCGCCTCCGACGGGCACACCGACTGGATCAGCACGGGCTGGCCGTCGGCGCTCACCGCCGCGGGCCGTCCGGTGCTGGTGCCCGACCTGCCCGGCCACGGCTCCAGCCCGGCGCTCGCCGACGTCACGCCGAAGGCGATCGCCGGGGAACTCGCTCTCGTGGCCGGTGATGTGTCCGAAGTAGACGTTGTCGGCTACTCGCTGGGCGCGCGGCTGGCGTGGGAACTGCCCGCGGTGCTGCCGGTCCGGCGGCTGGTGCTGGGCGGGCTCAGCCCGCACGAGCCGTTCGGCGCGGTCGACGTCGAGGCCGCGCTGGCCTTCGCCGGTGGCGGGCGGCTGCCGGCGGATCCGCTGACGGCGGCGATCGCCCGGATGATCACCGCGCCCGGCCGCGACCCGGCCGCCCTTGCCCAATGCATCGAGGGCCTGCGGCGGGAGCCGTTCGTGCCGGAGGCGGGCGTGATCACCGTGCCGACGCGGTTCGTCGCGGGCCGGGACGACCCGGTCAGCCACGGCATCGAAACCCTCGTCCCCCTGGTGCCGGGCAGCGATCTCGTGACGGTTCCCGGCGACCACGGCGGCGCCCTGCGCGGCGCCCCCTTCCGCACCTCGGCCCTCACCTTCCTCACCACCTGATCGACCTCAGGGGCGGCGCCTTCCGGGAAAGCGCCGCCCCTGAGCCGTCACCAGGAACCGTCGGGGGCGACCGCGTGGTCGAGGCGCAGGTGATCGAGGGCCGCGCGGATTTCGGGGCCGTGTTCGCGGGCCAGGAGGAGCGCGCCGAGGTTGTCGGTCAGCTGGTCCACCCGGGTCACTCCGAACAGGACGTTCGCCACCGGTTCGTACGCCAGGCAGAAGGCCAGCGCGAGCTGGGCGCGGGTGGCGCCGAAGTCCGCCGCGACGCGCCCGACCTCCGCGGACGCCGCCACGATGGATTCGCGGATCCCGCCGACGTCCGCGCCGATCTTCCGGCTCGGGGAAGCGTTGCCCAGCAGCACTCCGCCTTCGAAGACGTCGGACGCCTGCAGCGCCAGCCGCCCGCTCGCGAAGTGCCTGCGATAGGGCTCGCCTTCAGCCATCGAGCGGCGCGCGATCGAGTACTTGAGCTGGGCGAACTCCGGGCCGGGGAGACCTTCGCGGTCCGCGAACCCCAGTGCCGCGTCCAGGTCCGCGGCGAGCCAGTTGTTGACGCCCCAGCCGCCGATCCGCCCGGCCCGGACCTGCTCCGCGACCTCGGTGACGACCCGCGGGACGTCCAGCCGCTCCCGGTAGTCGCCCACCACGACCAGGTCCGCGTACTCCGTGCCGATCCGGCCCAGCGACGTTTCGAGCTGCTCGGCGAAGCCGCTGCGCGGGTGGTCCCAGAGCCAGAGTTTCCCGCACAGCACGTAGTCTTCGCGCGCGATCCCGGCCTTCCGGACGGCCTCGCCGAAGAGGATGTCCGTGCGCGAGTTCTCCGCGTGCGGACCGAAGTCGTAGTGGGCGACGTCGAACAGCGTGACGCCGGCGTCGACGGCCGTCCGGAGCAGCCGGACGGCGTCGTCGAACGCCATCCGGTCCCAGGTGTTCCACGAACCGAGGCCGAAGGCCGATCTTCCGAGCACGGGTTTTCCTTTCGCCACAGCACATCTTTCATCTACGATTGTAGAATGAAAACACGGGTTGTGGTGGTCACCGGCGGCGCGAGCGGTATCGGCCGCGGGGTCGCCGAAGCGTTCGTGGCAGCGGGTGACCGGGTGGTCGTGGCCGATGTGGACATCCGCGCGGCGCACGACGTCGGTCGCGAGATCGGCGCCGGGCACGTCGAACTGGACATCGCGGATCCCGCGTCGGTGGAGGTGGCGGCCGCCCTGGTGGCGGACCGGTTCGGGCCGGTGGACGTGCTGGTCAACAACGCCGGCTTGGCCGGGGGCGGCGGGCCGCTGACCGGCCTGGACGTCGAGGTCTTCGACCGCTGCCTGCGGGTCAACTTCCGCGGCACGTTCCTGATGACCCGCGCGGTGGGCGCGCAGATGGCCGCGGCCGGGACGCGCGGGGCGATCGTGAACATCTCCTCGATCGGTGCCCGGCAGCCGACGCCCGGACTCGGCCACTACGAAGCCACCAAAGCCGCGGTCGACGCGCTGACCCGGTCCGCGGCAGTGGAACTGGCGCCGCACGGGATCCGCGTCAACGCGGTCGCACCCGGACCGGTGCTGACCCCGATGACGGCGGGCTTCGCCGCGGACCCCGCCGCCCGCGCGGCCTGGGAGGCCCGGATCCCGCTGGGCCGCATCGCCGCCGTCGAGGACGTCGTCCCGGCGGTGGTGTTCCTGGCCTCGCCCGCCGCCGGGCACATCACCGGGGTGAGCCTGGCGGTGGACGGCGGCCAGCTGCTCACCTGACTATCCCTTGTGGACGATCCGGCCGCCGGTCACGGTCAGCTCGACGGTGACCGACGGCAGGTCCGCCAGGGGAACGCCCACCGGATCGGCACCGAGGACGCAGAAGTCGGCCACCTTGCCCGGTTCCAGGGACCCCTTCCAGTCCGACGATCCGTCCTGTGCCGCGGCTTCGGTCGTGTAGCAGCGAAGCAGCCGTTCGGACAGCGCGGGCGTGACACCGCGCGCACCCAGCAGTTCCCCGGCCGCCGCGAGGTGGACCCGCCAGTCGGGGGTGACGACCGGGGCGTCGCTGCTCAGCGTGAGCTGCACCCCGACGTCGAGGACGTCCTGCAGCGGCCACGCCTTCGCGGCGACCTCCTCGCCGAGCGCGGTGGCGACCATCGGCCGCATCGCGGCGGCGATGGCCGGTTGCGTGGTCAGCCCGACGCCCCGGGCGGCCATCCGCCGCAGCTGGGCCGGAGTGACGAGGTCGCCGTGCACGAGGTGGTCGCCGGCCCGCAGGTGCTCGAGGGCGGCTTCGATGCTGCGCTCGCCGGTGGCGTGGACGCCGACCACGAGACCGGCGTCATGGGCCAGGGCGATCATCTTCGCCAGGTTGGCCGCGCGCCCGTCGTCGTCGGGCCCGTCGACGAGCAGGGTTCCGCGCGTGCCGTCGGCGTAGCAGTGGTGGGTCCAGGCCGTGCGCATCGGCGGGATGCCGTCGGCGAAGATCTTGACGCCGGTGACGGCCAGCCACTCCGGATCCGCCGCCGGCACCGGGGTGCCCAGACCACGCTCGAAGTCCGGCAGCGAACTGGCACCGTCGAGGAGACCGAACAGGCGCAGCACCGTGACCCGGGCCCGCAGCCGCCCTTCGCGCTGCAGGGCCGCGTACTCGCCGAGGACGTCCGCCGAGAAGCAGCCCGTCTCGCCCGGACCGAGGCCGGGCTCGGTGTAGCTGGTGATGCCCAGTGCCGCGCAGACGTCGCCGGCCCGCAGGATCGCGGACCGGCGGTCCTCCGCGGTGACCACCGGGGTTTCCTCGTGCGGCGCGCCGAGCAGCGGGTGCGGCCACCGGGCGCCGAGCCAGGTCGCGTGCAGGTGGGCGTCGTTGATGCCGGGCAGCACCGTGCGCCCGGCGAGGTCCAGAACCTCGGTGTCCGATCCGATGTGGCCGGTCAGGTCGCCGCCGGCCGCGGCGATCCGGCCGTCGCGCACCGCGAGCCCGGTGACCGTGCCCGCGGGGCCGAAGGTGTGCACCAGCCCGCGGTGGACCACCACGTCCGCCGGGTGGATCCGTTGCGCCGTCATGGTTTCCTCCCGGCTCTGGACTTTTTCTTCCACGACTGTAGACTAAAAAGATGGCCCTGCCCACCCACACGGAGGCCGCCGTTCTCACCGGCCGCCGCGCTCCTCTCGAACTGCGCGAACTCCCGCTGCCCGAAGAGCCCGAGCCCGGTGCCGCGCTCGTCCGGCTCACCTGCACCACGCTGTGCGGCACCGACGTCCACCTGTGGTCGGGGCAGCTGAGCCTGCCCGGCATGCTCCCGATGGTGCTGGGCCACGAGATGGTCGGCGAGGTCGTCGCCACCGGCCCCGGCACCACCGACACCCTCGGCCGGGAGATCAAGCCGGGCGACCGCATCGGCTGGTCCGAGTCGACGTGCGGGAAGTGTTATGGCTGCACGGTTCTGCGCGAGCCGGTCGCCTGCGAGCACCGCGGCTACGGCTTCCTGCAGCGCGCCGACCGGTTCCCGTACGCCACCGGCGGCTTGGCCCGGTACTGCTACGTGACGCCCGGCGCGGCGAAGCTGCTGCTGCCCGGCGACGTCCCGGACACGTGGGCGTCGATGTCCGGCTGCGCGGGCAAGACCGTGCTGCGCGCGGTGGCCCGGTCCGGCGGCATCCGTCCGAACGCGACGGTCGTCGTGCAGGGCGCGGGGGCGCTCGGCGTGTTCGCCACGGCGGTCGCCCGCCTGTGCGGCGCCGGAACCGTGCTCACGGTCGGCGGCCCGCAGTCGCGGTTGGCCGTGGCCGAACGGTTCGGGGCCACCGCGACCGTCGACGTCGAGTCCACTCCGGACGAACGCATCGAGCGCGTGCGCGAGCTGACCGGCGGCCGCGGCGCCGACCACGTCTTCGACTTCGCGGGCGGCCCGACGATCGGCGAGGAGGCCGTCGCCTTCGCCGCCCAGCGCGGCACGGTCGCGATCGTCGGGTCCACCGGCCCGGCGCCCGTCCCGGTGCCGCTGGGCACGGTGATGGGCAAGGAACTGACGCTCGCCGGCTCCCTCAACGGCGACATCGCCGACTACCACCGCTCGGTCGGGTTCTTCCGCACCTTCGCCGACCGGATGCCGTGGGACGAGCTGTTCAGCGCGCCGGTCGGGCTGGCCGGCGCGTCCGCCGCCGTCGAGTCGATGTCCCGGCTCGGCGAGCTCAAAGCCGTCATCGACCCCCGACTCCCCTAGGAGGGTTCCCGTGCCCATCCCCCAGCGCCGCATCGGCCGCGACGGCCCGCACACCGGCGTGCTGTCCCTCGGCTCGTGGCACACCTATGACCGGATGGACTTCCGCGAAGCGGTTTCGCTCCTGCGGACCGCCGTCGACGCCGGGATCACGCTCTTCGACGTCGGGGTGTACGGCCTGCCCGGCAGTCCCCCGGTCTTCACCGACGTCCTGTTCTCGGCCATGGTCCGCGCCGCGGGCCTGCGCCGGGACGACTACCTGCTCTCGGCCAAGCTGTGGCTGGAGGGCTACCCGGAGCACAGCCTGCGCGCCCAGCTGGAGAACGCGTTCTTCCGCGCCGGCGTCTCGCACGCCGACCTGGTCATCCTCGGCGACCTCCGGCACGACCGCACCGACCTGCACGCCCTTGTCACCGACCTCGCCGAGTTGCACGACGCGGGGCTGATCGGGCAGTGGGGCGTCAACAACTGGTCGGCCTCGGCGATCAAGGCCGTGCACGGCTTCGCGGCCGCGGACGGTGTCCCGGCCCCCGCGATCGCCCAGCTGAAGTACAGCGTGGCCCGGCGGTCCATTCCGGACGGTGCCCCGTTCGCCTCGGTCTTCGGGCTCGGGGTGTCGCTGCAGGCGTCCGACGTCTTCGAAGGCGGGATATTGCTCGGGAAGGGCGGGCGCCAGGTCGGCCGGGACCCCGGTGACGTCCGGCAGCGGATCGCGGACTCGGCCGCGGAGCTTGCGAAGGTGGCCGAGAGCGTCGGGGCGACCCCGGCCCAGCTGTGCCTGGCGTTCACCCTCACCCACCCGGCGAACACGACGACGTTGTTCGGCGCCACGAGCGTGCGGCAGCTCGAGGACAACCTGGAGGCGGTCGCGCTGGTCGAGCGGGTGGGCGCGGCGGAGCTGCGGGCGCTGGTGGAGCCGTTCTGGGCGGACCGGGACGCGGTCGATCCGGAGGGGCCGTGAACCTCTCCGCCGAGACGCTCCCCGCGATCCGCGCGTCCTTCCGCAACCCCACACCGGCGGAGGCGATCGGCGACCGGGACATCACCTGGTCGGACCACACGCTGGACGGCGGGGTCGTGGTCACGGTGCTGCAGCCCCGGCACCCGCGCCCGGACGCCCCCGGGCTGTACAGCATCCACGGCGGCGGGATGGTGATGGACGACCGGTTCGCCGACCTGCCGCGGCTGGTGCCGCTGATCGAGGAGTTCGGGTTCGTCTGCGCCACGGTCGAGTACCGGCTCGCGCCCGAGCACCCGCACCCGGCGCCGCTCGAAGACTGCTACGCGGGCCTCGTGTGGTTCGCGTCGGCCTTCGGCTTCGAGCGGCTCGTCGTCGGGGGCGGCAGCGCGGGCGGCGGGCTCGGCGCCGGGGTGGCGCTGCTGGCCCGCGACCGCGGCGGGCCGGCACTGGCCGGGCAGCTGCTGCTGTGCCCGATGCTCGACGACCGGACGTCGGCCGACCTCCCGGACCTCGTGTGGACGAAGCAGGCCAACGACTTCGGCTGGCGCAGCCTGCTGAACGGGCAGGTCTCGCCGTACGCGGCCCCGGCGCGGATGGCGGACTTGAGCGGCCTGCCGCCGGCGTTCGTCGAGGTCGGCGGGGCGGAGCTGTTCCGCGACGAAGACGTGGCGTACGCCCAGCGGCTGGCCCAAGCAGGGGTGCCCACCGAGCTGCACGTCTGGGCGGAGGCCCACCACGGCTTCGACCGCTTCGCCCCGGAGGCCGAGGTGACCCGCGCGGCGCTGGCCGCGCGGTCCTCGTGGCTGCGGCGGCTGCTCAGTTCCCGATGAGGAACCGCGCGGCCTGTTCGCCGACCAGGACCGCCGGTGCGTTCGTGTTGCCCGTCGTGACGCGGGGCAGCACCGACGCGTCGGCGACCATCAGGCCGTCCAGGCCGGGCACGGCCAGCCGCGGGTCGACGACCGCGTCCGGGCCGGTGCCCATCCGGCAGGTGCCGACCTGGTGGTGGTAGGTGACCGCCGTCCGGCGGACGTACTCGCGGACGTCCGTACCCGGCGCCGGGTACCGCGGCCGGGCGCCCCACTCCTCCGCCAGCGCCGGCGCGCGGCCGACCTCGAGGCACTGCTCGACCGACGCCACCAGGCTCTCGAAGTCCGCCGGTGCGGACAGGGCGGCGAGGTCGATCAGCAGTTCGTCATCGGGCGAAGGGCCGGACAGCTTCAGACTCCCCCGGCTCTCCGGCGTCACCATCCCCGCCATCAGCGAGAACCCGGTCGGCGGCCCGGACATCCACGGCTCGTACATCGGCACGCTGAAGCAGATCGGCTGGGTGTCGGGCACCGCGAGGCCGTCCCGGCTGCGCCAGAACCAGTGCACCTGCGTCACCGGACGGCCCGGCGCGGGCACGACCTCGCGGGTGGTCGAGAAGATGACCGGCGAGAGCAGGTGATCGTGCAGGTTGCGCCCCACGCCCGGCAGGTCCGCGACGACGTCGAGGCCGAGCGCGCGCAGCTCGTCCGCCGGGCCGACGCCGCTGCGGAGCAGGATCGCGGGCGAGGCCAGCGCCCCCGCGGCGAGCACCACCAGGTCCGCGGAGAGCTCCTGCAGCACCCCGTCGAGAGCGACCACCACCCCGGTCACGCGCGAGCCGGAGAACCGCAGCCGGTGCACCAGCGCTCCCGTGTGGACAGTCATCCGCGCGGCCACCGGCGCCCCGTAGGCGTGCCAGGTGGTTAACCGTCGGCCACCGCGTAGGGTGATCCGCTCGACGGAAACGCCGTCCAGCTTCCCGCTGTTGTAGTCCGGGTTCAGCGGCAGCCCGGCCGAGACGCAGGCGTCCATTATGGACTCCTGAACGGGGTGCAGCGGCTCGTTCGGGACGACCTCCAGGAGGTCCTGCTCGATCCGCGCGAACACCGGCTCGACGTCGGCCCAGGTCCAGCCGGGCAGGCCCCAGCCGTCGTAGTCGGCCGGAGCGCCGCGGACCCAGATCATCGCGTTCAGCGCGTGCGACCCGCCGAGCACCCGGCCGCGCGGCAGGTGCAGCCGCCGCCCGGCGGCGTGCTCCTGCGGAACCGTGTACAGGTCCCAGTCTTCGGGCCCGTGCCACAGCTCCCCGGCCCGGGCGGGGTCGTGGATGGCCGGGTTGACGTCCTCGCCGCCGGCCTCCAGCAGCGTCACTGCCGCGCCCGCGTCCACCAGCCGCCGCGCCACCACCGAACCGGCCGAGCCGGCGCCCACCACGATCACGTCCATGCGGCCCAGCCTGACGCGCGGCCCGCAGCCCGCGCGGGATCCCTTCGCGGTCGGTCAACGGGCTTGCGGGAGCGGACAAGACCCGCGGCGGCGCGTCGCCCGATACTCGGTGCACCCCAGGCCGAGGAGGACAGCGGGATGGCGACACGCCTCTGCATCGACGGACAGTGGACCGAAGCCGGCGGCGGCGCGCTCCCGACCCGCGACCCGGCCACCGGCCGGATCCTCGACGAAGTCGGCACGGCTTCGCGGGCCGACGTCGACGCCGCCGTCGCGGCCGCGCGGCGAGCGCTTTCCGCGCCCGGGTGGGCCGGGCTGCCGCCAGTGCGGCGCGCCGCGCTGCTGTTCCGGCTGGCCGACCTCGTCGAGCGGCACCACGAAGAACTGGCCCGGCTGGAAACCCTGGACCAGGGGCAGCCGATCGGGGTGTCCCGGCAGGTGAGCGTGACCGGCGCGGCCGAGCACTTCCGGTACTTCGCCGGGTGGGTCACGAAGCTGCAGGGCACCACGAACCCGGTGTCCTTCCCGGACACGCTGCACTACACCCGCCGCGAGCCGGTCGGGGTGAACGCGCTGATCACGCCGTGGAACTTCCCGCTGATGATCCTCGCCTGGAAGCTCGCCCCCGCGCTGGCCACCGGCAACACCGTGGTGATCAAGCCCAGCGAGGTCACGCCGCTGACCAGCATCCGGCTGGTCGAGCTGGTGCACGAGGCCGGGATCCCGGCGGGCGTGGTCAACCTCGTCACCGGCGACGGCGCCGTCGGTGCGCTCCTGACCGAGCACCCGGACGTCGACCACGTCTCCTACACCGGGTCCACGGCGGTCGGGAAGCTGATCACGGCGGCGAGCGCGGCGTCCAACCTCAAGCGGCTCACCCTCGAACTCGGCGGGAAGGCCCCGAGCATCATCGCGGCCGACGCCGACATCGACGCCGCCGTCGCGGGCAACCTCGCCGGCGCGACGCTCAACACCGGCCAGGTCTGCGCGGCGTACACGCGCTTCTACGTCGACCGCAAGCGCGAGCAGGAGTTCGTCGACAAGCTGGCGCGCGGCCTGGAAGGCCTGCGGCTCGGGCCGGGCACCGAAGAGACCACGCAGCTCGGGCCGCTCGTGTCCGAGAAGCACCGCGAACACGTCGACTTCCTGGTCGGCACCGGCCGCGACCAGGGCGCCGACCTGGTCACCGGCGGGAACCCGGTCGACGGCGACGGCTACTTCTACACCCCGACGCTGTTCGCCGGCGTCCGCGACGACATGGCGATCATGCGCGAGGAGATCTTCGGCCCGGTGCTGGCCGTGACGGCCTACGACGACGGCGACGAGCCACTGGCCCGCGCCAACGACACCGAATACGGCCTGGCCGCCACGGTGTGGACCCGCGACATCCGCACGGCGCAGCGCTACGCGGACGGCCTCCGGGCCGGCGCGGTGTTCGTCAACATGCCGCCGATCCCCGACATGGCGGCGCCGTGGGGCGGGTACAAGGCGTCCGGCTGGGGCCGCGAGATGGGCCCGTGGGCCCTCGACGCGTACACCGAAACCAAGTCCGTCTGGCTCCACTACGGCAGCTGAAGGGGGTTTCCCCGCGCCACAGATCGTATATTATTTGAGATACTTTTTCCCGACCGGCAGGCAGGACCACCGATGACGCCTCTCCCGCAGCGGCCCGGCAAGATCATCGCGCTGCACCTCAACTACCGCTCCCGCGCCGCCCAGCGCGGCCGGGTACCGGAGCAGCCGTCGTACTTCCTCAAGCCCCCGACGTCCGTCGCGGCGAGCGGCACCGCCCTCGAACGGCCGGCGGGCACCGAGCTGCTGGGTTTCGAAGGCGAGATCGCGCTCGTCATCGGCCGCACGGCCCGCCGCGTCCCGCCCGAAGAGGGCTGGGCGCACGTCGGCGGCGTCACCGCGGCCAACGATTTCGGCGTCTACGACCTGCGGTACGCCGACAAGGGCAGCAACCTGCGCGCCAAGGGCGGCGACGGCTTCACCCCGCTCGGGCCGTCGGTCCTGCCCGCGGCCGGGCTCGACCCGGCGGCCCTGCGGCTGCGGACCTGGCTCAACGGCGAACTCGTCCAGGAGGACACCACCGCCGACCTGCTCTTCGGCTTCGGACGGCTGGTCGCCGACCTCTCGCAGCTGATCACCCTCGAACCCGGCGACGTCGTCCTGACCGGGACGCCTGCGGGAGCGTCGGTCGCGGTCCCCGGCGACGTGGTCGAAGTGGAGGTCGACGGCGGCGGCCACACCACCGGCCGGCTCGTCACCCCGATCACCGAGGGGACCGTCCCCTTCGGACCGTACGGTGCTCTCCCCCGCGTCGACGAACAGCAGCGCGCGGACGCGTACGGGACCGCCGAGCCGCCGTTCGAGCTGACGGCCTCCCTGAAGCAGCGGATCGAATCCGTCGGCACCGCCACGCTGTCGGCCCAGCTGCGCAAGCGCGGGTACAACGCCGTGTCGATCGACGGGCTCACCTCGACCAGGCCCGGCGCCCGGCTGACCGGCCGCGCGCGGACCCTGCGGTACCTGCCGTACCGC
This sequence comes from Amycolatopsis sp. NPDC004747, assembly GCF_053601335.1. NCBI lineage: Bacteria > Bacillati > Actinomycetota > Actinomycetes > Pseudonocardiales > Pseudonocardiaceae > Amycolatopsis > Amycolatopsis sp. NPDC004747. The sequence goes on along the minus strand of NZ_JBSGBQ010000009.1, from coordinate 41,913 downwards.
GAAGACCTGTTCAAAGCCCGCGGCGGCGGCTACAACGCCCAGAAGCAGGCGATCGACCGCCTCGGCCCGGGTGACGTCCTGGTCATGGAGGCCCGCGGCGAACGCGGCACCGGCACGGTCGGCGACATCCTCGCGCTGCGGGCCCAGGTGCGCGGCGCCGCCGGGATCGTCACCGACGGCGGGGTCCGCGACCTGGCCGCGGTGTCCGCTTTGGACATTCCCACCTACCACGCCGGGGCGCACCCGGCGGTGCTCGGCCGGCGGCACGTGCCGTGGGACGTCGACGTCGCCATCGCCTGCGGTGGCGCCGCGGTCCGCCCGGGCGACGTCATCGCCGGCGACGGTGACGGCGTCCTGGTCATCCCGCCGGACCTCGTCGAAGAAGTCGTCGACGCGGCGATCGAGCAGGAGCTGCAGGAGACGTTCATCGCCGAGCGGGTCGCCGACGGCGAGCGCGTCGAAGGCCTCTACCCGATGGACGAGCACTGGCGCGGGAGGTACGCGGCATGGCGCGCGAAGCGGTGAACGGCACCACGATGAGCAAGTCGCGGATCGCCTACGAGTGGATCAGGGCCCGGATCGCCGACGGCACCTTCTCCCCCGGCTACCGCTTGGTCCTCGGCCAGCTCGCCCAGGAGCTCGGCGTCAGCGTGGTGCCGGTCCGCGAGGCGATCCGGCTGCTGGAGGCCGAGGGCCTGGTGACCTTCGAGCGCAACGTCGGCGCCCAGGTCGCGATGGTCGACGAGAGCGAGTACCAGCACACGATGCAGACCCTCGCCCTGGTCGAGGGCTACGCCGCCGCGCTCGCCGCGCCGGTCCTCCCGCCGGGCACGCTGGCGAAGGCCCGCGCGCTGAACGCCGAGCTGGCCGGCTGCCTCGGCGACTTCGAACCCGCGAGGTTCACCGGCCTCAACCGCGACTTCCACGCCGTGCTGTTCGAAGCCTGCCCCAACCCGCAGGTCCTCGACCTCGTCCGCCGCGGCTGGGACCGGCTCGGCCGCCTGCGCAGCTCGACGTTCAGCTTCGTGCCCGGCCGCGCCCGCGAGTCGGTCGCCGAGCACGAAACCATTCTCGGCCTGCTCGAACGCGGCGCGCCCGGTCCGGAGATCGAACAGGCCGTCCGCGCCCACCGGCTGGCCACCCTGGACGCCTACCTCGCCTACCGCCGCCACTGACGCACGAAGGGAAACCCATGCGCTTCCGCTCCGACCCCCGGGCCGTCCGCGGGTCGATCGCGCCCCTGATGACGCCGTTCACCGCCGAGGGGGCCGTCGACCACGACGGCCTGAAGAACCTCGTGCGCTGGCAGCTGGCTTCGGGCACGCACGGCATCTCGATCGGCGGCTCGACCGGCGAGCCCGGGTCCCAGACGGTCGCCGAGCGCGCCGAGGCGATCCGGACGGTGGCGGCCGAGGTCGGCGACCGCGTCCCCTTCGTCCCGGGTACCGGCTCGGCGAAGCTCGACGAAACCCTGGAACTCACGGCGGCCGCGCGCGAGGCCGGGATCGACGCGGCCCTGGTCATCACGCCGTACTACGCGCGGCCGACCCAGGACGCGCTGTTCGTCTGGTACCGCACGGTCTGCCGCGAGTTCCCGGACCTGCCGATCGTCGCCTACAACGTCCCGAGCCGGACCGCGGTCGACCTGGCACCGGAGACCGTCGCACGGCTGTACCGCTCGTGCGACAACTTCGCCGGGATCAAGGAGACGACGAAGGACTTCGAGCACTTCTCGCGCGTGCTGCACCTGTGCGGCCGCGACCTGGTCGTGTGGTCCGGGATCGAGCTGCTCTGCCTGCCGCTGCTGGCCCTCGGCGGCGCCGGGTTCGTCAGCGCGACGGCCAACATCGCCCCGGCCGCGTGCGCCGAGATGTACGAAGCCTGGCAGGCCGGTGACCACGAACGGGCGCGGGAGATCCACTACGGCCTGCACCCGCTGGTCGACCTGCTGTTCGTCGAAACCAACCCGGCGCCGGGGAAGTGGGTGCTCGAACAGCGCGGGCTGATCGCCTCCGGGCACGTCCGGCCGCCGCTGATCCCGCCGACCGAAGCCGGCCTCGCCCGGATCAAGGACCTCATGGCCGAAGGCGCGCGGTACCTCAGCCCGGTCGAAGGCTTCTCCCTGGAAGGAAAGGCATGACCCACCACGTCCCGGAAGGACTGCCGGGCGAGCTCAAGCACTACATCGGCGGCGAGCTCGTCGACAGCGTCTCGGGCAAGACGTTCGACGTCCTCGACCCGGTGTCGAACACCCCGTACGTGACCGCCGCGGCGGGCCAGGCCGAAGACGTCGACCGCGCGGTCGCGGCGGCCCGGAAGGCGTTCACCGGCGGCCCGTGGCCGCGGATGCTGCCGCGAGCACGGGCGCGCGTGCTGAACAAGATCGCCGACGCCGTCGAAGCCCAGGACCGGCGGCTGGCCGAGCTGGAGACGTTCGACACCGGCCTGCCGATCACCCAGGCGCTCGGCCAGGCCCAGCGCGCGGCCGAGAACTTCCGGTTCTTCGCCGACCTCGTCGTGGCCCAGGCCGACGACACCTACCAGGTGCCCGGGCGGCAGGTGAACTACGTACACCGCAAGCCGGTCGGCGTCGCCGGGCTGATCACGCCGTGGAACACACCGTTCATGCTCGAGAGCTGGAAGCTCGCGCCGGCGCTGGCCTCGGGCTGCACGGTGGTGCTCAAGCCGGCCGAGTTCACGCCGCTCTCGGCGAGCCTGTGGGCGGGGATCTTCGCCGAGGCGGGGCTGCCGGACGGGGTGTTCAACCTCGTCAACGGCTTCGGCGAAGAAGCGGGCGACGCCCTGGTCAAGCACCCGGACGTGCCGCTGATCTCGTTCACCGGCGAGACCACGACCGGGCAGACGATCTACCGCAACTGCGCGGCGCACCTCAAGGGCATGTCGATGGAGCTGGGCGGCAAGTCCCCGGCGATCGTCTTCGCCGACGCCGACCTCGACGCGGCACTGGACTCGACGCTGTTCGGCGTGTTCTCGCTCAACGGCGAACGCTGCACCGCGGGCAGCCGCATCCTGGTCGAGCGGCCGATCTACGAGGAGTTCTGCGCGCGGTACGCGGAACGGGCCGCGAACATCGTCGTGGGCGACCCGCACGACCCGGCCACCGAGGTCGGCGCGCTGGTGCACCCCGAGCACTACGACAAGGTCATGCGCTACGTCGAGCTGGGCAAGACCGAGGGCCGGCTGCTCGCCGGCGGCGGTCGTCCGTCCGGTTTGGACAGCGGGAACTACGTGGCGCCGACGGTGTTCGCCGACGTCCCCCCGACCGCGCGGATCTTCCAGGAGGAGATCTTCGGCCCCGTCGTCGCCCTGACGCCGTTCGACACCGAGGCCGAAGCCCTCGCGCTCGCCAACGACGTCAAGTACGGCCTGGCCGCGTACCTGTGGACGGCCGACCTGACGCGGGCGCACACCTTCGCGCAGTCGGTCGAGGCCGGGATGGTCTGGCTGAACTCGCACAACGTCCGCGACCTGCGGACGCCGTTCGGCGGGGTCAAGGCGTCCGGCCTCGGCCACGAAGGCGGCTACCGCTCCCTCGACTTCTACACCGACCAGCAGGCCATCCACGTCTCACTCGGGCCGGTGCACACGGCACGGTTCGGCGCCGGGAAGGAAACCGCATGACCGCCACCCCGCCGGACGTCATCCGCTGCGCGTACGCCGAACTCGTCGTCACCGACCTGGCCGCGTCACGGGCGTTCTACGTCGACGTGCTCGGGCTCGTCGTCACCCACGAAGACTCGTCCGCCCTGTACCTGCGGGCCTTCGAGGAGTACCTGCACCACTCGCTGGTGCTGCGCAAGGGCCCGGAACCCGCGCTGGGCGTGCTGGCCTACCGGGTGCGGACCCCGGCGGACCTCGAGCTGGCCGAGGCGTACTACCGCGAGCTCGGCTGCCCGGTCTCCCGGCGACCGGCCGGCGCCACCCGCGGCATCGGCGAGGCGGTGCGCGTGCTCGACCCGCTCGGGTTCCCGGTCGAGTTCTTCCACGAAGCCGAGCACGTCGAGCGGTTCACCCAGCGCTACGACGTCCACGGCGCCGGCGCACTGTCGCGGCTGGATCACTTCAACCTCGACACCCCGGACGTCCCGGCGGCCCGGAAGTACTACGAGGGCCTGGGTTTCCGCGTCTCGGAGGACATCCAGGACGACCAGGGCACGGTGTACGCGGCCTGGATGTTCCGCAAGCCGACGGTCCACGACGTGGCCCTGACCGGCGGCGACGGCCCGCGGCTGCACCACATCGCGTTCGCCTCGCACGAACGGCACCAGATCCTGCACATCTGCGACCACCTCGGCGCGCTGCGGAAGTCCGGGATGATCGAGCGCGGGCCGGGCCGCCACGGCGTGTCGAACGCGTTCTACCTGTACCTGCGCGACCCCGACGGCCACCGCATCGAGCTCTACACCCACGACTACTACACCGGCGACCCGGACAACCCGGTGATCACCTGGGACGTCCACGACAACCAGCGCCGCGACTGGTGGGGCAACCCGGTGGTGCCGAGCTGGTACACCGACGCGTCGGTCGTGCTCGACCTCGACGGGCGCGTCCAGCCGGTCGTCGAACGGGCCGAGCCGCGCGAAGCCGACGTCACCATCGGCGCGGACGGCTTCTCCTACGCGTCCGGGCAGGCGGAATTCAAGCTCGGCGAGCAGGTCTGACCCCGAGCCGGTCGCGCAGGGACAAGGACCGCGCACGCAAAGGCAAGCCGCGAGAGGGCCGAGAACCCATACTTCCGGTCCAAGCCGACCGAAGATGGTCCCGTCACCAAGGAGCAGCCATGAGCGGATCGGGTCCCGGGCAGGACAGCACCTCGCTCGCCAAGAACGTCCTGGGGGTGCCCGGCATCGTGTTCCTGGTGCTGGCCGCGGTGGCGCCGCTGACCGGGATGGTCGTGATCGCGGCCATCGGCATCGCCGTCGGCAACGGCGGCGGCATGGTCGCCGCGTTCGTCCTCGCCACGGTCGTGCTGCTGCTGTTCGCCGTCGGCTACGCCCAGATGTCGAAGGTCCTGACCAGCGCGGGCGGTTTCTACGCCTTCGTCGTCAAGGGCCTGGGCAGGACCATGGGCCTGGTCGCCGGGTTCGTCGCGATGCTCGGCTACAACTGCTTCGTCGCCGGCGCCATCGGCACCAGCGGGTTCTTCACCGGCACCGTCCTCAAGGACGTCTTCGGCGTGGACCTCGACTGGATCGTCTGGAGCGCGGTCTCGGTCGTGCTGGTCTTCCTGCTCAGCCGGCGCGGCATCGACGTCAGCGCGAAGGTCCTCGGCGTCTCCCTGGTCCTCGAGGTGTCCATCCTGCTGGTCATGGACTTCAGCGTGCTGTTCCGGCACGGCTTCTCCTTCGCCGTCTTCACCCCGTCCGTCATGGTCCAGGGCGCGAGCGGGCTGGCGTTGCTGTTCGCCGCGAACGCCTTCATCGGCTTCGAAGCGACCGCCCTGTTCGGCGAAGAAGCGAAGAACCCCAAGCGGACGATCCCGCGGGCGACCTACGTCGCCATCGGCTTCATCGGGGTCTTCGCCGCCTTCACCACCTGGGCCGTGGTCACCGCGATCGGCGTCGCGCAGGCCCAGGACGTCGCCACCGCGCACCTGTCCACCGGGGACCTGGTGTTCTCGGTGTCGCGGGACTACCTCGGCGACGTGCCGACCAAGGTGATGATGCTGCTGCTCGTGGTCAGCCTGTTCGCGGCCCTGCTGGCCCTGCACAACTCGGCGACCCGCTACCTCTACGCCCTCGGCCGGGTCGGCGTCCTGCCGCGGCTGCTGGGCCGCACCCGCGCCCGCACCGGCGCACCCCAGCACGCCGCCCTCGCCCAGCTGGTCTTCGGCTCGGTGGTGGCGCTGCTGTTCCGGCTCGCCGGCCTCGACCCGGTCGCCGACCTGACGGCCAGCATGACCGGCTTCGGCACGCTCGCCATCCTCGCCCTGCAACTGCTCGCGGCGCTGGCGATCCTGGTCCACTTCCGCCGCACCCGCGACCCCCGGCTCACCCGGACGCTGATCGCGCCCGGCCTGGGTGCGGTGGGCCTCGGGCTCATCGTGACCCTGGCGATCGTCAACTTCCCCACCCTGGCCGGCTCCAGCAACGGCGTCGTCCCGCAGCTGCCCTGGCTGCTCCTGGTCGTCGCACTGGCCGGGCTGGTGGTCGCCGCGTGGCTGCGCAAGCGCCGCCCGGCCGTCTACCAGGCCCTGGCCGCCGACCTCGAACGCGAACCGGCCGCCACCGCCGAATCCGCGGAACACACCATGGAGGAAACCTCGTGACCGACCTCGCCGACACCGCGAACTGGCTGCCCCTCAACGGGCTCGAACCCGGCTTCGACGCCAACAAGGCAGAGCCCTCGACCGCGCTGGCCGACCGCGAAGTGGTGGTCACCGACGACCGGGGCACCCGGATCACCCACCGCTTCGGTGCCGGCACGGTCGGCTGGGACTACGTCCCCGGCGCCACCGACCCGCTCCCGGCGGCCACCGGGAAGGACCACTACGAAGCCTTCGACGTCGCCGAAGGGCTCGTCTACGCGCAGTTCCACCACACGCACGAGCCGGCCGAAGCGGTCAGCCTGTTCCTCGACTTCACCACCGGGCACACCCTTTCGGTGATCACCACGATCGCCGGGCCGGAGCCGGGCCGGACCCGCGTCCGGCAGGCGTTCGTGCCCGGCCACCTCGACGGAACACCGGTCAGCGGGCCGGCCCCGGCACCCACGACCGCGCTGATCGGCCGGCGCGCGCTGTGGGTGTACAGCGAGGAGCACGCCTACGAACACGTCTACCTCAGCCCGCAGTGGTACACGTGGCAGTGCCTCGCGGGGCCGGAGCGCGGCCTGGCCGACACCGACGAAAACACCGTGTACCAGCTGCGCCCCGGCATCTACGTCTTCACCTGGCGGGAGAAGGTGATCCCGTGCGCCGCGTCACCGTGGCCGACCACCGCAACGCCCACGACCTGCGCTCCCACGGGGCGTTGTTCGGCTTGGACGAGACCGGCCGGGACACCACGCACTTCACCTTCGGCGCGTTCGGCCGCCTGCTCAGCACCACCGTCCACCCCGCCCACCTCGACCCGGCACTTCCCTGGGGAGACCGTTCATGAGCACGTAGCTTCAGGGTGCGGCTCGTTCCGCCAGCGTCTTTCCCCCCGAACTCCAGTGTTCCGGTGGTACTTCGGTCAGCAGTACGCGGATGGACGCGTCGGGGGCGCCGAGGCTGTCGCGGACTGCGTCGTGCACCGCGGCCAGACAAGCGCGCAGCTGCTCCGGCGTGCGTCCCTCCGCCACGGTGATCTGCACGAGCGGCACGTCAGCCTCCCACTTCGATCCGGCCCAGGGATCCGAAGGTCGCGGTCACGACGGTGCCTTCGGGAATCGGTACGGCGTCGGTGATCCCGCCGGTGAGCACGAGCCAGCCCGCGCGCAGGCGGTGGCCGCGGCGGCCCAGCTCGTTGGCGGCCAGCGCCAGCGCCTGGGCCGGGTGGCCCTGAACGGCGGCGGCGGTGGCCGTGTCGACGACGGTGCCGCCGACGGAGATCGTGCACGCCTCGGCGGACAGGTCCCAGCCTTCCGGCGGGCGGCTGATCGGGCCGGTCACGAACGCGCCCGAGGAGGCGTTGTCGGCGACGACGTCGGGCAGGGTGAACCGGAAGTCGCGGTAGCGGCTGTCGATCAGCTCGACACCGGCCAGCACGTGCTCGACCGCGGCCAGGGCGGTGGGTGCGGTGACGCCGGGCCCGGCGAGGTCGCGGCCCAGGGTGAAGACGATCTCCGGTTCGGCCCGGGGGTGGATCAGCGACGGCACGGGCGCACCGGTGGGGAGCACCATCGCGTCGGTCAGCCACGCCGTGATCGGGCTGGCGACACCCATCCGCTCCTGCTTGGCCCGCGAGGTCAGGCCCAGCTTGACACCGATCAGCGTCTCGCCGCGCGACAGCCGCAGCCGCAGGGTTTCGTCCTGCACGAGGTGGGCGGTGGCCAGGTCCAGCTCCGGCCACTCGTCGGTCAGCGGCTCGCCGTCGGCTCGGGCGTCTTCCCGCTCGAGCAGGATGCGGGCCGCGCGCTCGACGGTCCAGGGGGTGCTCATACGCGGTCTCCCGAGTGCAGCTGCGGTTGCGAGGTCGTGCGGGCCGTCGGGCCGCGCCACAGGTCGATCGAATCCGGTTCGGCGGGGTCGAAGTAGCGGGGCCGCCACGCCGCTTCGTCGGTGATCAGCCGGCCGCCGTAGGAGTATTCGTAGGTCAGGCCCTCGGGGCCCTTGAAGTACAGGAAGATCGCGCCCGACTGCGGGTGCCGGCCGGGGCCCATCTCGATCTCGACGCCGCGGTCGACGAGGAAGTGCCAGTTGCGCATGACGTCGTCGATCGACTCGACCTGGAAGTTCAGGTGGCACAGGCCCGGTCCGTCGCCGCGGAACACGGCCAGCTTGTGGTGCACCGGGTCGATCCGCATCAGGCAGGCGCCGTCGCCGATCCAGTCCGAGGCGCGGGCGTTGAACCGGGTCGACCAGAAGCGGTACGCCTCGCGGACGTCCGGTGCGTCCAGGCACAGGTGACCGAACTCGGTGATGCCCGCGGTGCGGCCGAACCGCACCGGGCGCGAGACCGTCGCTTGGTCCACCACCAGTTCCACGACGTTGCCCGCCGGGTCGTCGAACGTCAGGTAGTCCCGCACGTGCCGCTCGGCCGCGCCGGCGGGATCACCACGCACGACCCGGGTGCCGTGGGCTTCGAGTTCGGCTTCGGCGGCGGCCAGCCGGTCCTCGTCGGCGACGGTGAAGGCCGTGGCCAGCACCCCGGCCGCACCTTCGACGAAGGCCAGGCAGTGGTGGCGTGAGTCCGCGCGCAGCCAGGCCCGGCCCGGAGCCTGGGCGGTGAGTTCCAGTCCGACGATGTCGACCGCGAAGTCCACGGCGGTGGCCAGGTCCGCGGTGCCCGAGCGCACGTAGGCGATGTCCTGCAGCTCGATCATGCCCGTCCCTTCGATCCCCGGAAAACGATCAACCAACCATACAGGTATCTGAATACTGGTTCAATAGTTCTTGACAGGTATACAGATACCTATAGATAGTTGCGAGCATGACAAGCGCGCAGCTCGCCGCCGAGCTGGCCCGGGCCGGACGCGTTCTGGCCACCGCGGGCCTCGTCACGGCTTTCGGCCACGTCAGTGTCCGCACCGCGGGCGACAGCCTCCTCATCACTCCGCCGCGCCCGCTGGGCGAGCTGGACCCCACGGTCCCCGACAGCGTCACGCTTCCGCTCGTCGGCGCCGCCTTGCCCGGATCGGCGCCGAAGGAGGCGTGGTTGCACACCGCCATCGCTGCGGCCCGGCCGGACATCGGTGCGATCTGCCGCGCCCAGCCCCACGCCGTGACCGCCGCGGCCGCCGCCGGTCTGCGGCTCCAGCCGCTCCACGGCCAGGGCTCCCTGCTCGGCCCCGCGGTCGCCGTGCACCAGGACCCGCGCCTGGTCCGCGACCGCGAGCGCGGGCTGGCCGTGGCCGAGAACCTCGGCCAGAACTTCACGTGCGTACTGCGCGGCAACGGAGCCGTGACCGCCGGCGCCACGATCGGCGAAGCCGTGGCCCGCATGTGGATCCTCGAGGAAACCGCGCGGCTGACGCTGGCCGCCGCGGCCGCCGGCACCCCCCGGCCGCTCACCGGCGACGAAGCCGATGCCTGGCGCGCCACCGGATCCGAACTGCTCGACCGCTTGTGGCAGCACCTTCGTTCCACAGTGTCGTGAAAGGACGATCGACATGACCGCACACCCCGCGCGCCGCTTGTGGACGGTGTTCCTGCTCTGCGCGCTCGCCGTCGCCTTCGACGGCTACGACCTGGTCGTCTACGGCACCACCGTGCCGGCGTTGATGGCGCAGTGGCACATCGGCCCGGCGCAGGCCGGGACGCTCGGCAGCTACGCGCTGATCGGGATGCTGCTGGGGGCGTTGCTGACCGGCACGCTCACCGACTACGTCGGCCGCCGCCGCATGCTGCTGCTGTGCGTGACGTGGTTCTCGGTGTTCACCGTGCTGTGCGCGGCGGCGCCGTCGCCGGAGGTGTTCGCCGTGCTGCGCCTGCTCGGCGGGCTCGGCCTCGGTGGCCTGATGCCGACCGCGGCCGCGCTGGTCGTCGAGTACGCGCCACCGGGCCGGGCCAACCTCACCTACGTGATGATGCAGTCGGGCTACGCGGTGGGCGGCATCCTCGCCTCCGCGCTGGCGATCCCGCTGCTGCCGGTGGCGGGCTGGCGGGTGATGTACCTGATCGCCGCCGTGCCGGTGCTCGTGGTGGTGCCGCTCGGCTGGAAACTCCTCCCGGAATCCCTGGAGCACCTGGTGCTCACCGGCCGCACCGATGAGGCGACGCGGCTCGCCGCGGCGCTGGGCCGTCCGGTGCCGCAGCTGCAGCGCCCGCAGCGCCGGTCGTGGACGGCCGCGCTGCGCGGGCTCGTCGCGCCGGGACAGCGCGCCGGAACGCTGCTGCTGTGGGCCACGGCGTTCTGCGCGCTGCTGACGGTCTACGGCATGAACACCTGGCTGCCGCAGATCATGCGCCAGGCCCACTTCTCCCTCGGCTCCGCGCTGACCTTCCTGCTGGTGTTCAACCTCGGCTCGATCGCCGGTTCCTTCGCCGGGGGCCGGGCGGCGGACCGGTTCGGCTCACGGCCGGTGATCGCGGTGTCGTTCCTGCTCGCCGCGGCCGGCATCGGGCTGCTGCTGACCCGGCCACCGACGATCGTGCTGTACGTGCTGATCGCCGTCGCGGGCTACGGCACCATCGGCACCCAGAACCTGCTCAACGTCCACATCACCCGGCACTACCCGGCGCGGTTGCGCGCGGCCGGGGTCGGCTGGGCCCTGGGCGTCGGGCGGCTCGGCGCCATCCTCGGGCCGCCCCTTGGCGGGTTCGTCCTGGCCTCCGGCGCGGGCTACCAGTGGAACTTCGTCCTCTTCGGCGCGGCCGCCCTGCTCGGCACGGCCGCGATCACCCTCGTCCCGGCCCGCAGCCCCGAACCGCACCCGGTTCGGACCGAATTCAAGGAGCGCACCGCGTGAAGATCGACCACGTCATCGGCGGCGAAGTCATCGGCTCGGCCACGGGCCAGACCTACGACGACATCGACCCCTACACCCGCGAGCCCTACGCGGTGGTGGCCAAGGCCGGCGCCGCCGACGTCGACGCCGCCGTCACGGCCGCGCGGCGGGCCTTCGACACCGGGCCGTGGCCGCGGCTGGGGTTCGAGGAGCGCGGCCGGTTGCTGCACCGGCTGGCCGACCTGATGGAAGTGCACGCCACCGAGCTGGCCGAAGCCGAAAGCCGCGACATGGGCAAGCCCGTCGGCGCCGCGACCGGCCACGACGTCCCGCGCTCGGTGCAGAACTTCCGGTTCTTCGCCGACCACGCCCGGCTCGCCTCGGCCGAGGCGTTCCCGTCCGACAACGGCCAGCACGTCTACACCCGCTACGAGCCGGCCGGGGTGGTCGCGGCGATCTCGCCGTGGAACTTCCCGCTGATGCTGGCGACCTGGAAGATCGCACCCGCGCTGGCGTGGGGCAACACCGTCGTGCTGAAGCCGGCCGAGGACACCCCCGCCTCCGCCGCTCTGCTCGGCCGTCTCGCCCTCGAGGCCGGGCTGCCCGACGGCGTGGTCAACGTGGTGCTCGGCTTCGGCGACGCCGGGGCCGCGTTGACCCGCGACCCGCGGGTGGACCGGATCACCTTCACCGGCTCTTCGGTCACCGGCCGTGCGGTGGCCAAGGCGGGCGCCGAGCGGCTCGCGCCGGTCAGCCTCGAGCTCGGCGGGAAAGGCGCCAACGTCGTGTTCGACGACGCCGACCTCGACAACGCCGTCCCGTGGGCGATCCGGGCGGCGTTCGGCAACACCGGCCAGGTCTGCCTGGCCGGGTCGAGGCTGTTCGTGCAGCGCGGGGTCCACGACGAATTCCTCGCGCGGTTCACGGCCGCGGCCGAGGCGATGCAGGCCGGCGATCCGAGCGCCCCGGGGACCGAACTGGGTCCGCTGGCCGGCGAGAAACACTTCCGGAAGGTCGCCGGCTATCTGGAGCCCGAAGCGCTGCGCGGTGCGACCGTGGTCACCGGGGGCCTTGACCACGACTGGTTCGTGCGCCCGACCGTGCTCACCGACGTGCCCGCCGGCGCCCCGGTGCAGACCGACGAGATCTTCGGCCCGATCGTCACCGTGACCCCGTTCGACACCGAGGACGACGGCGTCCGCCTGGCCAACGCCACCCCGTTCGGGCTCTCGGCGATGCTGTTCACCGAGAACCTCAACCGCGCCCACCGCGTCGCGGCCCGGCTGCGCAGCGGCAACGTCTGGGTGAACTGCTTCTTCGTCCGCGACCTGCGCGCACCGTTCGGCGGGATGGGCGACTCCGGTGTCGGCCGCGAAGGCGGCACGTTCAGCCGGGAGTTCTTCACCGAGCCCAAGACCGTGTCCGTTCTGGTGCGCTGAGGCCGGTTAGGATCCGGGTATGTCGCTCCAGCACGCCCTGCTGGGCGTGCTGGAGGCACGTCCGATGAGCGGGTACGACCTCGTCCGCTTCTTCGACAGCTCCACCGGCTGGGTGTGGGCGGCGCCGCAGAGCCAGATCTACCCGACGCTGCGGCGCATGGAACGCGCGGGCCTGATCACCGGCGACGACGAGCAGCGCGGCCCGAAGCTCACCCGGACCGTGTACTCGATCACCGCCGAAGGCCACGACGAACTGCTGGCGTGGCTGGGCACCCCGCACGACCCGGCGCCCCCGCGCGACCCGTTTCTGCTGCAGGCGCTGAACTTCGAAATGATCGACGCCGAACGGGCCCGCGAGGTCCTGGACGCGTTCATCGCCGACCAGGAGAAGGCTGCCGAGGAGGCCGAGGCCCACCGCGACCGCCTCCTCAACAAGGAAACCGACCTGCTGCGGGAGCGGCTGACCCGGCGCGATCCGGCCGACCACGACCGCATCGCGCGGCTCAAGGCGCACGTCTTCGAGGGCGTGGCCGCCGTGGCCCGCACCCGCGCGGAGTGGGCCCGCGAAGGGCAGCGTCTCCTCGACGGCGACTAGCGGCTACGTGCGGCCCCCGGCCACGTGGGGTTCCTTGACCTGGCCCTCCTGCACGAGGGAGTCGGTCGTGCTCACCAGGTGAGCGAGCATCGCGTCGGCCGCGGCGGCCGGCTCTCCCGCCCTGATCGCCTCCGCGATCCCGCGGTGATCCGCCAGGGACGCACCCGGCTGGCCCGAGCGCGTCAGCGAGGTCGCCGACGTCCGGTCGAGGGCCTGGCGCATGCTCTCCAGCAACCCGATCAGGATCGGGTTGTGCGACGCCGTCGCGACGCCGCGGTGGAACCGGCGGTCGCCCGCCAAGCCGGGCTCGCCCGCGGCGATCTCGCGCTCCATCTCCTCGAGCGCGGACTCCAGTTCCGCCAGGTCCTCCGGGGTGGCGCGGAGGGCCGCGAGGCGCGCGCACTGCGTTTCCAGCGCTTGACGGGTCTCCCAGATCGCCGGGTGGTCGAGGTGCGTCGCGACCAGCTCGGCCGCGAGCGACGGGATCACGTCCTCGGGGCGGCGGACCAGGTAGATGCCGTCGCCGTGGCGGACCTCGACTTCGCCGCGGGCCCGCAGCGCGGTGATCGCCTCGCGGATCGAGGACCGGCCGACCGACAGGGCCTTCGCCAGGTCCCGTTCGGTCATCAGCCGGTCGCCGGGCTGCAGCTGGTTGACGTCGATGAACTCGCGCAGCCGATCGCTGACCTGCTCGTACAGCGGCCTGCGGTCCACCGGGCGGATGGGCGCCACACCGCGCCGTTCCTCGGTCATGCCACTCCCACGACAGCAGGTGATCAGGTGGTCTGATCATACCCGGAAGAAGCGGGCGTACAGCCGGCCCGCGGCTTCCGTGGCGTCGGGCAGGTGCTTCGCCGTGTCCGCGAGCAGTGTCGCGCGTTCGCCGCCGGCCTCCGCCAGCAGCTTCAGCCGCCGGTCGCTGTCCATCCACCGCTCGAGCTGCTCCCGCGTGACCTCGGGGTGGAACTGCACCCCGAGGTGCGGCCCCGAACGGAACGCCTGAACGCAGGAGCCGGCCGCCAGGACGGTGGCCGCCGGCGGGGCGGTGATCTCGTCGCCGTGCCACTCGAACCAGGTCCCGTCGAGGTCCGCCTCGGACGAGCCGACCGCGGTCCACCCGCGTTCGATCGCCGCCGCCCGGCGCACCTCGCCGCCGAGCACCTGCGCCAGCAGCTGCGCGCCGAAGCAGATCCCGAACACCGGGGTGCCCAGGGCCATCGAGGCGCGGACGAACTCCCGCTCCGCCGCGAGCCACCCGACCGTCTCGTCGTAGGCGGCTTCCCGGCTGCCCAAGACCACCAGGGCGCGCCACCGCCGCGGGGTCGGCAGAAGACCGGCCGACACGTCGACGAGCTCCCACCCGACACCGTGGTCGCTCAGCCACGTCCCGAGGTTCCCGGGTCCCGCGTCCTCCTGGTGCTGCAGGACGAGGACGTCAGTCACGAGGACTCCCCTCGACGAACGCGACCGCCTCCCGGCGGGTGCGGTTCACGGTCACGGAGAAGACATCCGGCCTGCTGTAGTGGCCGGTCGGGTCGAACGTCAGCCGTTCGCGGCCGACGGCGCGCAGGTCGAGGTCCGCGATCACCAGGCCCTCTTCACCGCGGACCGGCTCGACGAGCCAGGTCCCGTCGGGGGCCGCGACGGCCGAGCCGCCGTCGAACGGCATCCGCGCCGAGTTGTCCCGCAGCTGGGCCGCCAGCGGGAAGTCGTCCGGGACGTCGTCGACGGTCAGGATCCCCGCCGCCGCGACGGCGAACACCCGGCCCTCCATCGCGGTGAAGCGGGTGACGTCGCGGCTGACCTTGCTCGCGCCCGGCCAGGTGCCGAAGTGGACCTGTTCCCCGGCCGCGTAGAGGGCGTGCCGGGCTTGGGGCATCCAGTTCTCCCAGCAGTTCAGGCCGCCGACCCGGGCCGGGCCGACGGCATGGGTGCGCAGCCCGGCCCCGTCGCCGTGGGCCCACACCAGGCGTTCGTCGTAGGTGGGGACGAGCTTGCGGTGGTGCCCGGCGAGGCCGTCTTCGGGGGTGATCGTGAGCAGCGTGCAGTACACCGAGCCGCTCGCCGGTCCCCGGCCGCGCTCGGTGACGCCCACCAGCAGCGTCAGCCCGAAGTCGGCCGCGACCGCTTCCAGCTCCCGCTGCTCGGGCCCGCCGACCTCGATGGCGGAGTCGAGGTAGTAGGCGTAGCAAGCCTTCTGGGCCGCGTCGTCGAAGTTGGCGCCGTGGGTGCGGGTGAGCCAGAAGGGGTAGCCCGACAGGTAGGTTTCCGGAAACGCCAGCACCTTCACGCCCTCGGCGGCGGCGAGCTGCGCCGCCTCGGTGAGCCGTTTGAGGCGGGCACCGACGTCCAGCCAGGGCCCGCCGAGCTGGGCGGCGGCCACGGTGATCGTCGAGCGGGGGTCGGGGTCGGGCAGGCGGGCGCCGGCCAGCACGCGCACGTCAGTAGACCTCGAAGTATTCACGCTGTTCCCAGTCGGTGACGGCGGCGTTGAAGCGGGCGACTTCGTGCCGCTTGATGGTCGCGAGGTACTCGACGAACGGGTCGCCGAGCTCGGCGCGCAGCACGCTGCTGGCGGCGAACAGCTCGACGGCCTCCTGCAGGCTGCCCGGCAGGGGCTCGGCGTCGGCCCGGTACGGCTCGTCGGCCGACGGGCCGGGGTCGAGCTTGTTGCGCAGGCCGTCGCGGCCGCTGATGATCTGCGAAGCCAGGTAGAGGTACGGGTTCGCGGCGGGCTCGCCGGCCCGGTTCTCGAGGTGGGTGTTGGCGTCCCCGCGGCCGCCGGCGACGCGCACGAGTGCACCCCGGTTCTCCTCCGCCCAGGCGATGCGGTCGGGCGCGAACGAGTCGGGCCGGTAGCGCTTGTACCCGTTGACCGTCGGGGTGCTGAGCACCGAGCAGGCCTTGGCGTGTTCGAGCAGGCCGGCCATCCAGTGCCGGCCGGTGTCGGAGAGCGCTTCCTCGGCCGAGCCGGCGAAGGCGTTCGCCACGTCGGGTCCGCTCAGCGACTGGTGCAGGTGCCAGCCGTTGGAGAAGGCGTTGGGGAAGGCCGGGCGGGACATGAACGTGGCGTGGTAGCCGTTGCGGCGGCACAGCTGCTTGACGGCGCTGCGCAACAGGATGGCCGCGTCGGCCGCCTGCAGGCCGGACATCGGTTCGAAGGTGAACTCGGTCTGCCCCGGCCCCCACTCGTCCTCGACGGTGGCCAGCGGCAGTCCCAGCGCGACGACGTTGTCGCGCAGGATGTCGAGGATCCCGGCGATCTCGTCGCCGCGGTTCTCGGTGAGGTACTGGAACCCGTGGGAGACGGCGCTGACCGTGGGCGGGTCCGGCGGGTAGCCGCACGACTCGAACGACAGCCGCGGGTCGTCGAGCTGGGTGAGGTAGAACTCCAGCTCGATGCCCGCGACGAAGTCCCACCCGTCGCCGGCGAGCCGGTCCAGCTGGGTCTGCAGCACGCCGCGGGTGTCGAACGGGACGACCTCGCCGCTGCGGTAGTGCAGGTTGCTGAGGATCCAGCCGGTCTTGTCCAGCCACGGCAGGACGCGGAACGTCCCGGGGTCGGGCACGAGGACGCCGTCGGGCAGGCCGGTCAGGCGTGGATCGCCGAAGCCGTCGGCCGCGAACGGCGGGACCGCGGGGTTGTTGGTCGTGTCGAAGATCAGGGTCGCGGTCTGGAAGTCCTTGCCGTTGCGCAGCACGGACAGGAAGTGTCCGGCCTCCAGGGTCTTGCCGCGGAGGATGCCGTGCTGGTCGCCCCAGCTGATCCGGACCTGCCGCAGGCCGAGTTCCTCGACCCGGGCCGCGACGCGGTCGGCCTGCTCCTGCTGTTCGGCGGTCCACAGCCGGTGGCGTTGGATGAAGGGGGTGCTCATCTTCGTCTCCTCGTAGGTCAGGTGGTCAGACCACTTCGGGTACAGCGGAACCGGGCCGGGCCCTGCGCACGAGCTGCGCGGCCGCCCACTCCGAGGCGATGCCGAGCCCGACGCCGATCACGAACGCGACCGCCGTGGTGAGCACGTCCACGCCGGTGCCGAACAGCGACGCGGCGCCCAGGAAGGCCGCCGGGATGAACGAGAGTGGCGCCCACCCCGCCTGGACGCACATCGCGAAGGCGATCACCGCGACCGCCACGGGCAGCGCGCCCGCCCAGCCGCCGAGCAGGCCGGCACCGAGGACGCCCAGCCAGCCCCAGGCGATGCCGGACACCCCGGCGGCCGCCGTCTTCACCAGGCCGGTCCCCTTGCCGCCCGCCGCGAAGAACGCGGCCCACGAGACCACGGCCACCCACGTCGGCAGGCCGGTCAGCTCGCTGACCCAGGTCCAGAGCCCGGCCAGCAGTCCCACGGTGATCCCCGTGGCCGTCAAAGCGCGCACGTCGTCTCCTCGCATCGAAGTGGATGGAGCAGGTCATCTGGTGGTCTGACCACTGGACCACGTCAGCATGACCAGGCGCGTTCCCCGTGTCAAGCGAGCGCCGAGCCGAGTTCGGCCACGAGGTCGCCGGGCTCCTCGATGCCGACCGACAGGCGGACCAGCCCTTCGGTGATCCCGAGGACCTCGAGGTCCTCGGGCGGCAGCGACCGGTGCGTGGTCGTGGCCGGGTGGACGAGGGTCGTGGCGACGTCGGCGAGACTCGGCGACAGCGGGATCGCCGGCCCCAGCCGCCGGATCAGCTCGTCGACGGCCGGGCGCCCGCCGGCGAGTTCGAAGGAGAGCATGCCCCCGGTCCCGTCGGGGAAGAGCCGCGCGACCACCTCGGCGTGCGGGTGGTCCGGGCGGCCCGGGTGGTGCACCCGGGTGATGGCCGGGTGCCCGGCGAGGAACTCGGCGACGGCCGTCGCGCCGCGGGTGTGCGCGCGCATCCGCAGCGGCAGGGTTTTCAGTCCCAGCAACGCCATCCAGGCGTCGAACGGGCCGAGCGTCGCGCCGAGGTGGACGACCGACCGCCGGATCCGCCCGACGAGGTCGGCGCGGCCGGCGACGATCCCGCCCATCGCGGCGGAGTGGCCGCCGAGGTACTTCGGGATGCTGTGCCACACCAGGTCCGCGCCGTGCTCGAGCGGGCGGGGCAACGCCGGGGTCGCGAACGTCGAGTCGACGGCGAACGTGACACCGGCCGCGGCCCGGGCCAGCGCCGGCAGATCCGGCACCCGCATCGTCGGATTGGTGAGGGCCTCGACGAGCAGGAGCCGGGTGCGGGAGGTGAGGGCACGCTCCACCTCGGCGAGGTCCGTGCCGTCGACCAGGGTGACGTCGATGCCGAGCCGGGGCAGGTCGGCCTCGAGAAGGCTGCGGGTGCCGCCGTAGGCGTTGCGGTCGGCCACGACGTGCCCGCCCGTCTCGACCAGGGCCGTCACGATCCCCGTCAGCGCGGCCATCCCGGAGGCGGTCGAGACGGCGTCGGCGGCACCTTCGAGGTCCGCCACGGCCTCCTCGAGCACGTGGCCGTTGTGGTGACCGAAGCGGTAGTAGACGTTGCCGTGGTCCTCACCGTCGAGCACGCGGTGCAGCGACGCGAGGTCCGGAAGGCGTGCACGGTGCTCTGGTACAGGGCGGGCACCAGCGGCGGTGCCCCGCCCGGCCGGGTTTGGGTGCCCGCGCGTGCGGCTCGGGTCGCCGGGTGGGTACTGGTCATCGTCACCGTCCATGGTGGTCTCAGTTGAAGCGGGAGTACTTCGGTGCCGACCACCCGCTGGGGAACGAGTGCTCGGTCCGGATTGCTTCGGCGATCCGGAAGACCGTTTCCTGGCCGGTGGCCGGTCCCCCGGTGGGGTGCGCCGCGCGGCGCACCTCCGCCGTGCCGGTCAGCTGCAGGGTCGCGCCCGTCTCCCAGTCCGGGAAGAGCAAGCCGGCGCGGGGGTTCACGCCGAGGTTGCCCGCGGTCATCATCATCGCGTTGCCCACGTAGTCCGGCCAGCGCAGCTCGGCCGGCGAGACGACGTCGACGAAGCCGGGGTTGCCGCCCTTGTGCGAGACGTCGACCCCGCCGTCCACCGCGGTGGCGACGAAGAACGTGTCGGCGGCCGCCACGAGCGCCGCGTCACGCTCGTCCAGCGTCCCGGCGCGGGTTGCCACCGGCCGGAACTCCCCCGGCGCGTCGTCGGGCATGACGCGGGCCTGGATGTACTTGGGGCAGTTGCCGAACGCCTGGTGGACGTCGACTTCGCCGCCGCCGTCGACGGGCCGCCACCGGCCGTTGATCCGCAACCGCTTGCGCGCCACCAGGTCGATGGCCAGGGTGCCGACGTCGGTCTCGTCCCGCAGGACGTCGGCGAGGGGGTCGCCGGCGACCACGCCGGCGGCGGCCCGCAGGGTGTGCGGGCCGGCCGCCGACAGGAAGCCTTCCGGCCCCAGCAGGGTGCTCGCCCAGGGCCGTCCGTCGCGGTCCTGGGCGCCCAGCACCAGCATCCGCTGGCGGGTCAGGAAGCCGGACGCCCCGTGCGGGATGGCGTCGGAGATGATCGGCCGGACCCGCTCGGCCAGCTCGGCCGTTCCGGCCACCCGTTGCGCTTCGAGCTCGCCGGGGTGGAAGGCGAGCCGGTCGATGAGGTCGGCCACGGCGTCAGAAGGTCAGGACCGAGTAGCCGGACTGCACCAGTTCGCGGATGCTCGCGACGCCCGGGGTACCCGGCGCCTGGTTCTGGCTGATCTGCTTGATGTCCTCCCCCTCGACGCCCTCGGTCGCACCGAAGACGGTCGCGCAGCCACCCGAGGCGACCGTGGCGACCTGCTTCTTCACCGCGGTGTACAGCTCGTGCGCCGGGTGGTTCGCGTCGGCCAGCACGGCCGGCCAGCGGGTGCCCGCGCCCTGGAACAACACCAGCGCTTCCCCGCCCTGGGCGAACTCCCACGCGGTGGCCAGGGCGTTGAACACCCGGCCCAGTGCCTCTTCGGTGCCGGTCGACGGGTCGGACAGCACCACGACGGCGGTCTTGCTGCTCATGAACGTGCTCCTCGTTGCTCGGAAGGTCTGCGCCGCCATTTTTACCGTACGTTCGGTAATATACCAAAGTGTCCGTCCTCACACCGCGGTCGAACGTTATTTACCGTACGTTCGGTAATATGAATCTCGTCATCGACGCGCTGACACCCGCCGCCGCGGGCGTGCTCGCCCTGACCCTCGTCCCCGCCGACGGCCGTGAGCTGCCGCCTTGGCGCCCGGGCGCCCACATCGACGTGACACTTCCCCAGGGGCCGACCCGCCAGTATTCGCTGTGCGGCGACCCCGCCGACCGGTCGAGCTGGCGCATCGCGGTGCGGCGCGAAGAGGACTCGCGAGGGGGCTCGGCGTGGTTCCACGACCAGGCCACCGAGGGCATGACACTGACGGCCGGAACGCCGAGGAACCTCTTCGAGCTGCAGCCGGCGAAGGCCTACGTGTTCGTGGCGGGCGGCATCGGGATCACTCCCCTGCTCCCGATGATCGCCGAGGCCGAGCAGGCGGGTACTCCGTGGACCCTCTGGTACGCCGGGCGGACCCGGTCATCGATGGCCTTCATCGACGAACTCGCCCGGTACGGCGACCGGGTGCACCTCGCGGCGAGCGACGTCGGTGACCGCATCCGGGTCGCCGACGTCTTGGGGTCACTCGACCGCGACGTGGCCGTTTACTGCTGCGGTCCCCATTCCCTGACCGCGGCGGTGGAGGACGCCTGCGAACCCGGCAGCGTGCACGTCGAGCGCTTCACCGCCGGAACCGTCCCAGCGGACGGCGGCTTCGACGTCCACTGCGCACTGTCCGGAGTGGACGTCCGCGTCGAGGACGGCACCACGGTCCTCGACGCGCTGCTGGAAGCGGGGGTCGAGGCCGACTACTCGTGCACGCAGGGGTTCTGCGGCACCTGCGAGACCCGCGTGCTCGAGGGCGTCCCGGACCACCGCGACGACTACCTCGACCACTCCGCGGCGCCGGACACGATGATGATCTGCGTGTCCCGCTCCCGGTGCCCGAAGCTGGTGCTGGACATCTAACGCTTCGGCGGCATCAGCAGCTTCGGCAGGTCGGCGACGGCCTCGGCGAAGGCGTCGGTTTCGCCCAGCACCCGCGCCAGCACGAGCGCCCCCTCGATGCGCAAGAACGCGTCCTTGGCGGCCCGCGCGGCCTGCTTGGGCGTCCGCCCCGCCCGGCGCGACGCGTCGGTCATGGCGTCGACCCACGTCTTCCCGAGGTCGCGGGCGTGGTCACGCAGCTTCGGCGGCGTCCCGGCCAGCGTCATGGTGTCGAGCACGCACGACAGCGCTCCCGCGCCGTAGAAGTCACCGAGCCGGCGAGCGGTCTCCTTGATGCCCTTGGCGACGTCGGCGTCCTCGCGCATCGGGGCCAGGATCCACAGGAACCGCTCCCCCACCGCGGTCAGGACCGCGTCGGCGATCTCCTCCTTCCCCGCCGGGAACCGGTGGTAGAGGCTCGCCCGCTGCAGCCCGGTCGCGGCGGACAGGTCACCGATGGCGGTGCCGTCGAAGCCTTTTTCGCGGAACACGGAGACCAGGAGGTCGAGCAGCTGGGCGTCGTCGATGGAGGGAGGGCGTGCCATGCCGCCCACTTTACCGAACTTTCGGTAAAGAAGTACTACCGCTCCCCGACGACGGCGTCCAGGTAGTCGTCGATGGCCCGCAGGTTCTTCTGCAGGCCGTCGAGGCGCTCGGCCATCCGGGCCCGCTCCTGCCGCACCCGGTCCACGAAGTCCGGTGCCGGGTAACAGGAATTGGCCGCCTCGGCCAGGCACGGCAGCACGGCCCGGATGATCTCGGTCGTCAGGCCCGCGTCCAGCAGGCTGCGGATCTGCTGCACCCGCTCGACCTGCGGCTCCTCATAGGACCGGTAGCCGTTCTCCTCACGCGTCGGCTCGATCAGGCCCTGCTGCTCGTAGTACCGCAGCAAGCGGGCGGAAACCCCGGTCCGCTCCGACAGCTCTTTGATCCGCATCACACCTCCCAGCAGGCTGCTTGCTCTCACACTGATGTCAAGGTTCGAGTCTAAACACGTGACCACCAAACAAATCAACGTTCCCCGCACCTCACCGGCGGAACGCCTTCCGCTCCCCCCGCTGATCGCCCTCTTCACCGCCGGCTTGATCACCACCCTGACCGAAGCGCTCCCGGCCGGTGTGCTGCCGCAGATGAGCCGCGCACTGGACGTGTCCGAATCCGTGGCAGGCCAGACGGTGACGATCTACGCGGTCGCGACCCTGCTGACGGCGATCCCCGTGACACTGGCCACCGCGTCGTGGCCGCGGCGCCACTTGTTCCTGACCGCACTCGCGGGATTCGTGCTCGCCAACCTCGTGACCGCAGTCTCCCTCGACTTCACCACCACCCTGGCGGCCCGGTTCGTCGCGGGCGCGTCTTCCGGGGTGGTCTGGAGCCTGCTCGGCGGCTACGCGGCACGGCTGGTCGGCCCCGGCCTGAAAGGCCGCGCGATGGCCTTCGCCATGGCCGGCACCCCGGTGGCACTGTCCCTCGGCGTCCCCGTCGGGGCGTACCTCGGCAAGGCCGTCGGCTGGCAGCTCACGTTCGGCGCGGTCACCGCGCTGACCGCGCTGCTGATGCTCTGGACCGGGTGGACGCTGCCGAACTTCCCCGGCCGGACGGCCGAGGACCGGATCCCGCTGCGGCGCGTTCTCCGGCTGCGCGGCCTCCGCACGGTGCTCGTCGTGACGGGCGCGTTCGTGCTCGCGCACACCATCCTCTACACCTACATCGCGCCGATCCTCGGCGACGTCGGGCTGGCCGACCAGGTCCAGTGGATCCTCCTCGACTTCGGCATCGCCTCGATCGCGAGCATCTGGCTGACCGGCGTGCTGATCGACCGGCACCACCGCCGGCTCGTCATCGTCAGCACCCTGCTCTTCACCGTGGCCGCCGCCGTGCTGGCCATGGCCACTGCCAACCCGGTCATCGACTACGCCACCGTGGCGGCCTGGGGCCTCTCCTTCGGCGGCGCGGCCACCCTGCTGCAGTCGGCACTGATGCGAGCGGCGGGCACGCATGCCGACGTCGCCCAGTCGTCCATGGTGACCACCTGGAACCTCGGCATCGGCTTGGGCGGCCTGACCGGCGGCGCGCTCCTCGCCGGGTTCGGCTCCGGCTCCCTGATGATCGCCGCCGTCGCGCTCCTGGTGCCCACCGCACTCGTCGTGCTCTTCGCCCGCGGCCACGCCTTCCCGGCCCGCTGAAACCGCGGCGCGCCGGCCTGACCCCCTACCTAGGATCGTGACATGAACAGCGACATCAACTTCTACTTCGACCCGATCTGCCCGTTCGCGTGGATGACGAGCAAATGGATCCGGCTGGTCCAAGCGCAGCGGAACTACACCGTCGACTGGCGGTTCATCTCCCTGCGCCTGATCAACGCCCACCTCGACTACGACACGCACTTCCCGCCGGAGTACCCCGCCCAGCACACCGCGGGCCTGCGGCTGCTGCGAGTGGCGTCGGCGGTCCGGGAACAGCACGGCCGCGAGGCGATCGGCCCGCTGTACGCGGCTTTCGGCACGCGCATTTTCGAAGCCGGCTCCGACGAAGGCAAAACCCCCGGCTGGCAGGGCACTCCCGACCTCGCCGCCGACGCCCTCGCCGAGGCCGGCCTACCGACCTCGCTCACCGACGCGCTCGACGACACCTCACGCGACACGGAGATCCAGGCGGAGTCCGATGAAGCGCTTTCGCTGACGGGCAGGGACGTCGGCACGCCGATCATCCACTTCGAACCGCCGCACGGCGTCGCCTTCTTCGGCCCGGTGATCAGCCGGCTGCCGGACGAGGAGCAGGCCGGGCAGCTGTGGGACCACGTCGTCGGCCTCGCCCGGTTCCCCGGCTTCGCCGAGCTGAAGCGCAGCCTGCGCGAACGTCCCCAGCTGCCATCCTTCGGTGTAACGGCGCAGGGGCCGGGCATCACCGAAGACTGGCACGCCGGGAGCCGCCGGCTCAAGAAATAGTCGGAGCAAGGCACAGTGGACCGGTCGCGGGCTACGGGGCGGCCGGAGTCCACCGCCTGCCGGCTCGCCAACCACGGGGGTCGTTACCTGCTGGTACGGAAGGGTTGTCCGGCGAGCATCGGGCCCGCCGAGCCCGTCCGTGTCGAGCGCTGTCTCGCCGCCGCGCCGGCCGAGGTGGGCGGAGACCGAGGACGTCTGACCCTGCCGGACACCCATCGCCCCCGCGACGCTCCGCGCCTCCGGATTTGCTGCAACGTGTTATCATTTCTGCTGAGACATGCGTCACACCTCACCCGACCGGCAGAACTTCGAAAGCAGAAGCTGCCTCCCCCGAACCTTGCCCTTT
Source organism: Amycolatopsis sp. NPDC004747 (assembly GCF_053601335.1). Lineage (NCBI taxonomy): Bacteria > Bacillati > Actinomycetota > Actinomycetes > Pseudonocardiales > Pseudonocardiaceae > Amycolatopsis > Amycolatopsis sp. NPDC004747. The sequence continues at coordinate 17,541 of NZ_JBSGBQ010000009.1, read as the reverse complement.
CCCTCTTTCAGGCGGTTCTATGGGCGCATGTTGTCATCTGTCGCGCACACCCGAGGGGGTCTCCTCGCCGAGCTCGGCAACACAGCCGGCATCGAACTGCTGTCCTCCGCGAAGCACACGGTGAAGAACGTCCTGCAGGGCATGCGCACCCGGCACGGCCTGATCTGAATCCCGCCTTCGCCCCCGGCACACCACGACTTGCGCGGATCTCCACCGTGACCGCGGCGAATCCCGGATCGCCGCACGTGGTGGTCCGTTGCCGGCGACGCTTCACTCGGGGTGGCCGGGCCACGAAAGAAGGACAAGGGGTTCGGAAGCATGAGCGGGACACCGGGGCACGGCTCGAAGGTCCGCATCAACGTGCTGGGTACCCTCGAGTGCTGGGCCGGTGATCGCCGTATCCACCTCGGCGGGCCGGTGCAGGAACGGGTGCTCGTGAGCCTGCTGCTCGAAGCCGGCCAGGTGCTCAGCGTTTCCCGGCTCGTCGAAGCGGTGTGGGACGAGACGCCCCCGGCGACGGCGACGCACCAGGTGCGGAAGGCGGTCGCCCGCCTGCGTCAGCTGATCCCCGGCGGTCCCGGGCTGATCGTGACCGACGGCCCCGGTTACCGGGCCGTGGTGGCCCCGGGCTGCCTGGACCTCGCCAACTTCTCGGCGGCGCTCGACGAAGCCAGGCAGGCGACGGCCGAGCGCAGCCTCGACGACGCCCTGCGGCACTTGCAATCGGCGTTGGCGCTGCGCCGGGGACCGGTACTCGCCGGTAGCGGCGGTGCGGTCATCCGAGCCGCCGACGTCGCGCTGGAGGAGCGTCACCTCGCCGCGCTCGAGCAGGTGATCGACCTGCGGCTCGCGCGCGGGGAGGCGAGCACGCTCATCGGCGACCTGCGGGAGCACGTCGCCGCGCACCCCTTGCGCGAGGTCCTGCGCGGGCAGCTGATGCTCGCCTTGTTCCGGTCCGGGCGGCAGGCCGAGGCGATCGAAGAGTACGGCCGGGTGCGGAAGCTGCTCGCCGACGAGCTCGGCATCGATCCGGGCGCCCACCTGGCGGAGCTGTACGAGCGGATGCTGCGCAACGCACCGGATCTCGCCGCGCCCGAGCCGGTGGCCGCGGCGGTGGCCCCGAGCCCGCCCGCCGGGCCCGGACCGCGGGACCGCGCTCCCACCTGCACCCTGCCCTACGACCTCGTCGACTTCACCGGACGCCGGGAGGAGCTGGTGGCGCTGCGCCGGTACGTCGACAGCACGGCGGGCGAGGGCACCCGGATCATCGCGATCGACGGCATGGGCGGGGTCGGCAAGACGTCACTGGCGGTGCGGGCGTCCTACCAGCTGGCCGACCGGTTCCCCGACGGCCAGCTCTACATCGATCTCGGTGGCGACGCCTCGAACGAGCACCCGCTGACCACCCAGGCCGTCGCGGAGGCCCTGCTGCGCGTGCTCGGCGTGCCGACCGACCACCTGGCCGACGACGCCGACGCGCGGGCCGCGCTGTGGCGGACGACCGTCGCGAATCGGAAGCTGCTGGTCCTGCTGGACAACACCGCCGACGTGGCGCAGATCCGGCCGCTGTTGCCGCCGAACTCCGACTGCCTGGTGATCATCACGAGCCGGACGCGGCTGATCGATCTCGACGGCGCGTACTGGATGTCGGTGGGCACGATGACCGCCGAGGACGGCGCCGCGATGGCGGACACCGTGCTGAGCAAGCAGCGGACGTCGGCCGAGCCGCAGGCGGTGGCCGCGCTGATCGAACTGTGCGGCCACCTGCCGCTCGCGATGCGGATCGCGCTGAGCAGGCTGGCCAACCGCCCGCGGTGGTCCATCGGGTACCTCGTCGACCGGATGAGCGACGAGTCCCGCCGCCTGGACGAACTCCGGTCCGGCGACCGCGGGGTGGAACTGACCCTCAAGATGTCCTACGAGGGGCTGGGCGCCGGCCAGCGGGCCGTGTTCCGGGTGCTCGGCCTCCACCCGGGTCGTGACATCGATGTCCATTCCGCGGCGGCGCTGCTGGGCACGTCGCCGGACGAAGCCGAGACGATGCTGGAAATGCTGCTGGACATGCACATGGTGCAGCAGCACGAACTCGGCTACTACACCTTCCACGACCTCGTCCGCAGCTTCGTGCAGCAGCTCAACCGGCTCGACGACGACACCGGAACGCGGTCCGGGGAGACCTCGGCGGCGCTGGTGCGGCTGTTCGACTACCTGGGCCGCATCACCGACCACGTCTGCGACACGCTGTTCCCGGGCCGCGTCCCCCTGCCCTTCGAGGCGCCGGAGAGCACCAGCGTGCTGCCGCCGCTGCGCGACGCGGAGGCGGTGCGCACCTGGCTCGTGCGCGAGCAGGCCACGCTGCAGGCGGCCGTCGAGCTGGCCCATTCCCGTGGTCTGGACCGGCACGTCGCGCACCTGGCCCGCAACGTGGTGTTCCAGCTCGACACGTCGGGGCAGTACGCCGAGTTCCTGGAGATGACGAAGCTGGCCGTCGTCTCGTCGCGCCGGCTCGGTCACGGGCCGCTGCTGCGGATCAGCCTGTCCAACCTCGCGGTCGTGCACTGGAAGCTCGGCCGGTTCGACGAGAGCATCAAGGCGGCGTCCGAGGCGCTGGAACTCGCCCGCGAGCTCGGCGACCGGCGCGGCTTCGCCAAGGACACCGGCATGCTGGGCCTGCTGATGACCATGATCGGGCGGTTCGAGGAGGCCCTGCCGCTCCTCCTGGAATCCGCCGCCATCAAAAGCGACGTCGGTGCCGGCCGGGCGGAGGCGGAGTCGCTGGTCAACCTCAGCACGCTGTACGAGCAGTGGGGCCGCTACGCCGAAGCGGCCGACGCCGCGCGGCGGGCCGTCATGCTCAACCGCGAGCTCGGGATCCGGGAACACGAGATGATCGCGCTCATGGACCTGTCGCTGGCGTGCCTCGGCCTCGGCGCGGACGAGGAGGCGAGCGGGCACCTGGCCGCCGCCAGGGAACTCGCCGAGCAGTCCGCCTCGGCCGGGGACATCGCGATGGTCTTCGCCCTGTCGGCCCTCGCCTGCCAGCGGCTCGGGCACCGCGAGCCGGCCACGCGGTTCGCCGAACGCGCCGTCGACCTGGGCCGTACCTACCGGACGCCGGTCCGCCAGGCCGTGGTCAACAACCTGCTCGGCAAGCTCTACCGCGCTCGCGGCGAGCACGCCGCCGCCCTCGCGCTGTACGAGAGCGCTTACTCCGTCGCCTCGGAAATCGGTTATCGCGTCGAGGAAGCCCGCGCCCTCCAGGGCATGGGGCGCGCCTGCGCGGCCCTGGGGGACACCAAAGCGGGCGACGAGTACCTCCGCGAGGCCGGGGACGTGTTCGAAGCACTCGGGGTGCCCGCACGGGCCCGGGACTGACCGGCGGACGGGTCAGCCGGGCAGATCACGGTCGAGGGCGCTGCGGAGGGCCTCGGTCGCCGCGTCCAGGTGCTGCATGTGCTGCGTCAGCCGGTAGCAGGGAACCGTCCGGACGAGCCGGTCGGCGATCGCCGCCCGGCGGGCGGGGCGGGTCCGGGGGTACCACGCGGCCAGGAACGGGTCGTAGGCCGAGGCGGTGGGCTCGGTGTTGGCCGCCAGCGCCTGCCGGGCCTCCTCCCCGGACAGCCGCCGGACCTCCGGCCGCACCGCCGAGGCGTCGAACACCGGGAAGACGACGGCGGAAACGGGACCGGACGGCCGCACCGCCGCACCGGCCAGTTCGGTGAGCTCGCGGACCCGCACCCAGAGGTGCGCCGGGGCGCGCAGCCCCGGTCCGACGGTCACCTGCCGTTCCGGGGTGTGGTGCACCCCCGGGAAGCGGTTGGCGGGGTGGGTGACGTCGGAGAGCAGGCTCCGCAGCTCGGGCCGGCGCCGGGCCAACGCCAGGAGGGAATCGGTCCGCACGTTGACGCTGCGCGGGAAACCCAGGCCGCGCAGCCCGGTGCCGGGGCTGATCACCAGGTCGTCGTTGGACACGAAATCGGCCTCCGCGTGCAGCAGCGCGCTCAAGATGCTGGAGGTCTTGCCCGACCTCTTCCGGCCGGCGAACGCGATACCGCGCCCGCCGGTCACGACGAGCCCGCCGTGCAGGAACAACTCACCGTCGGCGAAGTGCTCCCAGCGCAACAGGTTGCGCACGCACCGCAGAAGCTGCTGCGTCCGCCAGGAGGACGGCTCTCCGCACACCGCGACGGTGCGGCTCGCCTCGTGCGTCCACAGCACCCGGTCGGGCTCGTAGGGCGAGGTATAGACCACCCGGGTCCAGCCCGGGCCACCGGGCGGCGCGGTGCAGGCGAGCACTCTCGCCCGCGCCCGGCCGGCTTCCGGCGGGCCGGCGGTGAAGAACGGCTCCGCCAGCCGGAGGAGCCCGGCGAGGGTGTCCGCGTCGCAGGTGACGTCGACGTGGTGCCGTCCGGTGGTGCCGGACACGGCGTGGGTGGGTGAGGTCACGGGGAGAAGGGTCATCGCGACACGTCTTTCGTGGCGGCACGCGGTAACCGGACCTGGGCCAGGTGCCGGTCGAGGAGGTCGAGCAGCGGAGTGGGCCGGCCCCACGGCCGCACCCCCTGCCACGGCTCCGGAGCGAAACGCTCCGCGTAGGCGAGGACGACGTAGGCGTGGAACGCGGCGTAGCAGTGCAGCAGCCAGCCGGGAGCACCGCACCGGGCGGCGAGGACGGCCTCGCCGTCGGTGCCGGTCCAGTGCAGCAGGGCCTGCCCGTACGCGATCGCGGGGTCGCCGCCCCACAGGACCGGGAGGTTGACGCAGCCGAGTCCGGCGGAGCCGATGACGAAGTTGCGGTTGTTGATGTCGGCGGCCACGAGCAGCGGGCTGGGCGCGGCGGCGTCCAGCAACGGTGCCGCTTCGGTCAGCACGGCCTTCACCGGCGCGTACCGGGCCTCCGCCAGCGCCGGTGCCTTCCGCCGCTGTTCTCCCGCGTAGTCGAGGAGGAACGACGACCACGTCGGCCAGGGTGCGCGCAGGTCTCCCGACAGCTTCCCGAAACCGGTCACCGGGATCCCGGCCACGGCGTCGAGCAGGTCGGCGAGCTGAGCGGCCCACCCGGCGGCCGGTCCGCCCCCGTCGAGCACGTCGGCGAGCAACCGGCCGTCCAGGTGCTCGGTCAGCACGTAGTGGGTGCCGTCGGGATTCCGCCGCCTGGCCAGGATGGGGCGGATCCGGCGGTTCCCCCGTGCGGCGAGCAGCCGCCGCACGGTTTCCTCGGCTTCGATCCGGCTGGAGCGGTCGGTCAGGTGCTTGACGGCGAACCGGCGACCGCGCCGGTCCCGCACCCGCCACACCTGGCTGTTGGACTCGGAGATCAGCTCCGGCTCGGAGACCGGGCCGAGGTGCCCGGAGATCCAGGTCGCGAGTTCGGTCGGCAGCACGGTCAGCTCCTCCGGTCCCGGGCGGGTGGCACGCAGAGCCCCGGCCGGCCGCGGGCGGGAGCGCGCACCTCGGCCACCACCCCGATCGGCAGGGTCAGCACCGGATCGGTGTGCCCGAACTCGCAGCCGGCCACGACCGGTCCCGCGCACCGCCGGACGAGTGGCGCCAGCAGGTGCCGGCTCCGCCCGGCCGGCCAGTCACCCCGGTGCTCCTGGGCGAAGCGGCCGAACACCAGGGCCGCGGCGCCGTCGAGCAGACCGCTGTCGGCCAGCACCGCCACCGCGGCCCGCAGTTCGGCCGCCGAAGCCGAGTCGGATTCTTCCAGGCAGACCACGTGGCCGTCCCAGCGGATCCCCGCGTGCAGGCCGGCCCGCAGGTCGTCGGCGAGCGTGGCGATGTTGGCCGCGACCAGGGGTCCGGCGGCGCGGCCGGTGACCCACACCCGGCGAGGGGCCGGGCCGGCGGCGACGCGCGGCCGGTCGTCCTGGCTGTCCCAGAACAAGGTCTCCACGACGACGCGGTCGGTCGAGGGCAGTGGACCGCCCGCGCCGGACAGCTGCTGCCACAGGGCTTCCCAGGTGAAGCCGGCCACTCCCCCGTGCTCGCCGAACTGCGGCAGCGCCGCCGGTCCGTAGAAGGTGGTCCAGCCGAGTTCGTGGTAGAGCCACAGCAGCAAGGACGTGGTGTCGCTGTAGCCGACCACCGCGGTGGGCGCCGCCGCGAGCACGCCGCGGTCGAGGTGCGGCAGGATGTCCCGGGTGCCGAAACCGCCGACGGCCGAGAGCACCACCCGCACCGCCGGGTCCAGCACCGCGGCGGTCAGCCGCTCCGCCCGGACCCGCGCCGGCCCGGCCGTGGTCCCGGTGTCCAGCAGGGCGGTCGGGTCGATCCGCGGGGACAACCCCCGCCGGCTCAGCTCGCGTTCCGCACGGGCGAGGCGGCGCGGGCAGCGAGCCGCCAGCGGGCCGGCCAGCGAAAGCACCGCGACCTCGTCTCCGAAGCGGGTCACCGGCGGGCGCACGACCGCGCCCGCCGCGCCGGTCACATCCACGTGGGCACGCCCTTGAGCCGCGGCATGAGGTGCAGGTCGCGGATGTCGTGGTGGCGCAGCACCCAGGCGAGGAACCGCTCGAGGCCGAGACCGAAGCCGGCGGTGCGCAACGGGGCCAGCTCCTTCATCTTCAGGTACCAGTCGTACTCGGCGGGGTCCACCCCGTGCCCGGTCAGCGCGCGCTCGGTCGCCGGGCGGGTCGCGTGCCGCTCCCCGCAGCCGGCGACCTCGCCGAGCCCCAGGAGCAGGTCGGCGCACAACGCCGTGCCGTCGCCCGCGCTGCCCTGGTAGAACGGCACCGAGTTCTCCGGCATCCGGGTCAGCCACACCACGCCGCCGAACCGGTCGATCAGCTGCTGCTCGCCCTGCCGGGTGATGACCCGCACGCCGGAGCCGCGGTCCACCACGCACTCCGGGTCGACCAGCGTGCACGCTTGCGCGAAGGTCACCTCTGGGAACCGCGGGCGGCCCGCGATGTCGAGGACGTGGTCCAGTCCGCCGGCGATCCGCTCGATCTCCGCCGCGACCGGGGACTCGGCGAACCGGCGGCACAGCGCCGTGACGTAGCCCTCGACGAGCCGCATGACGTCGTCCAGGCCACCGGTGATCTCGGCCTCGGAGTGGAAGAACTGGTTGAGGTGGCTGCTGTCCGGGTCCTCGCCGCGGAACGTCGGCATGATGTAGTAGGCGCCGGGCAGGTCCATCCGGAGCATGAACTCCAGCTGGAACTGCATGGAGTCGGCCAGGTAGGTCGGGGTGCCGAACAGCTCGACCCGCACCGGCAGGCTGTCGCTGCCCAGGCCCATGGGGCTGGACACCGAGTTGACGGTGACCGGCATCAGCACGGGGGAAACGTCGCGTTCCCGGTAGAAGTCCGCGGTCGCGCGCACGATTTCGGCGTTGAGCCGGGTGATCGTCCGGAACCAGGAACTGCCCAGCGTGCTCTCCAGGCCGGGTTCGGTGCGGGCGGGGGCCGGGCGGGTGGCGATGTCCATGACGGTGGGGCCTTTCTCGAAGGTCTCGAAGGTCGGCGGGGTGCCGCGGGTCAGGGCACTGGGCAGCGGGCGGTGTCCAGGGTGTCGAGCAGTTCGGCGAACGCGGTCGCGGCGGTGGCGTCGGCACCGGCGGCAGGCCGGGCACCGGGCTCGGGCCCGGCGGCCAGCGCGGGGGCGAAGGGCAGCTGGATCAGGCGGGTGGCCGCGTCACCGGTCTCCGACGGCAGCGTGCCGGCCGGCCCGGAGGCGGCGAAGGGTTCGGTACGGGCCCCGCAGCACGGGCACGGGTAGTAGGCCATGTTCTCGACCACGGCCGGAACGGCGATACCCAGGCGGCGGAGCATGGCGATGCACCGGTACGTGTCCTCGACGGCCATCGCCTGCGGGGTGGTCACGACGACCGCGGCGGCCACGTCGAGCAGGTCGGCGAGCGCCAGGTGGATCTCGCCGGTCCCCGGCGGGGTGTCGATCACCAGCGTCTCGACGTCTCCCCAGTCGACGTCCCGCACCATCTGCCGCAACGCGCCGCGCAGCAGCGGTCCCTTCCAGGCGAGCGCTCGCGAGGAGTCCGCCAGCAGCCCGGTGGACATGAGGCGGACGCCCCCGCGCACCACGGGCCGGATGCGCCCGTCGCGGACGGCAGGCCGCTCCCGGACGTCGAACAGCACCGGCAGGCTCGGGCCTTGCAGGTCCGCGTCGAGCAGCCCGGTGCGGCAACCGCGGGCGGTCAGCCCGGTGGCCAGCCGGGCGGCCACGGTGGACTTGCCGACGCCGCCTTTTCCGCCGCACACCAGGACGATCCGGACCGAGGGCAGGTAGGTCTTCACCGGACCTCCCCGAGCCGGGTGCGCCCGACGAGCGACCGGAAGGTCCGCCGCCACCGGTCCACCGCGTCCGGGCCGAAGTCGTGCCGCAGCAGTCCCAGGCAGATCAGCTCGGTCCACACCGCCCCGAGCGCGAACGGCAGGCACTCCCGTTCGCGGTCCGACAACGGCGCCACTTCTTCGTAGGCCACGAGGAAATCCGTCACCGCCGCCCAGTCGACCGTCGCCGGCTGCCGGGCGGCGAAGTTCGTCGAGTCCTCGGCGTAGCGCAGGACGCACAGGGTCAGCACCGCTTCGGCGACGTCGTGCAGCCGCGACTGGACGTCGCAGTTGTCGAAGTCCACCACCGCGCTCACCCGGTGATCGGCGGTGAACAGCAGGTTCCACGGGTTGAAGTCCCCGTGCACGGCCGTGGCGGGGAGCTCGCCGAAGCCGGCGTCCCTGGCCCGGCGCTCCAGCGGCAGCAGCAGCTCCTCGAACGCCGAGGCCGCCTCCGCCGCGCCCGGAACCACCTTGCGCAGGAGGGTGACGTGGTCGGCCGCCAGGGTGAAGACGTCCTCGGCGGAGACGGCGTCCACGGCGACCGGGCTGCGGTGCAGCCGCGCGAGGACCTGCGCCGCCGCCCGGCGCTGGGCCCGGTCACCCCGGTACCGCAGGCCGGGTACGTAGTCGAACAGGACGAACGACTCGCCGCGGAAGGAGGTCCACAGGTCGCCGTCGACGGTGGGCACCAGCCGCGGCACCGGCAGGCCGGCCCGGCGCAGCCCCTCCTGCAGCCGCGTCGCCATGGCGATCCGCGCGGGATCGTCGCAGTACCACGGGATCTGCTTGAGGAAGTACTTCCGGGCGCCGGTTTCCAGCACCGCCTTCTTGCTCGTCTCCGACCGCACGTCGAGCAGCGTGCAGCGATCCCCGTCGAGCAGGATCGGCAGGAAGCAGTCGACGCCGGGCAGCCCGTAGCGGTCCGCGACCAGGCCCAGCACCCGGTCGTCGAGGTTGAGGAAGTCCTTGAAGACCGGTTTCTCACGGACCGGCATGGGCTGCTCCTCCCACCGACAGCCGGATCCGCTCCGACCGGGCCAGGTAGTCCTTCGTCCACGCGGGAGCGCCGGACTCCGCGATCTGCGCGGCGGTCAGCCACGTGAACCCGGCGACCTCGCGGGTGTCCCGGACGACCGGCTCGGCCTCGGGAGCGGGCGCGCAGAACACGACGTTCACGACACTGGTGCCGTCCCCGAGGCGGAAGTGCGCACTCGTGACGTAGTGGAAGGCACCGCCGGGTGCCAGCCCGACCTCCTCCGCGACTTCGCGGCGCAGCGCGTTCTCGAGCACGGCGCCGGGCGCTTCGGCGTGCTCGACCTTGCCGCCGACCAGGGCCAGCTCGCCAGCCGCGTGGCGCTCGCCGCCGCCGCGGCGGATCAGCAGCCACCGGTCACCGCGCCACAACGCGGCCTCCACGTTGCAGATGTGCAGCGGACCCGCGGTGGTCACGACGGGCTCCGCCGCCCGGCGACGAGGATGTTGTTGCCCCGCGCGGCCACGTCGGGGGCCTTCGCCAGCTGCTTCTCGATCGCCAGCACGTCGGCGAAGACCGCCGGATCCCCGAGCAGGTCGACGACCGCCGGGCTGGACCCGTCGAGCTGGGTCTCCTGCCGGGCCGGGTACACCGCGCAGGGGAAGCCGGTGAGCAGGTCCACCCGGCAGCCGGCCCCCGCGTACAGCGAGGTGAGCTCGTCCGGGGTGAACAACCGCAGGGGCGGCATGTCGTCGGTGAAGGTGGAGACGCCGGTCTCGGCGGCCCGGCGCGCGGCGTCCAGCCGGCCGGTCGCGAGGTTGAAGTAGACACCGTGGTACCGGTTCGGGGCGAGCGTCACGAGCACGCCGTCCTCGGTCAGCAGGCCGGCCAGCGCGGTCAGCACCGCGGCGGGATCGGGCACGAAACCGATCACGTTGTGGAAGTTCCAGATCACGTCGAACCGGCGGTCCCGGACGTCCGCGGGCAGGTCGCCGAGGTCACCGTGGACCAGTTCCAGGCGCCCGGCCCGGTTGCCGGTCCGTTTGGCCGCGGCCACCGCGAGCATGTCCGGGGACAGATCGACCAGGACCCCGCGGGCCTGCGGGTAGGCGTCCAGCACGCGCTGGGTCCACCGCCCGGTTCCCCCGCCGGCGTCGAGGAACGTGAAGTCCGGCGGCAGCTGGTCCAGGAAGCTGCCGGTGAGCGTGTCCCACAGCAGCTCGTCCGACAGCCGCCAGTAGACCTGCCGGTCGACTTCGTCGTACCGGCCTGCTTTGCGGTGGAAGTAGGAGACGATATCCGCCGCACTCGATTCGGAAACTATTTCGACCGACAAAGCGACCCCAATCTCGAATGCACCTTCTGATGCTTCGATCTTCAATCGACGCGGTTCTTCAGTCAAGTGATCGACCAGCCGGAAGAATCGAAGTTGAACACTTGATCCCGCTCCGGGAACGCGGATACGTTTCTCGGCGTCGGAAACGACAACACATTCGATTCCCCGAAGGGAGGTCCACCATGACCCGCAACCACTCGACCGGTCTCCGGCCGCGCATCACCAAGCTCGTCGTGAAGAAGGCCAACTAAGCGTGACCCGGGGCGGATTTGCGTTGCGGACCCCGTTCGCCGCGCAAATCCGCCCTCGCCGCGCCGGACGACCCGGCTGGAGGACTGATTCCCTTGTCGAACACATCGGAAGACGCGGACGGCGTGTTCGTGGCACGGCACCGCCCGTGGCTGCAGACCACCACCCTCTGCGTGGCGCTGGCCCGGGGCAGCCGGGACGACCGCCCCGGCCGGGCCGGCGCGGCCCACCTGTTCGAGCACCTCGTGATGTCCGCGCGGGGCAGCGGAAGCGCGCTGACCGACCTCGTCGAGGAGCGCGGGGGCACGGCCAACGCCAGCTCCGGCAATGAAATGACGCTCTACTACGCCCGGGTCGCCGACGAAGACGCCCCGCGGGTCGCCGCGGCGCTCTGGCGGGCGGTCGAGTCGCCGGAGATCACCGAGGCCGACCTCGCCCGGGAGAAGAACGTCGTCGCCCAGGAGATCGCCACCGCCCGCGCGGACGCCGCCGACGTCGTCCAGGACGCGTTCCTGGCCGACCTGTTCGGCAGCCACCCGCTGGGCAGGCCGGTGGCAGGCGACCCCGGCGAGGTGGCGCGGTTCACCCTGGCCGACGCCGAAGCCGAGCGGGAGCGCGGCCTGCCGCCCCACCGCGTCGTCGTGGTCGGCGGCGCCGACCCCGGCCGGATCCGCGCCGCGCTCCCCGAGCACGCTCTGCTCGCCCGGGACGTGCGCCGTCCCGGCGGCCCACCGGAAGAGGCCCCGCCCGGCCCCGCGGCGGTGCCGCCGTCGGACGGGGAGTTCGCCTGGGTGGCCGTCGGCGGGCGGGCCGTGCCGGCGGGGGATCCCGGGCGGAGCGCCTACACCGTGCTGGGTCACCTGCTCGGCTCCAGCCCGGCTTCTTCCCTCTACCGCGAGCTGCGCGACGCGGCGGGGCTCGCCTACACCTTCCAAGCCTGGCCGTCGCACTACAGCGACGCCGGTGCCTGGCGGGTGCTGATGGGCGTCGAGTCCGGCAACGTTGCGAAGGCCGTCGCCGTCGTCGAGGGGCTGCTGCACCGCATCGCCGAGACCGGGCCGAGCGCGCGGGAACACGGCATCGCCGTGCGGCAGGCGGTCGGCCAGTGCCGGCGCGACGCCGAAGACCCTTGGCAGCTCACCATCGACCTGGCGCTGCACGGCGGCCTCGACCGCGCCTGGACCCCGGAGTCCGAACAGGAGGCGCTGCGTCAGGTCACCCCCGATCAGGTGCGCGCCGCCGCGGCCCGGGTGGCGGACACGCTGAAAGTGACGGTGCGGACGTGACGACGGACTCTGCCGCTTCCCTCGCGGCCGGGCGCCCGGCTCCCGGCGCGCAGCCCCCGGCGGCCACGGACCGGCTCACCGAGATCTGCCTGGTCCGGCACGGGGCCTACGACGACACCGACCGCGGGCACGCACCCGACGGCCGGTGGGATCCCCCGCTGTCCGGGCCGGGACGAGCGCAGGCCGACGCCGTCGGCACCCGCCTCGCCGCGTTCGACTGGGACCACCTCGTCTGCTCGCACCTGCGCCGGGCCGTCGCCACCGCCGAGCGGATCGGAGCCGCCTGCGGCCTGCCTCCCGAACCGGACCGGGCCTGGGCGGAATTCCACCGGGGAGCACTGGAGGACGCCGTCCCGGGCCGCCACCCGGAGCACGAACGCCGGTGGCGGGACGGCGCCTGGCAGGGGTGGCCCGGCGGCGAACGCCGCCGGGACTTCCGCGCCCGCGTCCTCGGCGCGCTGCGCCGGTGCCCGGACGGCGCCCGGACCATCGTGGTCACGCACGGCGGAGTCATCAACGAAGTCCTGTGCGCGCTCCTCGGCAGCCCCGCCCGGACGCTGTTCCGCCTCGACCTGACCGGGGTGACCCGGCTCGGCTTCGCCGGCGGGCACTGGGTCGTCGGCTGCGTGAACGACACCTGGCACCTCGAGGACTCGCTGTCGATGCCCCTGACCGTCTTCTCGTCGAAAGGTGCACTCCGATGATCGGCCTCACCCAGCTGTACGCCGCGGCACACGTGGACCCCGACGAACCCGTGCGGCGGCTGGCCCGTGCACTGGGCGGGCAGCTGGCTCCGCTCGTGTTCAGCGCGGCCGCGGCCGAAGGGCACCCGGTCGGCGCCCAGACCGCGCTGGTGCTGAAGCGGGCCCGGGCCCGGGCCCGCCGCTACGCCGAGGTGCTCGCCCTGGTGCGCGCCGTCGCCGACCCCACCGTCCTGAAAGGACCGGCCCTCGCCCGGCGCTACCCCGGCCCCCTCCAGCGGCCGGTCGGCGACCTCGACCTCGTGGTCGCCTCGGAGGAGCAGGTCTGGGCCGCGGCGCAGCGCCTGATCGACGCCTACCGGGCCGTTCCCTCGGTGTTCACGCTGATCCGGCACGACGGCGGGCACCACTGCCTGCTCGGGCTCGACTGGCCCTCCGACGATCCGCTCAGCGAGTCCGACTTCGAGGTGGAGATCAGCACCTTCGCCTTTGCCGGCGACCAGGCGGCCATCCCGGTTCGCCCCGGGTTCCCGCCGTCGGAGGCGCTGACGCAGCTGTTCGCCGTCGTCGAAGAGCGGTGCCAGGGACCGTTTTCGGTGAAGCACGTGATCGACTGCGCGGTGCTGCTGGCCACCGAACCCGGCCTGCTGGACGGACCGGCGGCGGAGGCCGCGGTCACCGACTTCCGCATCGCTCCCGAACTGCTCGAGCTGGTCACCCTCGCCACCGGCCTGACCGGCGGCCGGGTGCCCGGCGGGCTCCCCGCCCTGGCCGAGGCCGAACGCGCCCGCCGCCGTCGCGCGGGCTGCCCGGAGGGTCCGGCGCTGGCGGGCGGGCGGTGGTCGAGCGCCGACAACGTCCGCTTCGGCCTGCTGCTGGACGCCTTCGCCGGCCCGGGCACCACCTGGCGCGCCGGGCCGCCCGTGCCCGGCGGCGAGCTGGTCCACACCCCGGTCGGGGACTACCTCATGCTGGCCGGTCCCCAGGCCGACGCCGCGGACGTGGACCACGCCCTGCGGGTCAGCAGGCGCCTGCGGACCACCGCGCCCGTGCCGGGAGCCTGACGATGGCGGCCATCGAAGTGACCGCGCTGCGGCGGGAGTTCGCCCGGCGCCGCCGTCCCGCGCACGTGGCGCTCGACGGGATCGACCTCCGCGTGGAACGCGGCGAGGTCTTCGGCCTGCTCGGCCCGAACGGCGCCGGGAAGACCACCCTGTCCCGGATCTTGAGCACGCTCCTGCTGCCCACCTCCGGCACGGTCCGCGTCGCCGGGCACGACGCGGTCACCGAACCCCGCGCGGTGCGGTCGAGCGTCGGCCTGGTCCTCGGCGGCGAACGCGGCCTCTACGGACGGCTTTCCACCCGCCGGAACTGGGAGTACTGGGCGGCGATGTGCCGGGTCCCGCACCGCGCCGCGCGGGCCCGCATCGCCTGGCTGCTGTCCGATCTGGGCCTCGAAAGCCGCGCCGACGAACCGGTCGAAACGTTCTCTCGCGGGATGCTCCAGCGGGTCCACCTGGGCCGCGCGCTCGTGGCCGATCCGCCCGTGCTCATCCTCGACGAGCCGACCAGCGGCATGGATCCCAACGCCGCCATCGGGTTCCGCCGCCGGGTCGAGAACCTGCAGGCGGCGGGCAAGACCATCCTGATGGCCACCCACGACCTGGCCGAGGCCGAGCAGCTGTGCACCCGCGTCGCCTTCCTCGACCGGGGCCGCATCCTGGCCACCGACGACCCGGCACGGCTCGGGCTCGCGCTCGACGGCATGCAGACGATCAGCGCGACCCACGTGGCCCCGCCCGCGATCCGGCGGCTCGACGCGCTGCCCGGGGTCCGCGAGTGCACGGCGGACGGCAGCGGCAAGGTCGTGGTCGGGGTGTCCCGCCGAGAGGACGTCGCCCCGGTGCTCGCGGTGCTCGCCGAAGCGCACGCGCGGGAGATCCGCACGTCCGGCCCCGGGCTGCTCGAGGTCTACCGGACGCTCATCGCGGACCGGGAGTTCTCGCTGTGAACGCGATGACCGCGACGGCCGGGGTCGCCGTCCGCTCGGTGGGCATGCAGATCCGGCTGACGCTGCGTCGCGCCGGCTCGCTCGCTCCGCTGCTGGTCAACCCGCTCTACGTCGTGGTGTTCTTCGGAGCCGTCGCGGCCCACCGGCCCTCCGCCGAGCTGCTGACGTCGCTGGGCCTCACCGCCTTCGTGATGGCCGCGTGGGGGCACGCGGTCTTCACCGCCTCGCACGTCATCGACGAGGAACGGCTCAGCGGCACGCTGGAGGTCAACCTGACCGCTCCGGCGGGGTACCTGACCTCGCTGGTCGTCCGGATCGTCACGGTCACCGCGCTCGCCGCGCCGGTGATCGCCGAGGTCGCGGTGGCCGGCGTCCTGACCCACGGGACGGGCCTGGTCATCCGGCTCCCCTTCCAGTTCTTCGTGGCGGTGCTCACCTGCCTGGCCGCGTGCGCGGCCGGAGCACTGCTGCTGGGTGGCCTGCTGATGCTGGTGCGCGGGGCCCGGACCCTGCAGAACGCGCTCACCTACCCGTTCTACCTGCTGGCCGGCCTGGTCCTGCCGCACTCCTCGCTGCCCGGCGGGTTCCGGCAGCTTTCCGACGTCTTCTTCCTGACCTGGGCCGTGGACGGCCTGCGGGCCGCGGCCGCGGGCAGCGCCGGTGGCTGGCGGGACCTGGGCTTCGCGGCGGTGTCGGCCCTGGTGTCCGGCGCGGCCGGCGCCCTGCTGCTGCGGCGCGTCCTGCTCCGCCTCCGCCGCGGGGAGGTGCGGTTCCATGGCTGACCTGATGCGCTGCCGGCTCCGGATCGTCCGGCTCGGCCTGCTCAGCAGCTTCGAGGACTACCGCCGCATGTTCACCTGGAAATCCTGGTCACTGGGCTGGCTTTCCCGGCTGGTGGCGCAGGTGCTGTTCTTCGCGATGCTCGGCCGGCTCGTGGGCACGGCCGCCGACGAGCGCTACGCGGCGATCGGCAACGCGCTCGTGCTGGCGCCGCTGGGCTGCCTCGGCGTGGTCGCCTCGACCTCGCTGGAGCGCCGGCTCGGCACGCTGCAGCTGCTGCTCCTGTCGCCGACGGATCCGCTCCTGGTGCTCGTGTCCCGGGGCCTGTACTGGGTTTTCGACGGGCTGCTGACGTCGCTGGTCACCCTGGGCCTGGTTTCGGCGCTGCTCGGCCTCGGCGTGGAGCACGGCGCTCTCCCGCTGGTCGTCGGCGGGCAGGTGGTCCTCACCCTGTCCACCTACGCCATGGCACTGGCGGTCTCGGGGCTGAGCATCCGGTGGCCCGAAGCGCGCACGTTCCTCACCAGCACGCTGACGATCGTGCTGCTGGCCGGCACCGGCGTGAACACCGCGGTGCCGCAAAACCCCGTGTGGCGTTTCCCGCTGCACCTGATGCCGGTGAGCAACGGGCTGCCCGCGGTCCGCGCGGCCGTGGCCGGCACTCCCCTGCCGGGGCCCTTCCTGGCCCACCTCGGCCTCGAGTGCCTGGTCGGCTTCGGCTGGCTTGCGGTGGCCCACTTCGCCCTGGTCGGCTCCATCCGGCACCAGGTCCGCACCGGCCGGCTCACCGCCGCGACGTGAAGCCGCCTCAGCGCCGCCGCAGTTCCTCGGCGACGGCGTGCCACCTCCGCGCGTGTGCCGCGGCCACCGCCGCGACCGCCTCCGCGCAGTGCGGGGGGACGCTGTCCAGCAAGGCCGGCAGGTCGGCCGGGAAAGCGGCGTGCGCGGTCAGCCACCGCACCAGCTCGCGGCCCCGCTCGCTGAACCGCAAGGCGGGATCCTTGCCGAGGGTCTGCAGCGCCGCCGACGGATCCGGCGGCCCGACCGGTGCCGTCGGAACCGCTTTTCCCGCCGCCGGGCCGGTTCGCCCGCGCAATTTGGGCGGCAGCGGGTTTTCTCCGCGTTGCACCCTGGCGCGCACATCGCGGGCCGTCCCGATCGCGACTCCGGCCTCCCGGGCGATTTCCCGCAACGACGCATCCGGCCGGGCCTGGAGGCACTCGTACGCACGCCGCCGCCCGGCGGCGGCGTCCAATGGACGGATCCGGCCGTCCCGCCCGATCCGTTCGTGCGATTGGGAATTTCCGGCAGTTGAACGCGAACGGAGAAGTCCCACCGTTCTGGCCGACAGACCGGCAGCGGCGGCGATCGCGCGATCGGACAACTGCGGCCGCAACGCGAGAATGCGCACGGCGGCGGCTTCACGCTCGGCGAGAGAAAGCGGCAACCCATGGGTGACATTGGCCTCGACCCCGGCGATGAACGCGTCGGTTTCGGATCCGTCGAAAAAGCACACTTCGATTTCCCGCCGTCCGCGCAGCACCGCCGCGCGCAGCCGGTGCATGCCGTCGATCACCCGGTTGCTCCGGCGGTGCACGACGATCGGCGGCAGGGGCGCGTCCGTGCCGGCGAGCGCGCGGACGTGCGCCATGTCGACACCGCCCGATCGCGGCGAACCGCTCACCTTCAGAGCGGAGATCGGCACGATCTCGACGCGGCGGAGGTCGGGCCCCCGCCGGTGCCCGGCCGGCTCCGGGCGCAGCGCTTCCGCGGTCAATCCTCGTCTCCTTCGCTTCGTCCTGCCGCGGCTGGTCGTGAGTGGTAAGGCGGGTTCCGAAACCCGGCCGATCGTGGTGGGCGTGGATGGCTCGGCGTCGGCCACCGAGGCCGTGCGGTGACCCGCCGCGC